>JAAVYP010000077.1 GCA_022791195.1 Clostridiales bacterium | reverse complement strand
TAATAGACAGGCCGGAAAAGCCTCCCGTTACCAAATCCGATGACACAAACGCGCAATTAATGGCAAAAGCCATCAAACTAGTACCCACTGTAATCTGTAAATATTCTTTAGCTGCTCTTCTTGAAATGTCACACACGATTATTCGTTCTTTCCTTCCTTAAACTTCGCGGCTAAACGCCGAAAAGTATTTTTCTTTAATAGTGTGCTCCACCAACTGACTTTTAATCCAGCTTCATTTTGAATATTTGGATGTTCTCCCAAACTGATCCAAATCTTACCATTAATTTTCTGTCTGTTTTCCAACAAAAATTGATCTGGCAGATAACCTTGCAGGCCACTGAGAATCACATCCGGCGAAACGCTATTTATCTCATTTGCCAGATGATCTATGGATGTGTTTTCATCGGCCACCTCTGTTGTTTCCCCCACAATGTCAATTCCGGGATATGTATCCAGCAAATAAGTTTTAAGACCTTCTACTTCTTCCTGACTTTCACCCAGCAGAAAAATTTTCAAATTTTGGTTTATGAGATACCAAAACAGCCTGGCAAAAAACTCATTTTCCTTCACCTCTTCGTAAATCTGACCGCTGGTAATATCTGCAGCCTCCAAAACCTCTGTTTCTCCTAAGATACTCATATCCAGCTCTTCCAGATAGGCCTTCCACCGCGCATCCTTTTCGGCTAGCAATAGCATATTCATCGTTACAATGCCAACTGTATCCAAATGATCGTTCTGTATAAAGTCTACGATGCGTTCCATCTCCGCATCCACATTCAGATAATCTAAATGGATCCCCAGAACATTGATTTTATCACACATATCTACATCTCCATCTCAACCATAATACCTTCAGCAGACAGACGAAAAAACTCTCTGCCTGCTGAAGGTATGTAGTAGTTAAGTATACCAAATTTAACAAAAAAATGCAACTGCCCGAAGGCAGCTGCATACATCCTGCTGTTTATACCTCAAAAATCAAATCCCCATATGAAGGCATTGGCCACATTTCTTTATCCACGATCATCTCCAGCTGGTCTACGGGTTTGCGCAATGCTTCCATAGCTGTAACAACCTTCTCATGATAAAATTCTGCCTGTTTTCTGCCTTCTTCCATAGCATATGCTTTTGACTCAATTTCAATTAAATGGTTCAATGCTTCCTGCGTCTGTTTTAACAAAGAACTAGTTTCTTCCAACAGATTTTT
>JAAVYP010000014.1 GCA_022791195.1 Clostridiales bacterium | reverse complement strand
TTATCCTTTCAACTATTTGAAAATTTGATGGTTCTGTCGTGAGACAGAATGCTGTTTGCCCAAAACAGCAAGTCAAATTTTTAAGACAAAGCCACAAGGCTTTTTCTTATTTTATCATACGAAAAAACAATTGGCAACCCTTTTCAATATATCTTACAAGGTATGCTTTTTCCCTCTCAATGAACAATTATCCGTTGATTCTATCCAAAGCTTATCTTTATATTTTGAAAATATAATAATAATTTTACTACATTTTATAGTGATAACACCTCAATATATCTACAAATCATACCGATTCTTGTGTTTTTTAACAAAAAATGATATACTAATGCAAGAAAAAGACATGCGCTTTTACTATTCGTTCAAAAAAACGGGAAATATGACTAATAAGCTCAATCATTATTGTCAGACAGTAAACTCCCCTATACAAGAATACTGCAACCGATTTGAAGAGCTTCTTATCAAGAATTAGAAAGGAGATTCGCTTGATAAACACTGAATTTAATAATCACTTAAAAAAGCCAGCCGCTCTCAATTTACTGCTTCAGATGATTCCTATTCCCATGTCTATTCTTTCAGCCATACTGACATCAAAGGTTGTTGCTTACGCTGTAGAAGGCTCTGTACAAGCAGTTTTAAGATATGCGTTGCTTCTGTTGGCCGTTATCATTTTGCAAAGAGGTCTGTCGCTATGGCTTGAGATATCGTTCAGCAAAATGCTTTCACAAGCGCTGCATAAGTGCAAAATATTACTCTACAAAGGCTTTTTATCGCAGCCCCAACATGTGTTATATGCCTCGCAGACCGGCAACAGTCTGGAACGATTCAATGACGATTTTAATACCGTCACCAATAAAACCATCTCATTTTATCCCAGCTTTTGTGTCGGCGCACTCCAAACGCTTGCCTATTTTATATTTTTATCAATTCACAACTTGCAAATCGGCCTCATTCTGCTGGCCATTTCCGTATTTCAAATTATACCGCCAATCATTATCAAAAAATATATGCAGGTAAATTATGATAACTGTCGGGATGTCGAAGCAGAGCTCACCGATATGGTTATCGAGGGCTTTCACGGCTTTGAAACCATTCAATTGTTCGGTTTACAGAAATGGTGGTTCGATCGCTTTGTAAAACTGCACAAAAAATATTCAAAAGTCGGCTCCTCTTCCATATACACCATCAACGCGCAGCACGTATTAAACGCGCTGACAAGCAATCTATTAAAATATGGCACTTATGGCATTGTTGGCCTATTTGTACTCAAGAGCTTTATTCCCGTTGAATTAGGCATACAAATTATCGCCCTTTCAGGCGGTCTTTACTCGGCCGTCAATCTGCTGTTTGATCTTATACCGCAATTTTCAGTTGCCCAAATAGCAACCAATCGCATGAATGACTGGTTCTCGCACAAGCCGTCTTGTTTAACGCCTTCAACAGACACAACCGAAACACTCTCCCTTTCCCATGTGTTTTTTTCTTACAGCGATAAAAGCGTCATTCATGACTGCTGTATATCCTTTTCGCCAAGCAAAGTATATAAACTAATGGGTGCCAATGGCTGTGGCAAATCAACCCTGCTTAAGCTATTGGCCGGACTTCTTACATGCCAATCGGGCGAGATAAACATCGGTAACGCTATGGAGGACAGCGATACATCCATCGATTACCTGCTGTATTTACCGCAAGACGATTACTCTTTCAGTCTCAGTCCGCAAGAATTTTTTCAAATGGCCATTCCGGAGAAAATTGAAACAGCGCTTGCATTTACCAAGAGCTTTGGCCTGAGTGATAAGCAAATAGAAGACACGCTGCTGTCTGATCTTTCAGGAGGCGAACGCAAAAAAGTTTATCTTTCATTTGCTTTTGCAGTTGATCCCGTTTATTTGCTGTTAGACGAACCCACCAATTCGCTGGATCAGGAAGGAAGAATAATCCTCACCAAACTGATTCAAAACAGAAAAAACGGCGCTATTATCGTAAGCCACTCAAACGAAATTGACGATGCAATTGACTGTACGCTCACATTGCACGAAGGGAATATCACATATGAATCAATCAAATAAAAAAGCACTCATTAACCGTGACTGCATCATGGCCATGATGCCCTCTATTCTGTTATACGCTCTGCAGGAAACAATCGTCGTACAAATTACGGTAAAAATAGCCGTTGTACTGGGCGAATTTGCCGATGCCATTTTTGCGCTGAATCTATCTTGGGGCATGGAAAATCTATACAAGCTGGTACTTTGTCTTTTGGCGACCGTGTTTTTAATTCCGCTCATCGGCCTTGTCAGTGAAAAGCTTATGTTTGACAATGCTTTAAAGCACGACCGAAAAATCATGAAAAGATTTTTACAAAAGAAATATGACAGTGTTTTACAGTTTGATGAGGGCAGCGCACAATATCGATTGGAAAATGATCCAAATCAATTTCGTCAGCGCTGGTTAGATATTGTTAAAAAAATCATTATCACACCGATTATTTTGCTCAGTGTGGTCATCACAACTGTACAAATAAGCATATGGCTGCTGCTGATTACCCTATTTGTCAGCTTGCTCAAGCTTGTCATCCCCATTGTCGTGCGCAAAATAGAAGCAAAATTTGATTTTCAAGGCAGGGAATATCAAACACAGGTTCGCCTTTACGAGACTGAAATAGCAAGCAAACCCTACGCTGTCAACGGTTTAGGCCTAAAAAACGCTTTCATTCGCAAATTAGATCAGCTGTATCACGAATATTTCGAGCAGGTCGAGAAAAAAAGCATTCGCTATAGTGCTGTCACCGGCGCATTTTCCGCTTTAATCGAACCAATCTGTCTGTTTATCATTCTGTTTACAGGTGCCGTTTTGGTAGCCGGCGGCTATATGACGGCGGGCAGCATTGTATCTATGATTACATTTTTGTCATTGTTTGACACAATCTTTCAAAACATCGGCAGCATCATTCGAACAAAACCCCTATTAGAGAATCTATATACCAGAATCGAGTTATTATATGCAGATTTAGATATGCCTTCAGGCGAAGAAGCCAAACAAATGGCAGCCATTCACGCCAAAGATCTTGGCTATACATACGCAAATCACAGCGATACTGAAAATGCCGCGTTTGAAAACAAACCCGCTTTTATCCATTTGGATTTTGCCATTCATAAAGGTGAAAAAATCGCTATATGCGGTAAAAACGGAAGCGGCAAGACCACGCTTATCAAAATTATCGCTTCTCTGCTGCAGGATTACTGCGGAACGCTGCGCATGAACGACCTCGATTTTCATGACATATCCAATCATTCTCTCCGAAAATTGATTGCAACAGCGCCGCAAGCCCCCTATCTATTCCAAGGAACTGTGAAAGAAAACATAATCTTAGGCAATAAACGGGCAGATACAGACAAAGCAGACCAAATTATGCGGCAGTTACACATTGAGCATTTAGCAGATCGACAAGTCTCAATGGCCAACAACAATTTATCGGGCGGTGAAAAGCAAAAAATTTCGATTGCGCGCTGTCTGTTTAGAGATACGGATGTACTCATCTTAGACGAGCCGACCAACACCCTCGATGCACAGAGCTTAGATTGGTTATACCACTTTATCCAAAACACCGACAAAACTCTTCTGTATATTTCACATGACGAAGCATTCACTGCACTGGCAGACAATGTAATTCGCTTATAACATTCACAAGAAAAGCAGACACCATTCCTGAAAAGAGGAAAACACATGAAAAAGGAACTGCCAATTGAACGGAACAATCTAATTGATTCAACCGAATGCTGGACATTTGAAAAATTAGCCATCATCCAAGCCTCGCCCTATGCCGAGGCTTGGCTCGCCTCTCATTTAAATGTTTTTATGAACTATGATTACACCGTAAGCTTTGGTGAATCTTACTACCAATATCCTTTTATTGCTTATCATTTAAATAAAAATTATTCAACAGACACTTGTGCTTATACCGCCCTGACCAAAATCGACAGGGAGATTTGGGAAACAAGATGGCCGTCTGCGACAGCAATGGCGATTATTTGAACAACATAGCTGTGTTTTATGATGGATTGGCTTGTCTATGGGGATTAGAGAAACTCGTAACTCTCTATCTGAATAACAGCGAAAATCAAGCACGTATGTACTTGGCCAGAACCATCAAAAAACTGTATGAGCATAGATGTCTATTATTAACTTCTCTGCAATATGTGCAAAAAAATGGGCCATTGACTCACCCAACGTGCTCAAAAGCATGAGAACATACCGCATTTGCTGCAATCGCTTCTCGAAATGGACCAAAATTGCCATTAAATATGAAATGACGCGTGAAAAACAGTTGCTGTACAGCATTGCAGAAAACATAGACAGCGTATACAAGCAAGAAAAAGATACTTTATTACAATTTCGAGATGAAACATACGAATGGTATAACAAACATTGCATTTCTTAAAAAAATTATAGAAAACGAACATTACACCCTGCAATAAAAGAACCTCTTGAATGAATCTTTTATCAATTCACACAAATTTGACTGTTAAAATTTCGCCGCCTAAGACGGCAAAAAACCCCGATAAAATCGGGGTTTTTTGGAGCTATATCTTTTTTATAGCCTCTTTTTGGTGGGAGCGGGTGGATTCGGACCACCGAAGTCAGTGACAACAGATTTACAGTCTGCCCCCTTTGGCCGCTCGGGAACGCTCCCTGGAGCTGGTGAACGGAGTCGA
>JAAVYP010000013.1 GCA_022791195.1 Clostridiales bacterium | reverse complement strand
TTTGGCCGCTCGGGAACGCTCCCTGGAGCTGGTGAACGGAGTCGAACCATCAACCTGCTGATTACAAATCAGCTGCTCTGCCATTGAGCCACACCAGCAAATATTTAATCCAATTCCGTGCGCTTTCTTTTGCGCTTTGATATTATAGCACACGCCTTGTCGATTGTCAATACCTTCTCTTGATTTTTTATTATATAAAATAAACCGATCGAATATTGACAATTTTGACATAATTATGTATTATTGAATAAACTGCTATTCGTAGAAATCAGTTTTTTATGAATGGGACAGGGCTACAAATGAAAATCAAATCATTTTGTGAAGATCCAATTACACATATCGCCGGGTCCCACCCCATGGAGGTTCGCGCCAAAAACATTTACATGAACGAAAACGATATAAAGGAGAATCTGTATGAACAACAAAACCAGCTTTATTGTCGGCATTTTGGCTGCTATTATTACGATATTTGTTGCCTATATGGCTGAATCCTTTATTGGCGCCGGCATGAATTGGCCAGGGGCTGGCGCTGTATTTGCCATAGCAACTATGGGATTCTTTATCATATGGTCGAACCAAACAGACAACGATGATTCTGACAAAAAGGACTAAAAACATTTACATGAATTAATCATACTATCAAGGAGAATCTTTATGAACAATTCAAATCGCATTGCCATAGGTTTATTAGTCTTTATCGCCATTGCACTTGTTGGTTTTTTTGCTGAATACTTAATCGGCGGGTACTTGAACTGTCCGGGGGCCGGGTCAATCTTTGCTATCGCAACTTTAGGATTTTTCATAATGAGTTCGGATCATCAAAAATAATAATACAAATTTGCACTAACAGTATTTATCAAGGAGAATTTCAATGAACAACAAATCAAGACTTATTGTCGGCCTGTCATCCGCCATCATTACCATATTTCTTTCTTTTGTAGCGGAAGCGTATATTGGCGGGAGTATGAATTGGCCGGGGGTCGGTTCAATTTTTGCCGTTGCCATTATGGGTTTCTTTATTATATGGTCGAACCAAACTGACAACGATAAAAACAATTCGGATAAAAAGGACTAAAAACATTTACATGAACTAAAACGACATACAGGAGGAACCCTATATGAATACAGAGTCTCTTTTAAAAGCTCTTTTTGTTTTTATCCTTGTCATTTTTATGAGCTGGATAGGCTCCCTGCTCTTGCCGGAATCGGGTCTATATTCCGTATTGGCTATCGCTACGGTCGGCGCTGTACTCACGTTTTTAATCGATCGAAAGCAAACGAATCACAATGACGCTGACAAAAAGGACTGAACCTATGATAGGTTCAGTCCTTTTACTTTTATGACCACATTTTATCTTTATAGTTAATAATCGCTAAGAGTCATTGACTTCTCCTTAAATCAGATTATAATATGAATAATGTCAAATTTTTAACGGAGGTCACAAAGTGCTAAAACTCGTTGACATAAAAAAGGTATATTCGTTTGGCGATCAGCGCCAGACCGCGCTGAACGGCGTCAGCGTAACCCTTCGCAAAAACGAATTCGTTTCCATTTTGGGTCCTTCTGGCTGCGGTAAAACCACCCTGCTCAACATCATCGGCGGGTTGGACCGGTATTCAGAAGGCGATTTAATCATTAAAGGCACTTCCACAAAAGAATATCGGGACGGCGACTGGGACACCTACCGCAACCGCTCGATCGGATTTGTCTTTCAAAACTATAATCTGATTCCCCACCAAAGCATTTTATCCAACGTCGAACTCGCCATGACCTTATCGGGTGTAAAGCGGGCCGAACGCAGGCAGCGGGCCAAAGAAGCGCTTGAAAAAGTGGGACTTGGCGCATACATACACAAAAAACCCAACCAAATGTCGGGCGGACAAATGCAGCGGGTGGCCATTGCCCGCGCGCTGGTCAACAATCCGGAAATTCTGCTGGCTGATGAGCCGACCGGTGCGCTTGATTCAGAAACCAGCATTCAGATTATGGAGCTGTTAAGCGAAATTGCAAAAGATCGCTTAGTTGTCATGGTCACACACAATCCGGAGTTGGCCGAACAGTATTCGACCCGCATTATTCGGCTTCTTGACGGCCGCATTGTGGACGACAGCGACCCCTATACAGAAGAGGAAACAGCATCCCCGAAAAAGGCAAAGAAAAAGATCAAGAAAAAGCCTATGTCCTTTCTCACAGCCACCAGTCTTTCTCTCAACAACCTGATGACCAAAAAAGCCCGTACCTTCTTAACCAGCTTTGCAGGCAGTATCGGCATCATCGGCATTGCGCTGATTCTCTCCCTCTCGCATGGCATCAATCTCTATATTAATCAGGTGCAGGAGGACACCCTATCCACCTATCCGCTGACCATTACCAGAGAGGCCATGGACTATGAAAGTATGTTCAGCATAGACGGCGAGTTGGAGGAAGAAACACATGACAAAGACAAAGTGTATTCCAACAGCAATATGCAGCGCATGATGAATGCCATGATGACCGGCTTTGTCACCAACGACCTCAAGGCGCTGAAAGCCTATTTTGAAGACCCTGACACGGGCATGGACGCCTACACAACCGACATTAAGTACACCTATGATATCGATTTTAGCATGTACACAAAGGACGAAACCGGCAAACACGTAAAAATCGATTCGGGCGAAATTATGGATTTGATGTACGAACAATTTGTCGGCATCAAATATACCGATTATATGGCCAGCATGGGCAACATGGCCGGCATGGCTGACAGCTTTATGTCCATGGACATCTTTTCCGAGATGATTGACAACGAAGAGCTCCTGCATTCGCAGTATGATTTAGTCTATGGCTCCTGGCCGAAAGATTCCAACGAAATGGTCCTCGTCTTAAATAAAAACAACGAAATTATGGACTTAATGCTCTACGCACTTGGTCTGCGCGACCGAGAAGAAATTCCCGCCTTTGTAGAAGCTTTTAAAAACGGCGGCGAAATTCCGATTGACGCAAAATCCTTTTCATACGAAGACTTAGTGAACAAGGAATTCAAGCTTGTGCTCAACACCGACTTATATGAAGAGGCCGGTCAAAGCGGTATTTATGAATCCATTATAGAAGACGAGGAAAAATTAGAAAACGCGATCGAAGCGGGTGAAACCATCAAAATCTCGGGTATTCTGCGTCCTTCGGACAATGCGGTAGCGGCCTCGATTCAAACCCCGCTTGCCTACACCAAGGACTTTACCCAATATATTATTCAACAAACCGGCGAAAGCGAGATTGTCAAACATCAAATTGAGCATCCTGACGTTGATATATTTACGGGTCTTGCCTTTACAACCGCTGATTCTGAAGAACTGACCATGGAGGATGTCAACGCATATATAGCCACCCTGTCACCCGAAGAGCAGCAGCAGTACGGCATCATTGTCAACTCGATGGATGAAAAAGAAGTGCTGGCTATGTTCACCAAAATGATGCGGACCTCCGCCACTTATGACGGCAACCTCAAAAAGCTTGGCATGGTAGATGAGGACACCCCCTCTTCCATCGCGATTTACTCCAAGGACTTTGCGTCAAAAGACGCCATTGAAGACATTATCAGCCAATACAACGAAGGAAAAGACGAAAATGACCAAATTACCTATACCGACTTTATCGGTCTGATGATCTCCTCGATCACCATGATTATTAACATTATCTCCTATGTACTGATTGCCTTTGTTTCCATCTCACTTGTGGTTTCCAGCATTATGATTGGCATTATCACCTATATCTCGGTACTGGAAAGAACCAAGGAAATTGGTATTTTGCGGTCGATCGGCGCCTCGAAAAAAGACATCTCCCGCGTGTTTAATGCCGAAACATTGATTGTCGGGCTTGCGGCCGGTTTAATTGGTATTTTATTTACTCTGTTACTCTGTCTGCCGATCAATCTCATTATTCAGTCTCTGTCCGGCATCAGCAATGTTGGCGCGGTGCTTCCTTGGCAGGGCGGGCTTATCTTAATCGCCATCAGCACGCTGCTCACCTTTATTGCCGGGTTAATCCCTGCAAAAATAGCGGCAAAGAAAGATCCTGTCGTTGCGCTGCGTACCGAGTAAGCCATACAATAAATAAAAAAACTGCAAATATTATTTGCAGTTTTTTTATTTTACTTTTTAACCTTAAAAGAATCGGTCAGACGGGGCGCCGCTTTATGAAGCAAACAATAGAGCAAACAGCCAAGCAAAGCACCGAGCGTATTGAGAATCAAATCATCTACATCGGTCCAGCGATTCTGCGGAAGCTGCACAATTTCAATCACAAGCGAACACAAAAATCCGATAGCCGTGACCTGTCTTATCGTTCGTCTATGCCACAAAAGCGGCACGAAAAAGCCAATCGGTGCAAAAATGAGAATATTGCCCACAATATTTAAAAGAAAATACTGTATCTCGCCCATTTGCAGGGATGCCTTCATCACCTTTAGGAAATGAAACGGTATAACATTGATCCGTTCGCTGAGCGGCCCAGTCCAAAAAGAAAAAAGAATTCCCTTTTCGGTCACGGTATAATCCGGAATAATCGCCTGTGAAGCCAGGCCAACCAGCAGCAGGGTAAAGAGGACAACACCCATCTCATGCCAGGCGTTGGTCAGTACACCGCGCGCCGACTGGCAGCGAACGGCCGCCAGCCGCCAAAGAATAACGATGGGCAGCATGGCCGCCATATAAAGAAACATGCCAAAGAAATAACGCAAAAGCACGGGCGCGCCTATCCTTTCTTATATAAATTATGGCAAAAACAACATGATAAAAGATGCTATATGATAAAATGAAAAGGCCACAGCATAAGCAACGAGACACTGGCTAAGCGCAATCATAAATGCTTTCAAAAACGACTGAAACTCACGTCGAATCGCAGCAAAGGCAGCCACGCAGGGCGTGTACAGCAGGGTAAAAAGCAAAAAGGAAAAGGCAGAAAGCTTATTGGCAAACAACCCCGTCAGGCTTGCGCCCCCTGTTAAAACACTCAGGGTAGAAATAACCGTCTCTTTGGCGCTGAGCCCCGTCACCAAAGCGGTGGCCAGTTCCCAACGATCAAAGCCAAGCGGCCGGAAAAGCGGCGATAAAAACTTGCCTATGCCGGCCAGCATACTGTCTGACGTTTGTGAAACAAGCTGCATACGAACGTCAAAGCTTTGCAAAAACCATATAACGATAGAAGCAATAAATATGACCGTAAACGCTTTCATGATGAAATCTTTGGCCTTTTCCCACATCAGAATCAGCACGCTTTTCATGGAAGGAATCCGGTAATTCGGCAGCTCCATTACAAATTCGGCCGCTTCTCCCTTATACAGCGTACGCCTTAGTACAGCGGCGGCAACCAAACTAATCAAGACACCAATCAAATAGATTTCAAACAAAATCAGCCCTTTGCCGCCGGCAAAAAAGGCAGCCGAAAACATAGCATAGATCGGTATTTTGGCCGAACAACTCATATAGGGAATCAAAAGGATCGTCATTTTACGGTCTCGCTCACTCGGCAATGTCCGGGTGGACATAACCGCCGGCACCGTACAGCCAAAGCCGATGAGCAACGGAACAATGCTTTTGCCCGAAAGACCGATTTTTCGCATAGGCTTATCCATCACAAAAGCGATGCGGGTCATATAGCCGCTGTCCTCGAGCAGAGAAAGAAAGAAAAACAAAACAAGAATAATCGGCAGAAAAGACAGCACACTGCCCACGCCTGAAAAAATGCCATCCATGCACAAAGACTGCAAAACCGGATGCACGTGCGCCGCCGTCAAGGCCCGATCAATCGATTCGCTTACAAACGCAATGCCTTTTTCCATGCCCTCTTGCCCAAGCGGTCCAATGACCGAAAAGGTAAGCCAAAATACCGTCAAGATAATGAGAAAGAAAAGCGGCAGCGCCAGCACACGATTCATTAAAATACGGTCAAGCCAAATACTTCTTTGCTTTTCCTTGCTTTGCTTCGCTTTTTTAACCGTTTTGGCACAAACACGTTCAATAAAGGCATATCGATTCTCAGCCAGCGCGGCATGGCGGTCGAGTCCGTACTGACGTTCCATACGAGCCACCGTTTCCTCCATTTGTGTCAGTTCCTGCGCGCTGAGCTTTAATGAATCGACAATTTCCTCATCTTGCTCTATGAGCTTAGTCACACAAAAAGAAAGGGGCAGCGTCTCGTCTTTTAAAGACGAACGAACCAACGACATGATCTCTCTCTTGCACTGATCAATCGGCTTGGCGTCATACTGGATCGTACGAGGCGCCTGTTTTTGCCGGGCGGTTTCAAAGACTGTTTTGGCTAACAAATCGATGCCTTCGTTTTTAGCCGCCGAAATAGGCACGACCGGCACGCCCAACAAATCGGACATTCCTTTGATATCAATCTTACCGCCGTTTCCGGTAACCTCGTCCATCATATTTAGCGCCAGAACGGTGGGAATGCCCATCTCGAGCACTTGCAGGGTCAAATATAAATTTCTTTCTATATTGGCTGCGTCAGCAATATTAATAATGCCATCCGGCTTTTCCTGCAGCAAAAAATGACGGGTGAGGAGTTCCTCACCCGAATAGGGGCGCAGTGAATAAATACCCGGCAGATCCACTACGCTGCATTCGGGAAATGCTTTCATCGGCCCTGTTTTCGCGTCAACCGTAACACCCGGAAAATTGCCCACATGCTGTCTTGCACCGGTAAGACGGTTAAACAAGGTTGTCTTGCCGCAATTTTGATTTCCAATTAATGCAATAACCATCAAACCGCCTCAACAACAATATTTTTTGCGTCACTGATCCGAAGTGACAGCTCATAGCCCCGCAAATCAATTTCGATTGGATCGCCCATAGGGGCGATTCTTCTTACGGTGACAATTGTTTTAGGAATCAGCCCCATGTCGAGCAGGCGCAGACGCAATGTGCCCTTCGCACCCACTGAACAAATGCGGGCGCTTTGTCCCACCTTCAATTCATTTAATGTCATTGTACGCCTACCTATGTCTTTATGCCTTGTCTTTTAACCGCTGCAATTCCTGCATAAACGTATCGGCATCTTTAAATTCACGATACACCGAGGCAAAGCGAACATACGATACCTCATCCAAATCACGCAGACGATTCATGACCATAACGCCGATTTCGCTTGTTGTAACGCCATCGGTCAATCGATTTCGTATTTCCTGCTCCACATCGGCCACCAGTGCATCAATCTGCTCTTTTGTGATCGGCCGTTTATAGCAGCTTTTTACCACACCGGCATATATTTTATTTTTATCAAAGAGCTCAGAACTGCCGTCCTTTTTCGTAACCATAATCGGCACCGCATCGAAAATCTCATAGGTTGTAAAGCGCCTTTTACAGCTCAGGCATTCTCTTCTTCTTCGGATGGATCCCTCCTCGGTCGGTCTGGAATCAATCACACGGCTGTCGGCAAATCCGCATGCGGGACATTTCATATCGCTACGTTTCCTTTCCTCTTCACTTCGTCCGGCGGCCGGACACAAAAGTGAGCGCTGTTATTTTATGTATACAAATGAATAAGATATTTTATCACAATTCCGCTCATTTGTAAATAAAAAACCTTTTCTCAAACGCATCTAAAAAATATATAAATAACCGCTATGAAAAAAACTTTTGCCCGATCATAAAAAAAAATAAAAAAATATTGTACTAACGCAAGTTTTGTGCTAAAATAAACGGGACATGAAGCATGCCTTGCTCAAAACAAGGTATATGGCTGCAAAATACATATGAACAAATAAGAAAGGCTCCCTGTCGGTTTTTGATAATACGGCATGGAGAAAGGTAGTCGCATGAAACATGCAGCAGTTATTTTCAACTTAGAGGGAACCCTCCTCGACACTTTAGAGGATCTGACCGCTGTTGTCAACAAAACCCTCAAAGACGCAGGGTATCCGGAAAAAACAAAAGAAGAAATTAAAAAATGCGTAGGCAATAACATGGGAGAGCTCATCCGTGCTGCTGTTCCGAAAGGAACAACATGGGAAGAATCGTATGATTTGATCGAGCCCTGCTACAAAGCGTATGCTGAATCAAATACCGGCAACAACAAGCCATACGACGGTATTGTTGATTTGTTAGACACCGTTGCGAAAGAAGGTGTTAAAATCGCCATCATTTCCAACAAGCCGGAAAACACCGCCACCGAACTGTGCAAACAATTCTTCGGTGACCGTGCATCCATCGTGATGGGCGAAAAAGAAGATGTAAAAGCACTGCCGGCCCCTGACCTTATCTTCGGCGCAGCCAAAGAGCTTGGCGTATTGCTGAATCACATTTTATATGTCGGCAACACCAAGGCAGACGTACAGGCTGCCAAAAATGCGGGCGTAGACGGTATTGCCGTTTCTTGGGGCTTTAAAGACAGAGCTTATCTTGAAAACCACGGTGCTTCTGTGATCGTTGACACACCTGCTGAACTGATCGAAAAAATCTAACTTTTTGTGATTCGATAACTGATAATAAAAAAAGAGTATTGCAGATTTTCTGCAATACTCTTTTTGTTTGTCATCTTAGCTCAAAAAAGGATCACGTAACTATGCATAAAAAGTGAGCGCAACATTTCGGATAATTGTTGCTACCTCTGCCCTGGTGGCGCCGCTTTTCGCATCAAACACCGGCATGCCCTGCCCGTTTTTTCCTACGCCGGATATAAGGCCCGCGCGCTGGCAAGCGTTGATTTTATCCAGCGCCCAGGAGGAAAAGCTGGGCGCATCGGCAAAAACAACGTCCGGTCGAACCGCTTTCATGGTGATGCCGGCATAATCGCAGAACCTAGCAATAATAACGCACATTTCTTCTCTCGTAATAGGATCGTCGGGTGCAAAAGAAGTCGCTGATTTGCCATAAACAATGTCATATTGACTCGCCCATGCCACATAGCCGCAATAATATACACCTTCTTTTAAATCGGTAAAGGCCGCCTTGGGCTGATCCTCCGGTGATATGCCGTAGAGACGGCCCAAAACCGTGACGAACATGCCTCTTGTCATGGGCATATCGGGTGAAAAAGCATCCTTGGCGGTACCTGCAAACAGCTTGTTTGTGTATGCATAGCAGACGGCGTCTGAATACCAGCCTGTAATATTGACATCTTTAAAGGGATTGGTCACCTTGGCCGTCTCTTGCGTGCGTAACAGGGTCATGCAGGTTTGACAATACACCTCTTCCTGTCCGCTTTCTTTAAAGGTGGCCGTTTTAATCGTTTTCACCAAACTGTCCACATGCTTTTCACGCGGCAGAATTTGTATGGAATCGGGGATCTGATAGCCGCAGTCATCACATACCTCGACAATGGCGCCTTCGGCCGTGCAGGTAGCCGGAATAGTTTCTCTATGTGTTGCGATATGCTGACAAACATTCGGCTCTGCCGTAAAGGAGGGATAAGCGATCACATCGGCAATGGCCAGATCCAGCGGCTGACCTTGCTCATCTACCCAGCCGGCAAACGTATACGTATTTTGCGCGTCTGCTTTCTTGGTCGGCGCTTCTCCCTGATACAGCTCATCGATGCGCTTCACATCTTTTATTAAATTCGTCCAGCGAATGCCCTGATTATAAGAACCCTCATGCCGCTCTAACACCTTGCCCTCTGCATCGACAAAGAGCACGTCATAAGCCAGCGTACCGTCATAAACGCCTAACAGCTCAAAGCTCACATTCTCATTCGGGTTGGAGGGTATGTCGCCTTTAGTCGCGTCCGGATCAAAGAACGCGGCCCACGAAACACCCTCAAAGCCAAAATTGCCCGTTTGGTTCATAACCACCTTGCTAATAGAAAACGCATATACACCATCCCCACCAATCGGATACAGACAACTGCCGTAATAGTTGTCCGCATTGTTGCTGTCGGCCGGGTCAGTTACATAAGATGCTTTTGTCAGTGTTCTGAAACGGCCAAGCGTAAGCGGCTTCTCAACGCCCTTGATATCAAACAGGAATGTAACCGAAGAAACATCCTTTTTTGTCTGATAAGAAGAAACATATCCGTTTTCGCCGACCAGAACAAGCGGATCTTGTGTCAGCTTGACAGGACCGGTAAAGCCATCAAACCGCTCTTTTTCCACAAAACCGCCTGCATGTTCGCCAGTATAGGTCTTGGGTTCCGTTGTTTCGGCGCACACGGTACAAACGCCGGTCGCTGTATTTCCTGACAGCGTATAGGTAAAGGAATGGCCCGGCGATTTGATTGCCTCCGATTCCTCATAGGCGCAATGCCGGCAAGCCCAATAAACAATACCGTCATTGATGCACGTCGGCTCTTTCTTTGATTTAACGGCCAGCTCATGTTCGCTAAGCGGAAGCAGTGTTTTGGATAAAAGGGTATGGCAAAGACCGCAGGAGACGCCGATATAGCCCCGTTCCGTACAGCTTGACGAAACCGTTTGAGGTTCTTGCGGCTGGTGAGACAGCGTGGGCACGATTTTGCTCTCCTCTTGCCCGCAGTCGGTGCATGTTCGCACCGTCAAACCTGTGGCAAAGCAGGAGGCCGGTTTTTGTATGCTATATTCACCGTATATATGGTCGGTAATGCTGATCTGATAAGAAGATGTAGTATAAAGAGCGCCGCTTCGTACCTTTAACTGGTACACACCCGCATCGGCCGCTGAAGCCGATTCAATGACAAGAGACTCGCCCTGCCCGCAAAGCTTTCCATCCTTATACCATTGATACGTCGGCTTGGCGTCGGCCGGTAAAAGATGCACCGCCCGCAGAAGAATGGGATCGCCCGGATGATAGGAAAGGGCAATCGTTCCGCGGCCGCCCAAACCATAGCCCATTAGATAGGGAGCGCCTTCTGTGACATCGCCGCCAGCGGGAACGTCGCTGCCAATCTGGCTAAACACGTCATTTGCGGCAGAAGATGTCTTGGCAGCTGCTTGAATCGTAACCGTGCCTAAGCGGTTAGCGCCTAAATCTTCGCGATAGATACCGCCGTTGTTGGCAAACTGAATACCCGCCTTTGCAACCGCGTAAAAGTTCCCTTTGCTTCCGGCCAACTGCAAATAGACATTGTAATCGCCGGCCGGCATAGAAGCAGGCAGCGAAAGGGTAAAATCATACGTATAAGTTGTGCAGCTCTTGATATCAAATGCATCGAGCGCCACGCCGCAGGTATACATAACGCCGTCTTTTTCCAGCAAAATGCGGGCATCCGGATCATGCAGAATATTGGCAAATCCCGTATTTTCAATCGAGCCGGTCAATCTTAGCGTTTCGCCGGCTGTTGCCGTTTTCGACAGCTTGCTTTGCCGCAGCACAAGACGATAGCCTAAATGCGCGGTAATAAAGGTGTAACAATCAGAGCCGTAAAAAGCCGAATTGTCCGGAAACCAGTCCTGCTCATATTCTTCCGAATAAGTAAACTGATCATACCCCCACACCTGATTGCTCTGGTTCAACTTATAGACATTGCCTCGTATAAAATTAACATGGGTTCGATACATCTCCGGAATGGCATTTTCCGGTACGCAGGCGCTGTTGGGCAGCCGCTCGGACGAATAGTCGCTCCCGTATTCGCCGCCGTAGGTGGCATGTTCGCTTTGTCTCTCCAAAAATTTTAAATCAAGCTCTCTGTTATTCCATGTGCCGTAATCGCTCGGCGTATTCATATAACCGTCATTAAAATAGCTAAGACGATATTCCGGGCTGCCCTCCTCGGTCACCAAGGTGGCCAAGGACTCTCGGTCGGTATTCAAATAGTTGGCCATGGCATACGGGCTTCGCACCATCAAAATCATCGAGGCGGGTGTATTGTCAAGATATGCATCGATAATGGCATTTGAATGCTCTTTATCGGTATAATCAGAAGAATGCATTTCGCCCCACGGCCCGATAATGCCGCACTCAAAGCCGAGAATAATATCACTGTACTCGCTGACAACCTCGCACAGCTGCTTGATATGGGTCAAAATCATATCAAAATCGGCCGGCTCACAACCCGCAATGCCGTCCCAGTCATACACAAAACGAATCAGGCCGGAGCCACCGTTCTGCCGTAAATTAGACAGGGTTTTGGAAAACGCGTTTAGCGCATCCGCCGAGATGGGTTTATCCTCTCCGCCGCAGGGCGGTGTTTTATCATAGCCATATTTTCGGTAATAAAGATCGTTGCCGCCCGAAAACTCTTTTAAGTTAATATAATACCAAACAAAGCCGGACTTGTTTTCTACACTGTTGCCTGTTTCCTTCATCGTGATCCAGGAAACATCGGGATAGCCCATATGCGGATTTTTGAGCATTTCGAGGGACTCTGTGTAGTCCAGTCCCGAATCCTGCAAAGGTTCTTCTTCGGCCGCTTTTACAGGCGGCATGGGTAAAAGCAAAACAAGAGCTGTCATGAACGCGCAAAACCGTTGTTTCATTTCAGTGCCTCCAAAATTTGTTTTTTTGAGATTCCGCAAGTTTCATAAAGAGTTTCGCCTAAGTGTCCTTCGCCAAATTGATCTTTGATTGCTACAATTTCAAACGGTGCCTTGGTATGCAAGGTGTTTTTTAAAATCATGCCGGCGCCGCCGTTATACACCCCCTCTTCTAAAAAGACAATTTTTTGACAATCGTCCGGTAAAATCGTTTCAATTTCCTTGGCAATTGCCTCATAGGGTTTAATTTTCTCTAATAAGATAATGCCAAAATCGCTCTCCGCTTTGGCGGCGAGGGCTTCTCGCACAATACTGCCATAGGTGATCACAATCCGCTTTGGCTGCCTGCCCTCAAAATCATAACGCAGCCATCCCCGTTCGGTAAACATATCGGCCGCCGGATTCGGCCCGTTAGGATAACGAATGGCGGCTAAGCGGCCGTTCGCATAGGCCTGCTCCAGACAAACGCGCAGTTTTTCAAATGTATAGGGGGTATAAATTTCAATTTCCGGTACTGTGTTTAATAAGGATACATCATAAATGCCGTGATGGGTCGGCCCGTCCGCCGGGGACAGCCCCGCCCGGTCGATACACAAAACCAGTCCCAGCCGCTGCAAGGCGGCATCGTGCAGGACGTTATCATAGGCTCGCTGCAAAAAAGAAGAATAAATGGCCACAAACGGCTTAAAATGATTGGCGGCAAGGCCGGCTGCAAAGGTAATGGCATGCGGCTCGGCAATGCCCACATCAAAAAAGCGGCTCGGGAAGGTTTCACGAAACCGATTTAACCCGGTGCCATCGCTCATAGCCGCCGTGATCGCGCAAATATCCGTATGAACCTTTGCCATCTCTACCAAGGCTTCGCCAAAGGCCGCTGAAAAATTAGCGGCCGGACTTTTCCCCTGCGGAGGAATGCCGTGGTATTTCGCCGGTTCGCTTTCAGCCGGCGCATAGCCCTTGCCCTTTTTCGTCTTAATATGGACCAGCGTGGCCTGCCCCATCCGTTTAGCCTGCGTCAAAACCCGTTCGAGCCGTTCGTAATCGTGTCCGTCCACCGGTCCTAAATAATAAAGACCCAGTTCCTCGAAACAATTAGAGCCGTACAAAATATTTTTAACTATTTTTTTCGCTTTGACGATACGCCGAAAAAGCATATGACCGATCAAGGGAATATGCCGCACTGCACTTGTAATTCTTTGTTTTGTCCGAAAATAGCTTTTGGAAGAACGAATTTTTGAAATTTGATTTGCAAATGTGCCAATATTGTGAGAGATTGACATCTCGTTTTCATTCAGCACAATAATAAGATTCAGATCCTTTTCGCAGTTGTTAAGCGCCTCAT
Source organism: Clostridiales bacterium (assembly GCA_022791195.1). Classification (GTDB taxonomy): domain Bacteria; phylum Bacillota; class Clostridia; order Oscillospirales; family CAG-272; genus CAKSEI01. The sequence goes on along the minus strand of JAAVYP010000013.1, from coordinate 37,611 downwards.
GCACCATACCGCCGGTATAGGCGCCGTCACCAAGCACCGCAATGGTGTGCTTGTCGCTGCCCTCCAGCCGATCGGCCTTGGCAAAGCCAAGCGCCGCCGAGACCGACGTAGAAGAATGGCCGGCGCCAAACGGATCATGCGGACTCTCAGACGGTTTGGTAAAGCCCGAAAGGCCGCCCGGCTGGCGCAGTGTAGCAAAATCAGCCAAGCGGCCGGTCAGAATTTTATGAACATAGCTTTGGTGGCCCACATCAAACAGAATATGGTCCGCCGGTGAATCAAACACCCTGTGCAAAGCAATGGTCAATTCAACAACCCCTAAATTGGAGGCCAGGTGACCGCCGGTCTTCGTTACATTCTCACACAAAAAAGACCTGATTTCTGCGGCAAGCGCTGAAATCTCTTCCAAAGAAAGCGATTTCAGCGCCGCGGGATCGTGAATGGTCGGTAAAAATTTATATTCCATTATAATTTCGTTTTGATTTCGCGAATGCCTCTCTCAATAATACGCAGCATAAACGCGCAGCTGATAAAAAACACAACCACAACAATGCCAAGAACAACACATAAAATCTGTGACATAATCGCTCCGCGAAAATAGAAATAGGCGGCCACAAAGGACATAACCATAGCAATCATGGAAAGCACCATAGCCGTTACAACCAACAGAAGGGACCACACCGGCGTTTTTTCCATCGGCTTTTCAGGCTTCGGCGCATTGACCAATTTCTGAAGATCCGCAAGCGTCATGGTCTGCCGGCTCTTGGTTTCGGTTTTCGCCGGCGCTCTCTTAGCGGCTGATCTGGCCGCACCCGTTTGGGCCTGCTCTTGCGGCGCGGCCTCACGCTTGGCTACCGGCGCCGACGGCTTTTCGGTAAAAAGTTCACTCGTGGTTTCGTCTATCATTTTATCACTTACATTTTTTTCTTCAGGCATAATTTATGTACCTCTCTTCAATAAGAATTAGTTACATTATATATAATTTTACCTGCAATGTCAATAATGGTCGAGATTCACCCGCGAACGCAGCTTGTCTTGACAAATACTGCAAAAAAGAGTATCATCAAAATATGGAAAATATATCTCAAGCAAAGAAAAAGGGGGCATTTGGCTCTTTTGCTGCACATCCTTCTTTTCTTCGGCTGCTTCCGGTTCTTGGCATCACGGCAGTGGCGCTCGTGCTCATGCTCCCTCTTTTTTTAGGACCTTGGCGCAATGGCTACGACACGCTTTTTCATATAGCCAATATTGATCAGTTGTACGAACAGCTGGGGAGCAATCCTCTTTTTCCGTGTCCGATTATGAGTGAGGTCGGCTACGATTTAGGCTATGGTACTTATTTGTTTTATCCCCCGCTGTCTCACTTTGTCGCTGCTTATCTGAATTTTATCACGCATGACACGATTGTCAGCATGCAAATCGCGCATTTTTTGTTTTTAGCCCTCTCGGGACTTACGATGTATTGGACGTCGCTGTCTATCTCTGGCAAGCAAAGCGTTGGCTTTCTCTCTGCCCTCATCTACATGGTTTTTCCTTATCATATGACCGATATTTATATACGGGACGCTTTTTCCGAATGCGCTTTGTATGTATTTTTGCCCCTCATTGTTTTGGGACTTCACGAATTATATGCAGCAAGCGCAGCAAATAAACGCTTCAAATTTTACCCGTGCTTTATCATCGGCTACTGCGGGGGCATGCTGTCGCATCTCACGCTGATGATTCCTTTTACGGTCCTCATTTTTCTTTTTTTGCTTATCAGAATCAAGGACACCTTGAAAAAAGAACGCCTGCTCTCTTTCATAACGGCAGGCTTGCTGATTCTTGCCATCACCAGTCCGTTTTGGACAAGCGTGCTCACCTATAAGCTGCAGGGTGGCTATTCTGTTTTTTCAAATGATACAATGTACCGGGGCATTGAATGGTACGGGCTTAAATTTTCGCAATATAATATTATGCACCAGTTTGGCTTAGCGGAAATGAAGTATTTTATACCGATTCCTGTGATTGTTATGTTATTGGTTACGCTCACACGCATTCATAAGCAAGCCAAACCATATTTATTGTTTTTGTTCTTTGGCATTTTCACCTTTTTGCTGACGACCCTATACTGGCCGTGGGCACATATGCCGTCATTAATCAAAATGGTGCAGTTCCCCTCCCGCTTTCAGCTTTTTATGTTTCTGTCTTTGGCGCTGCTGGTCCCGGCTTGCTTTTGTTTATGCCGCAAGCGGACAGAACAAATAGGCACGGTGATTTTGGCTGTTCTTTTGGTTTGTTCGGGTTTTCAGCATGTCAGCATGCCTGCTTCCACCGTTGACAGAGACCATTTTGATTATAACAACGGCATGGGCTGGCAAAAAGAATATCTGCCGACAGCGGCCAATGAACAGATTGACTATCTCAAAAACAGAGGCGACGATATACGCATCGAAAAAGGTACTGCTGCTATTCAAATCACCGAAAACCGCACGCCTGCGCTGCGTTTTACCGTCCAAAACAGCGATTCACCGACAATCGAACTGCCAAGACTCTATTATCTCGGCTATACCCTGCGCGACGCAGACGGCAACAGGATTGCCCTGCGCCAAAATGAGCGCGGTCTCATAGAGGCAGAGCTGACAAAAGACGGCGATTACACATTCGCCTATACCGGTACACTGACAGCCAAGATCAGCACGGTATGCTCCCTCTCCGCTTTGCTTATCTTGTTCGCTGTTTCCTTATTTATAATCAAAAAACGAAAGAAACCACCATTTATCTCTAAAGCGAAACACCCCTCTCGCTGACTTATTGCCGATAGGCAAGAAAGGCACATGATCATGACGATTAGCATTGTCATTCCCTGTTACAACGAAGAACAAGCGATTCCTTCGTTTTACAGTGAAGTCACCAAAATCACAGCGCAAATCGATGCTGATTTTGAACTTGTTTTTATAGACGATGGATCGAAAGACCAAACACTGAGCGCGATCAAGGCACTGCCGGCCAAACCCCGCTGCCAGATACAATACAAATCCTTTTCCAGGAACTTTGGTAAAGAAGCGGCCCTGCTTGCCGGCTTGGAAGCGGCGTCCGGCGACTACGTCTGCATCATGGACGTTGATTTACAGGACCCGCCCGAGCTGCTCCTTTCCATGTACGACACCCTTTGCGAAGGGGAATATGACTGCGTGGCCGCCAGAAGCGTTTCTCGCCATGGCTATTCACCCCTGCGCAAATGCTGCACCAAATTCTATTACGCTCTGATCAACCGCATTTCCAAAACAGAGATTGTCACCGGCGCCAGAGATTTTCGCATGATGACCCGTCCTATGGTCGATGCCATTTTGCAGCTAAAGGAATACAACCGATTCTGCAAGGGCATTTTCAGTTGGGTTGGCTTTAAAACCAAATGGCTCACCTTTGAAAACAAAGAGAGAGTTCATGGCTCCACCAAGTGGAATTTTTTCAGCCTCAGCGCCTATGCCATTGAAAGCATTGTCAGCTTTTCCACCCTGCCGCTGATGCTCCCTTTTCTCTTTAGTTTTTTGCTGCTCGCTGCGGCTTTGGTTCTATGCATCGTCTTGATTGTAAAAGCTATTAGCGGCGCTGGGGTCATGGGCCTTGCCATTTTGTGCGCGCTCTTTTTAGTGGGCGGTATAATAACCGGATGCCTTGCCATTCTGAATCTCTATTTTGCCAAGGCTTATCTTGAAATCAAAAAACGGCCAATCTATATTGTCAAGGAAACCAATATAACCGAATCTGCTGCTCATGAATCGAAAAATGAAATTAGATAAATTATATGCAAAATACGGCGAAATGCTCCGCTATTTACTGGCCGGAGGGCTCACCACCGCCGTCTCGGTCGGTGCCTACACCTTTTTCACCAGGGTTTGCTGCATCAACTATTATCTTGGCAACATCCTCTCTTGGATTTTGGCGGTGGTTTTCGCGTTTATCATCAACAAATGCTTTGTGTTTCACAGCCATAAAAGAAAAGCATCTGTCCTTGCCAAAGAGTTTACACAGTTTGTCCTTGCCCGGCTTTTTTCGCTGGGGCTTGAAACTTTCTTGTTTTATGTCATGATCGATATGGCCGGCATCAACGATCTTATCACAAAGCTCACCGCGCAAATTGTGGTTATGGCGGTCAATTATCTCTTCAGCAAGCTTATTATATTTCGTAAAAATTAAATCAATCATAAAACCAAGGCGCTCTTTGGCATAAGAGCGCCTTGGTTGTTTAATATACTTAAATATACTTAAAATGCCTATTTAATCGACCTTTGGCAGACCGGCCAAATTCCCGGCAATTTCTTCATCGGTCGGCACATAATCACTCATGTTTCCATCGTGGAATTTCTCATAGGCAACCATATCGAAATAGCCGGTGCCTGTCAGGCCAAATAAAATCGTCTTTTCTTCGCCGGTCTCTTTGCATTTCAGCGCCTCATCAATCGCCGCGCGAATCGCATGGCTGCTTTCGGGCGCGGGGAGAATGCCCTCGGCTCTGGCAAACTGTTCAGCCGCTTCAAACACGCTGGTTTGCTTAACTGAAACCGCCTCCATAACGCCGTCCGCATACAGCTGTGACAGGACCGTATTCATACCGTGATACCGAAGACCGCCGGCATGATTGGAGGCCGGCATAAAGCCGCTGCCCAGCGTATACATCTTTGCAAGCGGACAAACCATGCCCGTATCGCAGTAATCATACGCAAAGCGTCCTCTTGTCAGACTCGGACAAGAAGCGGGTTCAACTGCAATAAACCGATAATCGGCCTCACCCCGCAGCTTTTCGCCCATAAAGGGGGCAATCAGGCCGCCAAGGTTGGAGCCGCCGCCGGCGCAGCCTATAATGATATCCGGTTTTACGCCGTATTTGTCGAGGGCGGTTTTTGTTTCAAGCCCAATGACAGACTGGTGCAGCAACACCTGATTGAGCACACTGCCAAGGACATACCGATAGCCTGGCGTTTCGGTTGCCTTCTCCACCGCCTCTGAAATCGCACAGCCAAGGCTGCCGTTGGTGCCGGGGTGCGCCTCTAAAATCTTCCGGCCCACCTCGGTCTCCATCGAAGGCGACGGCGTTACCGACGCGCCGTATGTACGCATGACCTCACGGCGAAAGGGTTTCTGTTCATAGGAAACCTTGACCATATAGACCTTGCAGTCAAGATCAAAATAAGCGCAGGCCATGGATAAAGCCGTGCCCCACTGACCGGCACCCGTTTCGGTTGTCACCCCTTTAAGTCCCTGTTTCTTCGCATAATAGGCCTGGGCAAGCGCCGAATTTAGTTTGTGACTGCCGCTTGTATTATTCCCCTCAAATTTATAATAAATTTTCGCGGGGGTATCCAACTGCTTTTCCAAAAAATAAGCGCGAATCAGCGGCGAAGGCCGAAACATTTTATAATACGTCAAAACCTCTTCGGGAATCGCGAAAAACGGCGTGGTATCGTCTAATTCCTGCGCGATCAATTCGTCGCAGAATACAGGCGCCAGATCAGCCGCCTCCATTGGCTTCAGGGTTGCAGGGTTTAACAGCGGCGCCGGTTTGTTTTTCATATCGGCACGCAGGTTATACCATGCTGTAGGCATTTCATTCTCTGAAAGATAAATTTTATAAGGGATTTTTTCTTTTGACATCACGGTGTCTCCTTTCTTTTCGGAACAGAATAAAAAAATCCTGTCCCACAATACACTTGCTGGGACAGGAATAAAAAATCCTGCGGTGCCACCCGGCTTGACGAAGCTTGCTTCGTCCGCTTTGCGCGTACTAAAATACGCCGGCCTTTTTTACAGAGAGCCACACTCTGTCGCACATACTCCAAGCAAACAAAATTTCAGTCTGCCTTGTTTCCGATTGCCCTAAAAAGCCCATTCGATTTTACATTTTCTGCTGCCGTTCCACCCCCGGCAGCTCTCTGCAAGAAAAGAGATAAAATCTACTCACTCTTTTTTTATAACGGTTTTCTATACTATAGCATACCTCAAAATCCTTGTCAATCCCTCTTTACGGCAAATTTACTTTTAGAGGTGCAAACGGCGCGCCCAATTTATTGACAAACCACTTGTACTATTGTATAATATACTTTGTATAAATGTGTTCAAAGCATTAAGACTGCCAATGCTTGATAACCAAAATTTACATAATTAAAATTGAATAAGGAGGTGCAAAGAATGCCGAATGCAATCGCAATTGTCATAGGTATCGTTGGATTTATAATCGCGATTATTGTAGGATTTATCCTTGGTATCGCTTACCGTAAAAAAGTTGCCGAAGCTGAAATTGGTTCAGCCGAAGAAAAAGCAAAATCCATTTTAGCCGACGCAGAAAAATTAGCAAAAAGCAAGAAAAAAGAAACACTCTTAGAAGCAAAAGAAGAAATTATCCGCAATCGAAATGAAGCGGAAAGAGAACTCAAAGAAAGACGCAACGAGGTGTCGCGCCTTGAAAAACGGGCTCTTCAGCGTGAAGAGGCCATAGAGCACAAATATGAGGCCTTTGAAAAAAAGGAAGAAGCCCTTGCCAATAAAGTAAAAGAAACAGAGGCAAGGCTGGCTTCCATTGAAGAGGTAAAACAAGAGCAGTTAAAAAGACTGGAGGAAATTTCCGGCCTGACCGCCGAACAGGCCAAAGCAGACCTGCTAAGCAAAATTGAAGAAGAATTAGAGCATGAAACCGCGCTGCGCATTACCGAGGCGGAAAACCGCTTCAAGGAAGATGCCGATCAAAAGGCCAGAGAAATTATTTCGGCCACCATCCAGCGTTATGCATCAGAGCATGTATCAGAAGCCACCGTATCGGTGGTTGCCCTGCCGAGCGACGATATGAAGGGCCGCATTATTGGCCGCGAAGGACGCAATATTCGTACCATTGAGCAAATGACCGGCTGTGATTTAATTATCGACGATACGCCCGAGGCGATTACCCTTTCTAGCTTTGATCCTGTCAGACGGGAAACCGCACGCATTGCACTTGAAAAGCTGATTACAGACGGACGTATCCACCCGGCACGCATCGAAGAAACGGTTGAAAAGGCACGCAAAGAAGTCGAAACAACCATCAAAAAAGCAGGCGAAAAGGCCACCTTTGATACAGGTATTCACGGTATTAACCATGAGCTCATCAAGATTTTGGGCCGGTTAAAATATCGGACAAGTTATGGACAAAATGTTCTCGACCATTCGATTGAAGTAGCTTTCATCGCCGGTATGTTAGCCGAAGAATTAGGCGTTGATGCGACAGTCGCTAAACGCGCAGGATTGCTCCATGACATCGGTAAGGCTATGACGCAGGAAATCGAAGGAAGCCACGTTCAAATCGGCGTTGATCTCGCTAAAAAATACAGGGAAAGCAAAGAAGTGGTGCATGCAATTGAAGCCCATCACGGCGATGTAGAGGCCAAGACGGTGATTGCTCAAATTGTACAAGCCGCCGATGCTATTTCAGCGGCAAGACCGGGCGCCAGACGTGAGAATGTTGAAAATTACATCAAACGCCTGCAGAAGTTAGAGGAAATCGCCACCAGCTTTGAGGGTGTTGAAAAATCATACGCCATCCAAGCCGGCCGCGAAGTGCGCATCATGGTGAAGCCCGAACAAATCAGCGATGATAAGATGATTATTGTGGCGCATGAAATCGTTAAAAAGGTCGAAGAAGAATTAAAATATCCCGGTCAAATCAAAATTCATGTCATTCGGGAAAGCCGTGCCATCGATTTTGCTAAATAAATCAGTATCATTTGTCGGATTTATTACACCTAAAAAGCCAGCCATTGTGATGGCTGGCTTTTCTTCATAGGCCGCAAGAGGCCTTATAGAAAGGAAACAACGTGAACATTCTTGCTATCGGCGACATTGTTTCGCCTGCCGCCATTGACTATTTAGAAGAGCACCTTTGGGCATTTCGTAAAACAAAGCAAATTGATTTTGTCATTGCAAACGCTGAAAACGCCAGCACCGGCAACGGTCTTTTACCGGACGATGCACAAAGGATTCTATATGCCGGCGCCGATCTTCTCACCGGCGGCAATCACATCTTTCGCAAGCATGCGCTCTATGCCATGCTGGAGCAAGACCACCGCATCATTCGGCCCGCGAATCTGCCCGCCCGCATGCCTGGCTGCGGCTACACCCTCGCCAATATCGACGGCTATAAGGTGCTGGTCATCAACGTGCTCGGCCGTGTTTTTATGGATCCGGCCGAATGCCCGTTTGACGCCATCGACGCTATCCTGTCAAGAGAAGAAGGCAACTATGATTTCGCCGCTTTAGATATCCATGCAGAATCGACCAGCGAAAAAATCGCTTTGGCTCGGTATTTTGACGGACGCATTGCCATGATCTTCGGCACACACACGCATGTCGCGACAGCTGATGAACAAATTTTGCCAAACGGCTCTGGCTATATCACCGATCTCGGTTTTTCAGGTGTGCAGGACTCCATTCTGGGCGTTAAAAGCGACATTATCATCAACCGATACCGCACCCATCTGCCGGCACGCTTTGATTTTGCCGCCGGCACCGTATTGATACACGGCGCTTTATTCGACATCGTGCCGGACACAGGACGCTGCCAAGCGATCGAAAGAGTGCGCTTTTAACCATTCCCTATATCAATTCAACTAAGTATCCGCCCTGCATGGACGCAGGGCCTTTTTATTTAATCAGCAGCCAAAGCCGCCTTTATTGATTTTCCCCCGTTGTATTTTATATAAATAACGGGCGCAGTTGTTTTCCTTTAAGAGCGAATTCGAGCGTTTTTTCAATCATTGAAAAATCCGCAACCAGCGAATACGGCTTTTTTTCCGGATCATCCTGACAAAGGGGTACAAAATAGACGCTCTTTTTTTCGGTCAGAGCCGCTATATTTTTCAAATTCGCACTAAGCGAATCATTGGACGCCAAACAGATAATCAGCGGACGGCTGGTGCGCAAATGTGCTTTGGCCGCCATTGTTACAGGCGTATCGGTAATTCCGCTTGCTATTTTAGCTAAGGTATTACCAGTACAAGGCGCAATAATAAAAGCTTCCATGGGCGTTTTGGGGCCTAACGGCTCCGCATCAACAATGCTCATGACCGCTTTTTGTCCACACGTATTTTCCGCTTTTTGAATCAAATCCTGTGCTTTGCCAAAACGCGTATCGAGTGCCGCCGCGTTAAAGCTTAATACCGGAAGCATGTCATACTTGCCGGCCAAAGCTTCAAGAACCGCTAAACTCTTGGCGTGCGTACAAAACGATCCGCAAATTCCATAACCTATCATATTCCACACCCCGCTTCCTTTAAAAGTCCCGCCGCGCTTTGGGCTAAAACAGCGCCTGCTTTATCGGGAAATACCCTGGCAGGCAGAGACGGCGCCGTCAGCGCGGTAATTCCATATTCTTTCGCGGCATCGAAATCGGTGCCGAAAGGCGCAGAAGCAAGATCTATGATTGCCGCATTTTTCTTCATGCAGGCAATATGCTTTTTGGTCAGGATTCGTGCAGGCACCGTATTCATGACCACATCAAATTCAGATACATCAAGCTTTTCAAAAGACATGGCTGTATAGCCAAGCGCCTCAATCCAAGCAAGATCTGTATCCTTGCGTGCACTGACGCTGACTGCTGCGCCGGCCCCGCGCAGCCTGTTAGCCAACGCTTTGCCGGTTCGGCCAAAACCGCAGACAAGAACACGGGCATTGCACAGCTGTATGCCTAAATCAACGGGCACCATGGCCATTGTTCCGTCTGCTGTCAGCGCTGCATTTTTGATTTTGACAGCCTCCTGATCGTAATAATCAAACAGGCGAATGCCGTTTTTCATAGCCAAACAATACGCCTTTGCATCAAGCCGCCCGCCCAAAATCACAAAGTGCTTTCCAAGCGACCCAAACAGCTCTTCAAGGGAAAGATCAGTATCCTTCACCGTTTTTCCATCTAAGGTATACGGCATAGGAAGCACCGCCGCCAGCGCTTTATCGCGCTCATCAAGCGATACGGTTTGATAGCCCATCGCTTGTAAAGCGGCCTTCATAGCCTGTGAACGCTTATCAGCCCCCGCAACGGCAATTATTTTTTCCCTTTCCATTTATCATTTGTTTCCTTTAACTGTATTTGGAGAAACTCTCCAATACATAATATGTTTACGTTTTTGCTCTTGCCAACCAAGAGCGCTCTATGATAAAATAACCAAAATGAAAGGACGAAACAAAAAATGCACATTCCCACTTTTCTTTCTCACAAAGCCGGCTCAAAATCGCCCAAACACTCCCAAAACATTTCCCATCAAAGAAAATTTTTTTCTCTTGTCAAAAGCATTGGGATGTTCTCGGCCGCCGTCTGTCTTTCTTTTACAATAAGCTCTTGTGCACAGTCCGGGCAGCCCTTTGGCATGTACCAAAACAAGCCTTTTACCGTTGAGTTCGCTTACTCAAAAACCTTTTTGACCAATGGCGATTTACCCGCCGATTCTGCCAAGGATGATAAGAACACAAATATGATAGAAGGTTGGTATGCCATCGAAGGAGACAAAATTCGTTGTCAATACACCAAAAGCAAAGACGAGCAGTCCGTCACATATAACCTCACGTTCTCATATGACAAAGAACAGGATTCTCTCATGCTAATCGAAGCGCAGCTTCCCCCTGCCGATGAAAACAATCAACCATGGCCTATCACCACCTCGCAGGGCGTATATGAAAAAGTAAAATCATAAGTCGATTAAAAAATACTATTAAGGAGCAATCAAATGACTAAAAAAACACTTTGCCTTTCGCTGTTTTTTATTCTTCTGTTATCTGTCGCAAGCTGCGGCAAAAAACAAGACAATCCTAAAGATGAAAGCCTGCTCTCAGGCATTCATCACGCTAAAATTGAAATCGAAAACTATGGTGTCATTGAGTTGGAACTGGACGCTGACACGGCCCCTATCACTGTGACAAATTTTGTTGAACTTGCCAAAGACGGTTTTTACGATCGCCTTACTTTTCACCGCATCATGTCTGGTTTTATGATACAGGGCGGCGATCCCAAAGGCAATGGTTTGGGCGGCAGCGGCAAAAACATTACCGGTGAGTTTAAAGCCAATGGTGTGGAAAACAATATTTCACATGTGCGGGGTGTTATTTCGATGGCTCGTTCGCAAGCAATGGACAGCGCCTCCAGCCAATTCTTTATTGTGCACAAGGACTCAACCTACTTAGATGGCAAATATGCGGCGTTTGGCCATGTTACCTCCGGCATGGAAGTTGTGGACGCGATCTGCGCCGACGCAAAGGTAGAAGATGACAACGGCACCGTGCTGGCCGCCAATCAGCCAATCATTCAATCCATCACCATCGTGGACTAATGTCCGCCATCCAATCGCGGACCGATTGGATGGCAAAGCAAAGGAGAAAACCTATGGAAAAACAGGAAATCGTGATTAGGCAAGCTGATGAAAACGATATTCCCGCCATCAATCATTTGCTGCGTCAAGTGTTAATGGTTCACCACAACGGCCGGCCTGATTTATTTCGAGCCGACAGCAAAAAATTCACCGATGAACAGCTAAAAGTGATGCTGCTTGATCCTGCAACGCCTATCTTTGTCGCGGTCGATGCAAACGGACAAGCAGTCGGCTATGTTTTCTGCCAGTTTCAGCAACATGACAAGGATTCCGTCCTAAACGATTTCAAAACTTTGTATATTGAAGATTTGTGCGTTGACGAAACAAAACGCGGTCAGCACATTGGCCAAAAACTGCTCTCGTTTGCCTCTTCATTTGCCAAAGACAACGGCTGCTACAATATAGCGCTCAACGTGTGGGCATGTAACCAAAACGCCCTCTCTTTTTACGAAAAATGCGGACTGGTGCCCCAGAAAATAGGACTGGAGAAAATTTTATAACAAACAGAATACAGAAAAAAGCGGACGATCAATCGTCCGCTTTTTATGTAATTTAAGTTTTTAAAATTTCTTATGCTTCTGTCGAAGATGAATCGTTTGCGGTATCCTCACCTGACTGAGTTGTTCCGTTCGATTCGGTATTGACTGCATTCTGTGCAGTCGTCGGAATAGACTGATTTACTGTCTGCGGTGCGCCATCTTTCAACATAAGGTAGAACAAGATATAAACGGCACAAGTGCATCCTTCTGCGATAAAGGCCATCATATGCGTAATCGAAGTGATCGCGCTAATGCCGCTCAAAATCGTTAATACCAAGAGCCAGGTTCTCACAGCATTCATTTTGGGCAAATTAACCTGACCGGTAGCCACTGACTGATCAAAGCCATTTGTAAACTTACTCAAATTGCCAATCCAGAATATATTGATTACCACATAAGCGCCTGCGATAAACAATATTGCAAAGGCAACAATCGCCACAGCAACACCAGAAACGCCAGCCGCAAAGGCAAGATCATAAGAGTTTACTGAATTTTCTAAAGATCCTAAAATAGAAGAAACAGCTGGGAAAGCCACCAGGCACAGCAAAAACAAAAGGCCTAATAAACCAACAATAACCCAGTTTACGATCCATTGTGCTTTGACAGAACCCTTGATAAGTTTAGACCCGTTACGGCCGTTTTGCAGTGAACCATTTTTTACTGCCACATACAGCAGCCAAACACCTATCGTATACAAAATGCCAAAAACATTGAATGGAACAAAGTGATTGGAAATCAGTTCAAGCGCATTAGTAACTGTCAGCAAGATAGCCGCCGTTAAAAACAACGGTGATTTGATTTTTGTCTCGATTGTTTGAATAGACATGTCAATCTCCTTAAAAAATATTTTATAATAAACGATATTGCCGAAAATCACTCACAATTTAAAATCATACCGCTCTAATTGGCGCTTATATAGAAACAGTAAACATTTCAAAATGCAATATTTTCAACCAAATCGTTTTTAACATAAACCATAAAGCAAAGAGATAATCGAGCCCTCATTGCAGCAAGGTAAGTATTCCGACATGTAATATTTTTAATTATTAGCTCACCGTCTTATGCACAACAGTGAGCCTAATCCATATAAATCATAGATACACATTATATTCTATGCAAAATAGCTCTTGATGGAATCTCTTTGCATCGATACATGCCTGCGTCAGCATGTATTTATGTAATCATCAAAATTTTATCTTCCTCGAAAGTTTGACGGTTCCGGCTCTGCCGGAATGCTGCCCCTGCCGGGCAGCAAGGCAAACTTTCTAATACATGCCGGCATCTGCTGGCATTTATTATATTTACGACACAGTCTGCACTTTTAATAGATTTGTGGTACCGGGCGTATCAAGCGGAATGCCGGCTGTAATGACCACCGTATCCCCTGGCTGTACAACATCAATCTGCTTCGCGCAGTCAATGGCGTGCAAGAACAATTTATCGGTATCATTTTGATGCTTCGCCATGACGGGATGAACCCCCCAGCTCATGGAAAGCTGATGATAGGTCTTTGTTTCGGGAGTAGAGGCCACAATCGCCTGATCCGGCCGGAATTTTGACACACGTCTTGCCGTATGGCCTGAGGAGGTCAGCGCAATAATAGCCGCCGCCTTTAAATCCTTGGCTGTTGTACAGGCTGCATCACAAATGGCGTTGGTTGTTTCATTCTGCAAAGCGTCATAGCGGAAACCATGATACGCATCTAACTCTCTGGCGTCTTTTTCGGCCTGGCGTGCAATCTTCGCCATGACTTCTACCACTCTTGGCGGATTCACGCCCATCGCCGTTTCGCCCGAAAGCATAACAGCGCTGGTTCCATCAAATACAGCGTTTGCTACATCGGTAATTTCGGCTCTGGTCGGAGTATGGCTGGTCACCATGCTCTCTAACATCTGGGTTGCGGTTATGGCAATTTTGCCGGCACGGCAGCACTTGCGAATAAAGTCCTTTTGGATACCGGGCAGTTTTTCAAACTCTACCTCTACGCCCATATCCCCTCTGGCCACCATAATACCGTCCGAATGCTCCAAAATCTCTAAAAAGTTTTCGACGCCTTCGTTATTTTCAATTTTGGAAATGATTTTAATCGCATGGCCGCCATGATAATCCAAAAACTTTCTTAGCGCTATTACATCCTCTTTGGAACGGACAAACGAAGCGGCAATAAAGTCCACATCCTGCTCAATGCCAAAAAGCAAATCCTTTTCATCTTTTTCTGAAAGATACGGCATATTCAAATGGATATAGGGAATATTGATACTTTTGCGCGCACCCAACATACCGCCCTCTTTTACCGTACAGTATATATTGGTCGCATCGGTATGTTCGACAACCAACTCCATTTTCCCGTCATCTAACAAAATGCTGTTGCCTGCCGATAACTGGCCGGGCAGATCCTCGTAAGAAACGCTGACCCGGCTGCTGTCCCCCTCGATATCTTCTGTCGTTAAGACAAAGGGTTCCCCCTCTGTTAATTGCACGGCTTCTTTCAGCCGGCCGGTTCTGATTTCAGGCCCGCCGGTATCCAGCATGACGGCCGCAGGGACCTTGAGTGAATCCCGCACTTTTCTGAATTTCTTAATCATTTCAGCGTGCTCTTCATGAGTACCGTGTGAAAAATTAAGCCGCGCCACGTTCATGCCGGCTTTGAGCATTTGCTCTAATATTTTTTCCTTGCCTGAGGCAGGGCCCAACGTACAAATTATTTTGGTTTTTCTCATCCGTGCTCGCTCTCCGTTTGGTTCAATCTCTTCATTTACCACTAAAGTACTGTCTGCTTTCAGATTAGAACATCAACAAACAGGCAAACTTTAACACTCTATTCATATGGCAAAAGTCACTTTTTCATTTGCTTTTACACGTAATTTTCTTATATTATAACAATAAATACATATAATTTCAATGGTTCTTACAAAAACATATCTTTCTATCTTCACAAAATTACAGATTATCTGCGGGAGTAATTGACAATATTACACAAAATGGGTATACTAAACGCATGTTTTAGGAGGGGGCGCGCATGAACAAGGACACAAAGCATAACGCTGATCAAGAAGCCGGCAGCGAAAACAATCAAACGCAAAAAGATCGTATACACATTGGCCATGGCGGACTGCATATCACGGACGAACACGGTGATGAGGTGCATATTGACCGAAACGGGCTGCACGTAAACGAGGCCGGCCAAAACCAAGTCCACATTGACCGCGAAGGCGTGAAAATAAATGGTGAAACGGTGCATGTAAACAGCCATATACATCGGCATTCATTTCCCATCCTCGCACTGGTGACTCTTTTTTATGTCATTTGGGTGTTAGTCATCTCGGTCGGCCATTTTTCGTCAGACGAATACAATCTATACGCCATGGGACTTTTGCTGTTTTTGCTCGTTCCGCTTGGCCATTCTATCATAGAAGCAGTTCAAAACAAACGGTTTCCCACAGGTATTTTTTCTCTTTTGTGTTTTAGCGCCTTTTTGCTGGCAGGTTTTTTCTTTTCTGCCTGGCACCCCGCTTGGCTCTTGTTGTTATTCATTCCTTTGATCGAAAGCATTCCTCCCGCCGTCCGGGAGAAAAACGGACACAAATTCGCCTTTTGGGACTTAGCGCTGATTTTATTTTTATTTCTCGGCTTTGCGCCCTCTTTCGGTTTTGCAGAGCATGGTTTGTGGCATCCCGGTTGGGTCGTTTTTTTGCTGATCCCCGTGTATCATTCATTTGTTTCATATCTGAGCAAGAAATAGCCAACCGCATAAAACCAAAACAAAACCCGATGGAACTTTCCATCGGGTTTTATATTTTCACATTAAAATGCTCACCGCATTTTGGACATTTCACGGTATGTGTTCCCTTTTTCTTGGGCAAGCAAAGAATGCATTTGCACTTGGGACATTTTCGATACGATTTTGTCTTTCGATACTTTATGCGGTTGCGCTGCCTCTTAAAAAACTGCACCACTTTAGCACGCATACTCAGATATTTCTGGTTTTCTCTGCTGCGCGCGGCGGTGTTCTTAGAAAACGCTCGCGCCATGGTTACCACAAGCAGCGCCGCCTGCAAGATCCATACGATTGGATGTCTTATAAAAAGATTTAACACGACAAACACAAGACAGATGACAAGCAAAAAGCGGTATAAAGCATCGACGCCATTGCATCCGTATAATACGCGGCCAAGCCAATTTTTAAATTTATCCAATTCTCGTCACATTCCTTGCGTATAAGATTCTGTCGGGCCGGGCATATGGGCAGCCCTGCCATAAGTATATCCATATGGATAGGGGGAATACAAACAAGCGTAAAGCAGCTGAAAAACAATACGAAGCACAATAAAAAGGAGAAAGAGCTTGCCGAGCGAAAAGCGTCGTTGGCCAGATGGCGAAGAGCCGCCCTGCTTTTCACCGTCAAAATGATATGAGCCATAAGCAAAGGGGCCAAACGGACCAAAACCATAAAAGCCACCGGTGCGGCCCGTTTCGTGACCCGCTGTCTCGTAGCCGGTTTGCTGTGAATAACGAGCTTTACCGTTTTGTATCTCTTTAATCTGCTCGTACGCCGCGTTAATCTCTTTCATTTTGCGCTCGGCAGCCGCATCACCCGGATTCACATCGGGATGATAACGCCGCGCCAGCTTTCGATATGCTTTTGTGATCTCTTCTTCACTCGCGTCGGGACTCACACCAAGCACCTTAAAAGGATCGGTCATTTTGTATCAGGGATGCGCCGTTTGGCTTTTCCCTCTCACTCCTTCACTCTGCCGTTTACTGTTTGTGTCTTTTAGGTAACTGACCATTAGTATAGCAAGCAAAAAAAGATAAACTATTAACCGGGTGTAAAACAAATCATACGGTCTTTAAAGCATTCTGTTATCCGCAAAGCAAAGCTCGTTTTTTACCTAGAACTGCGCAGGACATACAATCCTGTCAATGTCCCATGCCCGACTGCTCAAGGATTCTTTTTTCGATTTCAAGCGCGGTATTATAACCCATTTTTTTCTGTCTGTGGTTCATAGCGGCAATCTCCATAATCACCGCCAGATTCCGTCCCGGCCGCACGGGTATCGTGAGCGTTGGGATAGAAAGACCCATGAGATCTGTGTATTCGGTGTCCATGCCCAGCCGGTCATACATCTTGCCCTGCACCCAATTTTCCAACTTAATGATCAGATCAATTCTCTCTGATTCTTTAACAGCGCCCATACCGAAAATGCGGCGCACATCAATAATGCCGATACCCCTTAGCTCGACATAATGCTTAATCAGCTCAGGCGCAGAACCCACCAATGTTTTATCTGAAACACGTTTGATTTCAACCGCATCGTCTGCAATTAATCGGTGGCCCCGCTTGACAAGCTCAATGGCCGCCTCGCTTTTACCAACGCCCGAATCGCCTAAAATCAGCATGCCCTCTCCATAAACCTCAACCAGCACACCATGCTGTGTGATGCGCGGGGCCAAGGCGACCGACAGATAACTTACTACTGCTGCGTCTAAGGTTGATGTTGTTCTTTCAGACCGAAGAATCGGTACCTCATAGACTTGCGCCGCCTCCAAAAATTCCGGTGCCGGTTCAATATTTCTGGCAAAGATAATGCAGACAGGGCGCCTTGAGATAAAATCGTAAATACGCGCCTTTTTTTGTTCTTCGGGCAGGGTTTGCAGATAATAGGTCTCCATCAATCCCAAGATTTGAATGCGGGAGGGATCAAAATATTCATAATAGCCCGCCAAGGGCAGACCCGGCCGGTTAATGTCAGAGCGGGTTACCTCCAGCGGTTCCTCGGGCATATACAATACCTCCAGCGCCAGTTCCTGCACAATTTTTTGCAGCGGCAGTGTGTGTGTTTCTATCATTTTATCCGTTCCTTTCAAAAAGATTGATGCAAGTTTTTTGCATCATAAAACTTTTTCTCGTAGTGATTTCCGTTTTTTGTATAACCTAATGCCGCCAAAGCCGGCAAAGACTGTCCAAAACTTTCTATTTTGACAAGCGGCGGATCGTATGTTTCAACCGCAAAAGCAAGAAACCGCTTGAGCAATCCTTTCCCTCTATGTGAAGAGAGGATGCCGACTTCGGCGAGCGTCAGACAGTCGCCACTGTTTACTAAGGCAGCAAAACCGACAGGCCCCTGCTGATACATGATATAATATTCGGTGTCATTTTCCATATTCTGTCTGATTTTCTGTTCGATACCGTCTAAATATGCATCCAGGGCGGGGCCTGTCAGCACCGAAGGCGCGACCTTGCGCGCCAGCAAGCCGGCCGTTATGATATCTTCTTTTGTTTCAAGCTCTACAAATTCCACGGGCTCTCCTTCACCGGTTGTTTTCTGCTCATTCATCAAGCAGAAAAACATGATACATTCTTTATGCTAAGGGCTATAACAAGCCGCTGTTTTTTTCTCATTTAATCATACCCCCGCCGCTAAATTTTGTCAATATATTAGTTGAAAAGAACAGGCATTTCGTGTATAATAAAGAGAGATATTTTATGCACGGGCGAATCACTGTCCGATGAAATAAAAATGCGGCAAAAACAAACCATATCATAAAACCATAATACAAACAAAGTATGCGGAATTTGAAGGAGAAACCATGCAGGAAACCAGTACCATTGCAGCCATATCAACCCCCTATGGCAAGGGAGGGGTTGCGCTGATCCGAATCAGCGGACCCGAGGCTGTTTCGATTGCCGACAAAATGTTTCATCCCAAAGGGGTAAACCCGCTTTCCGCCATACCCGCCAACACCGCCGTATACGGCGTAATTTCATTAAACGAAAACCAGATCGACGACGGCATAGCCACAGTTTTTTACGCCCCCCGCTCTTTTACCGGTGAAAACACAGTGGAAATCTGCTGTCATGGGGGCATCTTTGTGACCCAACAGGTGCTTGGTGCCGCGTTTGAGGCCGGCGCCGTGCCGGCCGGACCGGGTGAATTTACAAAACGCGCTTTTCTCAATGGAAAATTAGGGCTCACGCAGGCAGAGGCTATTGCCGATGTGCTAAACGCGCACAGCGAAGAAATGTTAAAGCTTTCCTCGGCCGGCAGCCGGGGCATACTGGGCAAAGAAATGGCGCGGCTTTCGGACGCGCTGCGCGCCATCATCGCCGAAGCGTATGTTAATGTTGATTTTCCGGATGAAGATCTTTCCTCGATGGACAAAACCGAAATGTCCGCCCGGTTAAACGCTGTTTTAGCAGACATAGAAACGCTTGAAAAAACATACAAAACAGGCCGCGCTGTCCGAGAAGGGATTGAAACCGTCATTGTCGGCAAACCGAACACAGGCAAATCGTCATTGCTGAATCTGATGTGCGGCACCGACAAAGCCATCGTCACCGACATTGCAGGCACCACCCGCGATTTATTAGAAGAAAAGGTGGTGATCGGCAAAGTGACGCTCAATTTATGCGACACGGCCGGCATACGCAGCGCCAAAGACGCTGTGGAAAAAATCGGCGTCGAAAAGGCGGAAGAAAAAATGGAGCAGGCCGATTTAATTTTGGCCGTTTTCGATTCTTCCATGCCCCTTGACCGGTTCGACGCAGGGGTTATCAACCGCATAAACGCGCTGTCCGCCGCGAAAATTGCCGTCATTAACAAAAGCGATTTGCCAAGCCAAATGGACCCTTATCAAATCGAAAGCATATTTGACAAAATCGTGTACCTTTCGGCTGCCATCGGCGAAGGCAAAGAAGAGCTTTTTGCCTGTATTGAAGGGCTTTACACCGCCGGCGAAATTGATTACAACACAACGGCTGTCATTGCCAATGCAAGGCAGCACGCCGCTGTCAAAAAAGCGATGAGCCATATACAAGACGCATTAAACGCTCTGCACGCGGGATACAGCGATGAATTAGCGGCTTCTGCCTTAGAGCTGGCGCTGGGTGAGCTGGCCGAAGTAGACGGCCGACAGGTCAGCGAGCAGATTGTCAACGAAATTTTCCACCATTTCTGCGTAGGAAAATAAGCGTCCCCTAAAAGCAGCTGAAACACGGAGGCTAAACATGGAAACCAAAAAATTCACGAAAAACGACGCCTCTTTTCACTGTGCCCACTGCGGCAAAGAGGTTCTGCCCCTTGGCTATACATCCCGCAATCACTGTCCTTTTTGTTTATATAGTTTACATTTAGACATACATCCAGGCGACCGCATGAACCCCTGCGGCGGGTTAATGGAGCCGGTTCGCGCGTATCCCGATCCCAAAAAAGGCTATGTCATTGTGCATCGATGTCAAAAATGTCATGAAGAGCGGCAAAACCGCGCCGCACACACAGCCAAAATACAACCGGACGATATCAATCAAATCATACAATTAACGGTAAAGCCGTTTTGATACATGACGAAAAAAGATTATAAGAGAACAGGAGTTGATTTTCATGACAGAAGAAATCAAAGAAAAAGGCGGCATTTCAGTACAAACTGATCATATTTTCCCCATTATAAAGCGCTGGCTTTATTCAGAGAAAGAAATCTTTTTAAGAGAAATTGTTTCCAACGCATCCGACGCTGTTACGAAGCTAAAACGGCTTTGTTCGTTAGGCCAGGCTGATGTTGCCGACGATTACAAAATCACCGTCAAAATTGATGAAGAAGAAGGGACCCTCACCGTCTCTGACAACGGCATCGGCATGAACGCCGATGAGGTGAAAAAATACATCTGTCAAATCGCCCTCTCGGGCGCTCTTGAATTCATTGAAAAATATGAAGGAGAGAGCGAAGGAGCCGGCGCCGGTATCATCGGCCACTTTGGACTTGGCTTTTACTCGTCCTTTATGGTCAGCAGCCGGGTAGAGCTGGTCACTAAATCATATGATGGCTCACCGGCGGTTCGTTGGACCTGCACCGGGGGCGGTGAATACGAGCTTGATGCAGCAGAGCGGGCCGAACGCGGCACCGATGTAATCATGTACATCACCGAGGACGAAAAAGAATTTTTGCAGGCTGCTAAAATCAGAGAAGTGCTGACCAAATACTGCTCCTTTTTACCGGTTCCTGTATTTTTGGAAACAGGTGAAGCCGACAAAGAGCCGGAAGCCATCAACGACACCCATCCCTTGTGGCAGAAAAATCCGTCTGAATGCACCGACGAAGAATACGACGCTTTTTATAACAAGGTGTTTGCCGATTACAAAACCCCTTTGTTCCATATTCACATCAACGCGGATTATCCGCTAAACTTCAAAGGCATTTTGTATTTTCCCAAAATCAACAGCGCCTATGAGCCGGTGGAGGGACAGATCAAATTATACTACAATCAAATCTTTGTCGCAGACAATATCAAAGAGATGATTCCCGACTATCTGCTGCTTCTCAAAGGCGTGCTGGATTGTCCCGAACTGCCGCTGAATGTTTCGCGCAGCTATTTGCAGAACAACACCTATGTTTCTAAGTTATCGGCTCATATTGTCAAAAAAGTAGCCGACAAGCTAAATTCTCTCTTTAACACAGACCGTACCCGGTTTGAAGAAATATGGGACGACATTAAAATTTTCTTTGAATATGCCTCGCTCAAAGACCGGAAATTTTACGACCGCGTCAAAGATTCCTATATCATGAAAACAACCGACGGCTCTTTCCTCTCCCTTTGCGAATATCTGGAAGCCGCAAAAGAGACAAACGAAAACACCGTCTACTACTGTGAGGATAAAACAACCCAGGCGCAGTATCTGTCTCTATTCGCCGCACAGCAGATTTCTGTCGTAGAGCAGTCAGGGCCGCTTGACACCCAGTTCATCGCCCACATAGAGCAGGATAAAAAAATCAAATTCAGTCGGGTCGATGCAGACCTTTCCGAGTCGTTAGCCGAAGACAAGGCGGATACAGAAAACGAAAAGCTGATCAGCCTGTTTAAAGAAATTTGTGATAATGAAAAGCTGACCATCACCTGCGCGGCACTCAAGGACGAAAACGTGCCTGCCTTGCTCACCATCAGCGAAGAAAGCCGGCGTATGAACGACATGATGAAGGCCTACGGCATGGCAGCAGGCGGGGCAGGCGAAGAAAAACTGACCCTCAACACCAAAAGTCCTCTGATGCAAAAGCTTGAAAAGGCAGAGGGCGAAGAAGCAAAGAGCGCCGCCCGCCAGATTTATTCGTTAGCCCTGCTCTCACAAAGAGGGCTAACCGCCAAAGAACTGACCGATTTTTTGGCACAAAGCTACCATTCCATTGAGAAAGGTCTTTAAGCAATGAAAAAATATCTTTATCTCTACAACCCCTATTCCGGTTCTCAAACAGGTGGTCATGAGTTAGATAAAATTTTAGGCACTCTCTATAAAAATCAAATTTACACCGTGCCCCATCGCTTGTTTTCTTTAGAAGATGATCCTATCCTCGATAAACTGTTAGCCGATCGGGAGACCTTTGACGCTGTGCTCATTTCCGGCGGAGACGGCACGGTGGGCCAAATGATCGACAAGATGGTTAAGGCCGGAAACGACACCCCTGTCGGCATTATACCAAGCGGCACCTGCAACGATTTTGCCCGCAATCTCCGAATGCCGGCCGGTCTTGCAGACTGCCTGTCTGTGTTCTGTCAAGGACACACGGCCAAGGTGGATCTTTTAAAAATCACTGCCGGTGACAAAGAGCAATATATCTGCAACAGCATTGCTGCGGGGGTGTTTGTCGGTGTTTCGCATACGACCAGCCCCGAATTCAAAAAAGTGTTTGGTTCATTAGCCTATTACATTGCCGCGCTCGGCGAACTGGCGGATATGAAAACTTTTCACATCACGGTGGAAACCGAAAAAGAAACGGTACAGACAGAGGCGCTGGTGTTTGCCGTACTGAACGGAACCGACGTCGGCGGAATGAAAAATTTAATCAGCGAAGCGGATATTCAGGACGGGCTGATGAACATTATGGTCGTCAAAAACTGCAATCCGGTCGAGCGGGCTGCGGTCGGCATCAATCTTTTGGCCCACAAGGGTGACAAAAACATCATCAGCATGAATTGCAGCCGCTGCAAAATTTCCGCCGATAAAGACATGGACGTTTCGCTGGACGGAGAAAACGGACTGAAGCTTCCTTTTGAAATCGAAATGCTGAACAAAAAGCTGAACGTGTTAGTTCCCGAGGCATTTATACAGCATGAGCACTAAGGAAAACGTATTAACCCTGTTAATTGAAGCCGGCGGCAGCATGACCGGCGAAGCTATGGCCCGCCGGTTGGGCCTATCCCGCATGGCGGTTTGCAAAGGCGTCGAGGCACTGCGCCAAGACGGCTACGTCATCGACGCAAAAACAAAGGGCGGCTACACACTGCACCATGCCGAGGATATTTTAATTCCCCTGAATATTACAAAATGGCTGCATCAATCGCATGAGGTCATCGTTCTGGATGAAGTCGATTCAACCAACACCTATTTACGCGATCACCCGGAGTTTCCGGACGGTATGATTGTGACGGCCAAAACGCAGACGGGCGGCAAAGGCCGCCGCGGCAACAGCTTTCATTCGCCGGTAGGAAGCGGGGTTTACTTTAGTCTTTTGATTAAAAAAGCCCTCCCGCTTGACCAGATGTGGGCCCTCACCTTTATAGCGGCGATTGCCACAGCCCGCACCCTGCGTGAGGCGGGCGCCGACGCACAAATCAAGTGGGTAAACGATGTGTATATTCCCCCCAAAAAAATCTGCGGCATTCTGACCGAGGTCACACTCGACGCCGAGGCCAGAATGAGCACCGGCATTGTCGTGGGCATCGGCATTAATTTGAAAAAGACCGAAAGGCCCGCCGAATTGCAGCACAAAATCACCTCCTTGGAGGAGGCAGGCGGTACACTTTCACCGGGCCAAACAATTGCCGGCGTAATCAATCACTTTGACGCCTTATTCAAAACCTTCGATCTTACGGCCATTGTCCAAGAATACAAATCGCTCTGCTTTGTTCTGGGTGAGGAAATCAGCTTCGTGAAAAACGGAATTTCTTACATGGGAACGGCGCTTGACATCCTGCCCGACGGCAACCTGCTCGTCGAAACCAAAGAAGGCCGACAAACGCTTTCCTCGGGTGAAATCTCAATTCTTCCCCAGTCAATTATTCACGAAAGGGACAAAAACAATGGAAACAACTTTTGATTATCAACCGCGCGGCACTTGTTCGCGCAATATACAAATCACAGTAGACGGCGATACCGTCACCCGCGTTGTCTTTACCGGCGGATGCTCGGGCAACACACAGGGAGTCAGCGCCCTTTGCGAGGGCATGAAAATTGATGATTTGATCGAAAAACTCTCGGGCATACAATGCGGAATGAAACCCACCTCCTGCCCGGACCAGCTCGCCAACGCGCTGCGCACGTATAAAAGCAAAACCGAAAGCGCATCTTAACCATACATAACATATATACGGCGCTGTCATGCAAGCAAACAACAAAGCGCTCTGGCAAAAACGAAAGGAAAGGCACCCCTATGAATTATCAGCAAAATTATGACAAATGGATCCAATCAGAAAAAGTAGACAAAGCCACGAAAGAAATTCTTGCCACGTATACAGAAGAGGAAAAAGAATTTCGATTTTTTGCGCCCCTTTCTTTCGGTACAGCCGGGTTGCGCGGCACGATGGCCCCCGGCATTAACGGCATGAACGCATACACCGTTGCTTGGGCGACGCAGGGTTTTGCCCGTTATATTTTACAAGAAGGCGCCGCCGACAAAGGCGTTGTGGTAGGCAGAGACTCCCGAAACAACTCAGACCTTTTCGCTAAAATAGCCTGTGAGGTTCTGGCGGCAAACGGCATCAAGGTTTATGCTTTTGACGATATTCGTCCCACACCTGTCCTTTCTTTCGCGCTTCGGTTTTTAGGCGCCGCCGGCGGCATTAATATCACGGCTTCACATAATCCCAAGCAATACAACGGCTATAAGGTTTATTGGTCTGATGGCGCGCAGATTTCGCTGGAACAAGCCGAAACCATTTCTGCCCTGATTGCACAAACGGATATTTTTGACGATGTAAAAAGCTGTGATTTTGATGAAGCAGTACAAAACGGAGCCATCACCATGGTCGGCCCCGACATTGATGAAAAATTCTTAGAGGCTGTTCTCGGCGAAAGAATCTTGCCGGAACCGCTTGCGAAGGCGGCCGACACACTCAAAATTGTCTATACACCCTTAAACGGAGCAGGCTATCGGTTAGTGCCCGAAGCACTGCGCCGCATGGGACTAAAACATTTATACATCGTTGACGAGCAAATGACACCGGACGGCAACTTCCCCACCGTTCCTTTTCCCAATCCCGAACTGCCGGAGGTATTTGCGCTTGGCATAGAGAAAGCCGAACAGGTCAACAGCGATCTTATCATTGCCAACGATCCCGATGCGGACCGTTTAGGCGTGATGGCTCGGGGCAAAAACGGTTTTGAAGTGCTGACCGGCAACCAGACCGGCGCGCTGCTGCTCGACTATATCATCACCGCCTACAAAGAAAAGGGCGGCCTGCCCGAGGAACCCTATGCGATCAAGACAATCGTCACCAGTGAACTGGCATCTGCCATCTGTCAGCAAAATGGCGTCACGCTGCACAACGTACTGACCGGCTTTAAGTTTATTGGCGAGGTCATCAACCGCTATCAGAAAGAGGGACACGGTTCTTTCTTATTTGGCTATGAAGAAAGCTACGGCTATCTCAAAGGTACGCATGCGTTAGACAAAGACGCTGTCGTTGCCTCGGTCTTAGTCTGCGATATGGCCGCATATTACCGGGCCAAGAACATGACCCTGTGCGATGCGCTGGAAGCATTATATCAAAAATACGGCTTTTATCGGGAGTTAACCGAAAACATTTACATGGAAGGCCTTGACGGTCTTACCCGCATGAAAGCCCTGATGGATACTATGCGTCAAAATCCTCCGATCGATTTTGACGGTGACACGGTCACTGAAATCAGAGATTACAAAACCGGACTCATCACCGATCTTGCAACGGGGGCAACCGCACCAACCGGTTTGCCCGAATCGAATGTGCTGTATTACCGCACCGAAAACGACAACGTCGTGGTGATTCGTCCTTCGGGAACCGAGCCAAAAATCAAGGTTTATTTATTGCTCCATGCTGACGAGCCAAAAGAAGCAGAAGCCAAGATGGCGGCCTATCAAAAAATCGTCAATTCCTGGACGAAATAAAAGAAGCGGCTAAAGCCGCTTCTTTTATTTTTTATGATTGTTCCCTTATTTCAGCATGGAAATCGCACTGCCAATGGTTTTCTCATAGGCCTCCATGCCATATTTATCCACTTCGGCCTTGTTTTTCTCGCCATGTGTCAGACAGCCCGCGCCGCCGATACAGCCGCCGATACAGGCCATGCCTTCAATAAAGTTAGCATCCAATACATTCTTGCTCTTTTTCAGCAAGGCCGTCCGGCAAGCTTCAATGCCGTCACAAGGAAGCGCTTTCAGGTCAAAATCTTCCATGCCATGTTCTTTGAGCCCTTGCGCTACCGCATCCGAAAGGCCGCCGCTGCGGGCAAAGATTCGTCCGAAATAGGAAGCGTTATCCAGCACGTCCTCTTCCCGCGTGGTAATGTCCAAATCACGGCTGTCAAACAGAGCCTGCAGCTCTTCAAACGTCATGGCTACGTCCACATACGGCTTGACACTCTCCTTCTGCACCTCTCCCTTCTTCGCTGTGCAAGGACCGATAAAGATTACCTTGCAAGGCTCCTCATGCTCTTTGATATATTTCGCAATGGTCGCCATAGGCGAAAGGTTGTGCGAGACAAACGGCAAAAGATCCGGAAATGATTTTTCAATATAGCTGACAAAGGCCGGACAGCAGGAGCTGGTCAAAAATCCTTTTTCGGCCAATTCCTTTGACTCGGCATGAGCCACCATATCAGCGCCCAGCGCCGCCTCGATCACCGTATAAAAGCCGAGTTCTTTGAGGCCGGTGATCACCTGTCCTAATTTCGCATAAGAGAATTGGCTGGAAATGGAGGGAGCCACCACGGCAAACACTTTGTATTTCTCGTTCTTATCGCTCTTTTTCAAAATGTCTATCGCGTCTAAAATATAAGATTTGTCTGTGATTGCCCCGAACGGACACTGATATACACAAGCGCCGCAGGCAATGCATTTGTCATTATCAATCGCCGCGGCCTTATTCTCGTTCATGGAAATCGCTTTAATTTTGCAGGCGTTTTCACAGGGACGTTTGCGGTTGACGATGGCTGAATAAGGGCACACCTTCGCACAAGCACCGCAATCGACGCATTTGGATTTATCGATATGCGCCACGTGATTGTGGTCAAACGAAATGGCGCCTCTGCGGCAGACATCCTCGCACCGGTGCGCTAAACAGCCCCGGCAGGAGTTAGTGACCTCATAACCACCCATCGGGCATTCATCACAGGCGGTTTCGATAACCTCAATCACATTGGGGTTTTCTTTATCGCCGCCCATGGCTATCTTGACACGCTCTGCCAAAATAGCACGCTCTTTATAGACACAGCACCGCATGGTGGGCGTATTGCCAGGCACAATTTTTTTAGGAATTTCAAGCAGATTATCAAGCAGGGTGTCGTCCCACGCCTGCTTGGCCACCTCTCTTAGTACCTTATATTTTAAGTGCTGTACTTTGGTATCAAAAATTCTCATACGGTGCCTCCTATTTACGGTTAAAAATAATTGACCTTTATGCGTTTGCCCATTTTTTGCAGACAGGCCGACAGTTCTTTGACCAGATTCATCTTAATATTAAAATTAATCGGCAAATCAGGGTTCTGATGCGCGGGATTGACCGCCCGGCCGACAAAGAAGTTAATATCCGTTGCTTCTTCAAACAGCATGCGGCAAATCAGCGAAGCGCCGTCATGCTTGATGCTCCAATGCTCATAGCATTTGTTCTCGTCCAGCGCGTCTTTGGCATATTCGAGAACCTTGGCCATGGTGATGACCCCTTCGGTCACCAGATCCACCCCCTCAATTTCCGCTGTGGGCGGAACATCCCCGCTTTCAAAGTTCAGCGAAGCACGCACCGGTTTGTCTAAGTATTTCGCCGCAATGGAAGAGGTGGTGCCGCCGCACACAATATGCTTGCCTTCTTTGGAGAAAAACAAAGACATCATCCGGTCGGCGTCGTCCCGATGCGAAGGCGGACCAAACAAAATGTTCATGGGTTCTCTTTTACGAATGCGAACGACAAGCGCCGTGGCGTCATCGCCCGGCTCACTTCCATACAGCCGGTTGCACTCGTCTACCAGCAGGGTCGAAAGCGTTTTCGCTGTATAGCCGATATGAGCAAAGGTTTCCATAAAATCGGCAATGTCCTCTCGGGACCAGCCGAAATTATAAGAGATGCCAATGCCTGCATGGGGACAGCCGTCGCTCATGGCAATAAAAATATCGTTTTCCTGCAAGGGAATGACCGATTTATAAATTTTCTTGCCGCCGATGTTAAGCTCGGTCTCCGGATAATCACAAACCTTACAATCACGCAGCAAAATGACATGGGGATTGTCATATTGAATCAGCTCGGCTGTGGTATTATTAATGATATGCATAATCGTAAAGGTCGAGTAGGCCACGCCGCGCACCGAACAGATGGGCAGGGTCGCGGCAATCGTAGCCACGCATTCCTCCAACGGCAGGCCCTCAGCCATCATGGTGGATATAATCTTAGAGGTCAGGGTAGAAAGAATGCTGGCTTTTACCCCGCTGCCAAGCCCGTCGGCCAACACCAGAATGGTTGAATTTTCACTTTGCTCGATAATATCCACATGGTCGCCGCAAAGCTGTTCGCCCGCATGATTAATGCTTTTATAGCCGATATCCGCACACAAATTATTCATCCGAAATCGACTCCTTTAATTTGGAAAGCGCAATCTTCGTCTCGGCGGCGGTTTCGCCTAACAGCGAAGCAATCTCCTGCACGATACGCATTTGTTTATCGACCACTTTGTCGGCAATCTCCACCGTTTGGCGACTGATATTTTCTTTGCTTTCCCGCACGTTTTCCTCTTCGGTTACGTCCCGCATAATGCACAAAAGCAAATGATACTCTTTATCATAGATAATGCTTTGTTCTACATATTTCTCATATTCGGCCAAATAATCCCGTTTATTATGGATGCTTCGGCCATGGCTTAACACCTCTAAGAAATCCTTGGGATCCAGAATACGGATAATTTGGTCGCCCAGCACGTCAGACTCCGAACGCAGACGAAGCATTTTCAGAGCAGCCCGGTTAATCTGCTGCACCTCTAATTTTTCGTTCAGCACAATTAAACCATTGGGCGTATTGCGGACAATATTATCCGAAAAGCTTTCGGCCCGGTCCTTTAAATAAGGCAGGCACATAGAAATTTCCGCCTTGCCCTGAGCCACGGCGATTGCCTTTTCCCGGCAGGTGCTATACCCGCATGAACCGCAGTTGAGTTCATCCGACGGCTTAGTTTTGCCCATCTGCCGCAAAATGTCGGTGATTTCCTGCTCACTTGGCTTGGGCATGGTGCGCTCAATGACAGTAAATGGCTTTTTGAGCGTCAGCGGATCGGTTTCACCCGTTTCAAAATCCTTGGTGCCGGCAAAATTGGCTACGGTCATATAATCCCGCACAGGCGAACGGTGGAATTTCTCCATAACCGGGCCGCCCACACAGCTGCCGACGCAGGCCGACATCTCAATAAAGCAATGGTGAATCCGGCCGTTTTCAATATCTTTCAGCGCGGCAATACAATTTTCTACGCCGTCAATGGCCATGTATGTATAATGCGGATTTTCATGCGTCAGGGTTTTTAATATGCCGCCCGTGGTTGGGAAAAAGCGCGCGCGGCTGTTGTCCTGCGGCTGTGCATCGCCCGAAAGTTCAATATTCTCTTCTTTCAGCCAGCGGGTCAGCTCATCAAAGGTCAACACCGCGTCTACAAGTCCCTCATAATGAGCGGCCTCATCTTTTTTCGCCACGCAGGGGCCGATGAAAACCGTTTTTGCATCAGGAATGCGCCGTTTTATATCTTTGCAGTGGGCCTGCATAGGTGACAGCACATCAGCAAGATACGGCAGCGACGAAGGATAATACTTCTGAATCAGCAAATTGACCGAATGACAGCAAGACGAAATAATAATATCACGGCTCTCCTCTTCGATCATGCGCTCATACTCGTTTTTCACGATGGTTGCACCAATGGCCGTTTCCTCAACATCGGCAAAGCCAAGTTTGCAAAGCGCACTTTTCATGGCTTCGATGCCAACGCCTTCATAATTCGCAATAAAAGAGGGCGCCAAGCTGGCAATGACCGGTGTGCCGTCCTGCAAAAGCACTTTCACCTTTTCAGTCTCGTCCACAATTTGTTTGGCGTCCTGCGGACAAACCACGAAACACTGGCCGCAAAGGATACACTCATTGCCGATAATATAAGCCTGATTGCCTGAAAAACGAATGGATTTAACCGGACAATGGCGAATGCATTTATAGCAATTTTTACAATTTGACTTTTTTAGGGTTAGACAATCCATTTTTTACATTCCCTCCCCTTTCATTTTTGGCAGTACCGTTTGATTAAAAAAAGATTCAAAATTATCGGGGGTAATCCCGATAAAGGGTTCATCATCGATCAAAACCGTCACGCCCTCCCGATTGCACCGACCGGTGCAAAAGCATCCGGCCAGCGTCACTTCGGCCGCATACTGCGCGTGGACTTTCAGCGCTTCCTGAAACAACGCCACCACTTGCTGTGAACCTTTCAAATGGCAGGAGGAACCCACACAGATCTGAACAATCATGCCTTATACCTTCGCTAACACATGCTCCGCAAAGAAATCCTTTACGGTCTCGGGCGTTACCGAATAAAAAACATCGTCTACGGTCACGCAAACGCCCTGCTGGCATTTGCCCATGCAAAAGGTGCCGGCAAGCTCGACCTTGTCGGACAGATTATTTTCGTGAATGCTGTACTGAAGCTGCTCTACCACCTGTCTTGAACCTTTAATGTGACAGGACGAGCCGATACAAACCGTAATTTTCATGATAAAAGCCTTCCTCATAACAAAATATATCTAACACTTAGGTAACGGTGCGTGGGTTTCCATCAGAACGAATCGCCGCGCGCTGCCCGCGCGGCGATTCATATTCTCCTTATCTTGACAAGTGCCTGCAAGAAAGGAATTTTCAATGATGCTTATTCGTAATCAACCACATCAATCCAAGAATGCAGGAACTCACGCTCTTTTTCGTTGCCTTTGACTGTTTGGGACGCGGCAACAATGGGCATCCACTTCTGCACATACTGCATAGCGGTATTGCTCTTATCGCAGAACATTTTCAGATAGCCCTTGGCGCCCTCAATATCGCCGCTTAACCAGAACAGCAGATAGGTCCGTGCGGCGTCAGCCGAAGCGTTGCCCTGGGTCGCATGCGACCAGTCCAAAATATACGGCGTGCCATCCTCTGTCACAATAATATTGGACGGGTTAAAGTCACCGTGGCAGACCTTGTTGTGCTTGGGCATGGACTCAAGACGGGTGTGCAGATCATAACGCACGGTAGCCGAAAGATCAGTCTGACTGATTTTGCGGTTCATTTTGTCTTTCAGCTTATTCAGCATCGGACAGGTTTTGCTGTGCATATCCAGCTGTAAATCCACAAACATCTTGAGATATTCTTCCTTTTTACCGGGGTTGTCAGCCATCAGCTGGGACAGCGTTTTGCCCTTGATAAACTCGGAAACAATCGCCCATTTGCCATCAATCATGGTCACTTCAAAAATTTTGGGGATATTCAGTCCTGTTTCTTCAATGCGCGCCTGATTGAGTGCTTCGTTTAATACGTCTGCCTTTGAGTAGTCCTCGTTGAAAACCTTTAAACAGCGTTCGCCGTCACGATACACCGTTTTGTTGTTCCGAACCGCAATAATCTTGTCTAAGTTCATTATAAAAATCTCCTAAATCGTATATTAAATTCGCTGGGTTTGCCAAGCAAACGAAAATAGGTTGGGTCTCATTTGTGAGCGAATGTGGGAAGAGATAGGCTTCAACATAAGCTGAAACCTATCTGCTGCCTCCCCTTACGCCTTTTTCCCATTTGATTTCGTTTTGCGGCCGTCTTTCTTTGCTGCGCTTTGTGCGGGCAGATCAGCCTCGGTAAAATGTTTATCGCCGTAGTATGCGTTGACATACATTTGCTTAATCTCGCTCATCAGCGGATAGCGGGGGTTCGCGCCGGTGCACTGGTCGTCAAAGGCTTGCTCAACCATGTCGTCAAGACGGTCGAAGAAGTCTTTTTCGTCAATGCCGTATTCTTTAATTGAGTTTTTGATACCAACTGTCTTTTTCAGATCGTTGATTGCCCCAATCAGGTTCTCTAAGCTTTCTTCATCATTTTTGCCGGCCAAGCCAAGAGCTGTAGCTACCTCTGCATAGCGAGCCAGGGTATGCGGATGATCATACTGCGAGAAAGTACCCATTTTAGCCGGTGCTTCAGCCGCATTGAAACGGAGCACCTCTTCAATCATCAACGCGTTAGCCACGCCGTGCGGCAGGTGATGGAATGCACCCAGTTTATGCGCCATCGAGTGGCAAACGCCTAAGAATGCATTGGCAAACGCCATGCCGGCCATGGTAGCGGCATTGGCCATTTTCTCACGTGCTTCGACATCAGTCTGGCCGTTTTCATAGGCTCTTGGCAAATATTTGAAGATGGTTTGCAGCGCTTTAATGGCCAAGCCATCGGTATAATCGGTTGCCAACATAGCGGCATAAGCCTCTAAGGCGTGGGTAACCGCGTCGATACCTGAAGCAGCGGTCAGCCCCTTGGGTGCGCTCATATGGAAATCGGTATCAATAATCGCCATGTTCGGCAGCAGCTCATAATCAGCCAGCGGATATTTCACGCCGGTTTGCTCATCGGTAATGACGGCAAAGGGCGTAACCTCCGAGCCGGTACCGGCCGAGGTGGGAATCGCAATAAAGTAAGCTTTTTCGCCCATCTTCGGGAAGGTGTAAACCCGTTTGCGGATATCGATAAAGCGCATGGCCATATCCATGAAGTCAGCTTCTGGATGTTCATACAACACCCACATAATCTTGCCGGCATCCATCGCAGAACCACCGCCCAGGGCAATGATGCAGTCAGGCTTAAACGCGCTCATCTGCTTCGCACCCTCTTTGGCGCAAGCTAAGGTCGGATCAGGTGCAACATCAAAGAAGGTTGTATGCTGAATGCCCATTTCGTCTAATTTATCGGTAATGGCCTTGGTATAGCCGTTTTGATACAAGAAACTATCGGTTACAATGAAAGCGCGTTTCTTATTCATCACTGCTTTCAGCTCGTCAAGTGCAACCGGCAGACAGCCCTTTTTAATATAAATCTTTTCGGGCGCTCTGAACCACAACATATTCTCTCTCCTCTCGGCTACGGTTTTGATATTGATTAAGTGTTTAACACCAACATTTTCACTCACACTGTTGCCGCCCCAAGAGCCGCAGCCCAGTGTCAAAGAGGGTGCCAGTTTAAAGTTATATAAATCACCAATACCGCCGTGTGAAGAGGGTGTATTGACCAGAATACGACAGGTTTTCATACGGGCCGTAAATTCGGCTAATTTCTCTTGCTCGGTTGTCTCATTCAGATAAATCGAAGAGGTATGGCCGTAACCGCCGTCTGCGATTAAATGCTCGGCTTTGTCAAAGGCATCGCTCATATCCTTTGCCTTATACATAGCCAAAACAGGAGAGAGTTTCTCATGTGCAAACTCTTCCGAAAGATCAACGCTTTCTACCTCGCCAATCAAAATCTTGGTGCCGGCAGGAACGCTGACACCGGCCAGTTCGGCAATCTTAGCGGCCGACTGTCCCACAATTTTAGCATTGAGCGCGCCGTTGATCAAAATCGTTTTGCGTACTTTTTCAAGTTCATCATCGGCCAAGAAGTAGCAGCCGCGATACATAAATTCAGCCTTTACGGCATCGTACACCTTTTCATGCACGATCACCGACTGCTCAGAAGCACAAATCATACCGTTATCAAAGGTTTTGGAGTGAACAATGGAGTTGACAGCCAAGATAAGATCGGCTGTTTCATCAATGATCGCAGGTGTGTTACCAGCACCAACGCCCAGCGCCGGTTTACCCGAAGAATACGCTGCTTTCACCATGCCCGGGCCGCCGGTAGCCAAGATGATGTCCGCCTCTTTCATAACCAGATTGGTCATATCAAGACTGGGCACATCGATCCACTCAATAATTCCCTCAGGCGCGCCGGCTGCAACGGCTGCGTCCAACACCAATTTAGCGGCAGCAATCGTGCACTGCTTGGCACGGGGATGAGGACTGATAATAATGGCATTACGTGTTTTCAGCGCAATCAAGCACTTAAAAATAGCTGTAGACGTGGGGTTTGTGGTCGGAATAACCGCGGCAATGACACCGATCGGCTCAGCAATTTTTTTCACGCCGTAGGCTTTATCTTCTTCAATAACACCGCAGGTTTTGGTATTCTTATACGCATTGTAAATATATTCAGACGCATAGTTATTTTTGATTACCTTATCTTCGACAACGCCCATGCCGGTTTCTTCCACAGCCATTTTAGCCAAGGGAATACGCGCCTTATTGGCAGCAGAGGCAGCCGCTAAGAAAATTTTATCCACCTGTTCCTGGGTATACGTGGCAAATTTTTTCTGTGCTGCTTTGACGTTGGCCAGGGTTTCTTCCAATGCTTCAACGCCATCCACAATTTTTCTTTCTTTGATCTCCATATTTATCCTCCTCAAATGATTTGTTTACTGTTTTTAATCTGCGCTTTCAGATGCGCAAGCGACAGGGCCATATTCTCATACTGTACCGCAACGCCGTCCGGTGCATTGAGTACGCACGGCGCAAAGTTCCAAATCGCTTTAATATGATTTTGCACCAATCTGTCGCACACGCTTTGGGCGGCGGCAGCCGGCACGGCAATAATACCGATTTTCACATTGTTTGCCTCGCAAAACGATCCAAACAACTCCATAGGGAAAATGCTTTTGCCCGTTTCGCTTTTCTCTTCTTGCTGCAGTCGATTGTCAAAGGCCGCCAACAGCGAAAGCCCATATTCGGCAAAGCCGCCGTAGTCTAACAACGCCCGGCCCAGCTTACCGGCGCCCACAATCACAGCGCCGCCGTTTTCACGGCCAAGAAACGCTTCTAAACTTTTAATCAGCGCCGCGGCGTCATAGCCGATTTTCGGCTTGCCGGCACCGCTGACAGCATTTAAGTCCTTGCGGACCTGCACTTCGCCAAGCCCTAATTCTTTGGCAATGATGGGTGCAGAGATACTCTGCACACCGGGCGGCAAAGCTTTTAAATATTTTAAATAAGCCGGGATTCTGCCAATGGTTGCCCGCGGCACGTCACGACTCTTCACATCGTCGCCCTCCTCTAAAAAAACAATACTTTATGAGTTTGATAATATTTTATCAAAAAAAAGGAGTTTTGGGAATTGCTTGTTTTATATATCGGTATTGTATATATCGATATACCCATGCTCGAAATCAAAAAACAAGCCGAAAGCTAATTATCGGCTTGTTTTTTCACACTCTATATATTTGCTTATTGATTAACCTCTGGATTGTCAGTCCTGCCCAGCAAATAATCCACCGAACAATCCAATTCATCGGCTATCTTTTTCAGTGTTTCGCCATTTGGAATTGTCCCTTCTTGTTTCCATTTTGTTATTACGCCGGAGGATATGCCAATTTTGCGTCCCAAGGGATTTGGTTTTGTGTTTTTTGTTAAACATGCCTGATAAAACCGTTCCCAAAACATGA
The DNA here is from genome assembly GCA_022791195.1 of Clostridiales bacterium. Classification (GTDB taxonomy): domain Bacteria; phylum Bacillota; class Clostridia; order Oscillospirales; family CAG-272; genus CAKSEI01. The sequence goes on along the minus strand of JAAVYP010000013.1, from coordinate 1,965 downwards.
TTTTTCACTCCTTTTTATTCAATATGCTAAATCTTATTGTTTATAAAAAATCGCACTTGACAATCTCATTTTAACGAGATATAATGTTGTCAATAAAAACTTTTGTCTGGCAACTATTATTCCCGCTCAAACACTCTTCGCTTGGCCTCGCACAACTCCGAGATAAATCGATTGTCTAAATCAGACAAATGATATTCCTTGCGGTGAATCAGCACATCCTTATACACACGCCGGTTCTCCTGACACCGCCGCTGCACTAAGCCATAGCGGGCAAGCAGCTCATCCGGCACGGGTGACACCCACATAAACACCGAGGGGTTTTTAGCCAACAGTTCCAACTGACTGGCTCGCTCAAACACAAAAATACGCTGGCGGGTATTGTCCGGCAGTTCTTCCTTTTTAACCTCAGAAAGCGGCAAAGAGGGCACGTATGGATCAGCATGAGCGATTTCGATCAAATCTTTTAAATCGGCATACGAAAGATCCGGCTTTTCGGCCAACGGACTTTCCTGATTCATCACCAGCACATAGCAAAACTCGGTAATCAGCTCATAATGCAGCCCTTTTTCATCCATCATATCCTTATAATATTTATCATACTGCTCGGCATATCGAATGACGCCTAATTTATACCCCTCCTGCAAGATATTTTTAATAGCCCGCATGGCATTGGTTTCTTTATAGAAAATTTCCAGTTCTTCTTCGCTGTTCAGCGTGGTGGAAAAACGGGCAAAAGCGTCGGCCACATAGCAGGCCCTCGGCACAGAAACCGAAAAAGTCTTTTTACCCGGCTCTCCTTTTTTAAACAGGCCCTCGACGGCGTCCACCTGTTTGAGTATACTTTTCGCATAGCGAATGAACACCTCGCCGTCAGGTGTAAGCAGCATACCCTTGGCCGAACGGTCAAAAATGGTCACACCAAGTGAACCCTCTAACTCCTTAATCGCACGGCTCAAATTCGGCTGACCCACAAAAAGTTTTTCAGCCGCTTTATTGATCGAGCCGGTCTCGGCTATCTCCACGGCATATTTTAAATGCAATAAATTCATGCAGGCCTCCCGATAGTACAAATTCATAAATTTGATATGCATTTATTATAGCATACATTTATAAAAAAAGATATATGGGTCTCTTTATATAAATATCTTTACTGCTCATCATTTTGCTCACCGGCATCATCTGATAAACAAAAAGTTATCATGGATATGACCACATTATTGAAACTTGTGTTACTGTTTAAGGCAACCTTTTTAATTTCATTAATGAGACTTTTCTTTATGTACAAAGTCTTATAAACAGATTCCTCTGCCTTATTCGTGCGTATGATTTTAAACTTCATACCATTTCACCTCTTATATATTATATCCTCTTTAATGATAACATATATAAACCTACATTGTATATGGCTATTGTATGGCCACATTGGCGGGGCTGTTTCTTAAAGAAAATTCTTGTGACAAAAATAGTAGTTTAACATATGATAATTACTTTGTAAATGGATTTGTTTCCTATAAGATACAATCAATTTAAATCACTTCTTTTCTGCGAGGGTTTCACCCCCGCACCCCCATCCGCTTTTAGAAAAAAGCGGAACCAAAACGCGGCGAGAGAAATTACCCGGTTGGGCAATTTCTCTATGCCTCAGCGTGTACTGAAATTTGTTTAAAATAAAGCAAGGAACCCGCCAGAACGGTACACAAAAAACAAAGAAAATACTCCCTTTGGCACCAAGGGACATTTAATGAAATAAGCGAATAGAGTTGCAAAGGCCTTTCCGTTCGTTTTGACTTAGTCCCTTGTCGAAATCAGAATCGCAAACTTGGGATTCTTGTCAATGTGAGTACGAGCCGCTCACTTATTTACTGACAAATTTTTGCTCGCGTGGTGCGTGAGCGAATTGCTTTTCAGGCAATTCGCGTGGCATGGTTTTGATCAAACTTTTTTCTAAAAGTTTTCGGGCGATCG
>JAAVYP010000012.1 GCA_022791195.1 Clostridiales bacterium | reverse complement strand
GTTGGTATTTTTCATCCAAATAGTTTGCTTCGTAGCTTGTTTGGATTGTTCGGCATGGGTGCTGGCTGAAGCGGCATTCTCGGTCTCAGGTGTGTTCGCCGTATCAAGACCGGTTGTTGTTGAGTCTCCGATCACTTTGACCGGTGTATTTGCCGATATTGTCTGCCATGCATGGTCAATATCTTCGGTACGCATGAGCATTTCCGATTTGTCAGCATGCGCATTGCCGGCTATGGGCAGCATGCAGACCAGCATAGAGGATGCAATCACGGTGCTCATAAACCGGTGGATCCATTTTTTGTGCAATTTGGTTCACTCTCCTTTTTAATTTGAATATTAATATGGTATTTCATAGAAATAGTCGATTGTTTTACTTAGAAAATACGAAACGACTTGGAGTATGGTCTGTACGTTTACATTCATACTGCCAAAGCGAATCAGAGAATGCTTTTGATACAATTTTGTTAAAATAATAAACAATATCAACAAAAACAATTTGTAATAACATCATCATTATAGGCAAGATTTAGACACAATACAATTGCAATATTGCTCATAGACATTGCAAATCTGGTATTTTTATCGGTTGTATGATGAAGAAAAAGCATATCTTTTGTGTATCATTGATCCGCAATTTTTTTATAAATGCCGGCTTTTTTATAAATGCCGGCTTGCCGCGGTGCAAGACAGATGCTTTCTAACTTATTGTTAATTAAGTTTTTATATTGGTGTTCTGCATGGAAGCAAAAGGGTGTTTCGCCTTGGTTTATAGCAATGACAATGTTATCTCTTTGATACACAATATGCTGCTTTTCGGCCAGCAAAAATTCAAGTAACCCTTCTTTAAATGCATCTTGCTCTTTTCTAAGACGGCCTAATGTTCGATAAAATGATAATAATTCTTCGTTTTCGTTGCCCCAAGGGAAAAAACGCCGGTTAAAGGGATCGTGATATCCCTCTAAGCCTGCTTCGTCTCCATAGTAAATGCAGGGCACTCCGGGCAATGTTGCGCATAGGGTAAAGGCCAGCTTTAAAAGCTGAATGCCTTTTTCTCGTTCGTCAGGAGTCATGCAGCGGTTGGCCAACTCATGGTTCGAGGCGTTGCCAGCTTCTTTACCGCCTAACACGGTCAGAATACGCTCAGTATCATGTGTGCCTAACAGATTCATTAAATTATCGGAAATGCATTTTGGATAGTTGGCATATTGGTTCAGCACACGGCGGGCAAACGCGGTGCCGTCTCCATCCTTGACAAAGGCGATGATTGCATTGCGCCAAGGATAATTGGTGACCGAGTCGAGTTCATGGCCCCTGAAATATTGCCGTCTTTGGGAATAGGCAATTTTGTTGGAAGCATCTTCCCAGACTTCGCCGATTATCATGCAGTCCGGATTGGTCATTTTGGCTCGGGCGGTTAATTTTGATAAAAAGGCGTCGGGCAGTTCGTCCGCCACATCTAAGCGCCAGCCGGCGATGCCTTTTTCAATATAGTGAGCCACAACACCCTTTTCGCCATAGATATAATCCTGAAAAGAAGCAGAATTTTTGTTGGTTGTCGGCAAAATGTCGATGCCCCACCAGCTATGATATTCAGTTGGATAATTTGAAAAAGTATACCAGTCATAATAAGGCGAATCTTTGGACTGATATGCACCGACACTGTTGTAGTGTCCATATTTATTAAAATATAGGCTGTCGTCACCGGTATGGTTGAATACCCCGTCTAAGATGATCTTGATTTCTCTTTTGTCGGCTTCATCAATGAGCGCCTGCAGGGCTTCATCGCCGCCGAACATGGAATCAACATGGCCATAACAGCCGGTATCGTATTTATGATTGCTGCGTGCCTCAAAAATGGGACTTAGGTATAGACAAGTGACGCCTAATGACTCTAAATAATCCAACTTTTCAATGATTCCATATAAATCACCGCCGAAAAAAAGATCATTGGCCAGCGGGTCGCCGGGTTTATCGGGAAATTCGGGAGTGTCAGAAGGGCTGCTTGCCATTTTTGCATAGGCTTTGGGCACACAGCGGCCGCTGCGGTAAAAGCGGTCTACAAAAATATGATAGATGAGTCCGCCTTTAAGAAAGGAAGGCGGACGATAATCTTTGGCGTAAACGGTGAGCTGAAAGGTGGTTGTCCCTGTCAGAGGATTGATAACATATTGAACCCCCTGTTCATCTCTGTATTTTATTTGATAGAAATAGAGCGCCTCTTCTTCGGTGGGCAGCAGACATAGATAGGTGTCTTCCCGGCCGCCGAAGTGGTCGATGATAAAAGGTCTGCTTTGGATTTCGGAGCGATCATTATCGGTGCCCCCGGCAGTCATGCTGGTATACTCCAGCGTAAATGCATACGCGCCGCAGCGGGCGGGGACCGAAACCGAAAGAATGACCTTATCTTTTTCACGAAACGCGCCAAAAGGAGAAACATCAGTTTCTCCTTTGTATTTTTTGATTTTGATTTGGTGCTTGGCTTGGTAGTCAGGATGATTGGCAAATTGCATGCTTGTGTCCATTTCTTTCTTAAGCAGTTGAGTGATTTATACTTTTGAAAGGCTCCATATTTTTTGCGCATATTCTTCAATCGAACGATCAGAGGAGAATATGCCGGCGTTGGCGATATTCATAAGAGCCATTTTATTCCATTTCGTTTTATTTTGATAGTCGGCAAGTGCTTGGTCGTGCGCGAAACAATAAGAGTCAAAATCGGCAAGGCACATATAAGGGTCTGCAATGCCGTGGCCGGATAGCAGATAAGCAAATAACTCTGAAAAGGTGTGGCCGTCAAAGCCTCTTCCCAAAGCATCGATGGCCCGCCGCAGACGCTCGCTTTTGTTATAGCAGTCAGCAGCAACATAGCCGCGGCGCCAAAGCTCATCCACTTCATCCGTGTTAAGACCGAAAATATAAATGTTGTCAGGCCCTACTGCTTCTGAAATTTCAATGTTGGCGCCGTCCAGTGTACCAATCGTGACCGCGCCGTTGATCATGAATTTCATGTTGCCGGTACCGCTGGCTTCTTTGCCGGCCAGTGAGATTTGCTCGCTGAGATCGGCGGCTGGAATCAAAATTTCAGCCAAAGAGACGTTATAGTCCTCCATAAACACCACGCGCATTTTTTCGCGCAGAGCAGGCTGTTTTTCAATGTCAGCTGCAATGAAATAGATTAATTTGATAATTTCCTTGGCCATGTGATAGCCGGGGGCGGCTTTCGCGGCGAACAGATAGGTTTGCGGCAGTATATTCAGGCTGGGATTTTCCTTTAATCGTGTATAGGCCTCGATAATCTGCAGCGCGTTTAAAAGTTGCCTTTTATATTCATGAAGACGTTTGGTTTGTACATCGAAGATAGAGTCAATGTTTAAAATAAGCCCCGTTTTTTCTTTCACATAGCGGGCGAATCGTTCTTTGTTTGCTTTTTTGATGAGTGCTAATTGGTCGAGCACGGCGGCATCATTTGCAAATTTGGCAAAATCAGAAAGTTTGTCAGAGTGTTTGCGGTAATCGGGACCGATGGTTTCGTCGAGCAGTGCGGCCAGCATGGGATTGGCATAAACCAGCCAGCGGCGATGGGCAATGCCGTTGGTAACATTGGTAAATTGGTTCGGATTTTTCTTATAGTAATCGTGAAAAACAGTTTTGGTAAGCAGTTCCGAGTGGAGCTTGGATACGCCGTTGACTTGATAGGAACCGACAACCGATAGATTAGCCATGCGGATTTGACCGCCGCATACAATGGCCATGCGTGAAATGCGGTCCCAATCACCCGGATACAGGCTCCAGAGTTCTTCGGTATACCGGCGGTTGATTTCGACAATGATTTGGTGTATGCGGGGCAGCTTTAGCTTGAAAAGGTCTTCGCTCCAAACTTCGAGAGACTCGGGCATAATGGTGTGATTGGTGTAGGAAAAAACATGGGTGCAGATGTCCCATGCATCCTCCCATGCATACGAATACGTATCAAGTAAAATGCGCATCAGTTCGGGAATGCACAGGGCGGGGTGGGTGTCATTCAGGTGAATGGCTATTTTTTGCTTAAAGTCGGCTAAGGTGCCGTGCCCGGCCAAATACTCGGCGATAATATTCTGCAAGGCGGCCGAGCACAGGAAATATTGCTGGGACAGGCGCAGCATTTTTCCTTCTGTATGATGATCAGAAGGGTAGAGCACTTTGGAAATTGTTTCAGCGTTGATGTTTTCCTCAATCGCTTTCACATATTGTCCTTGGGTGAACGCGCTCATGTTGAATGTGTTGACACTATGCGCCCGCCATAGGCGTAGAATGTTGACCGCTTCGCTGTCTGCACCGGTCATCATGAGGTCATAGGGAATGGCCTGCACTTCTTCGTAATCGACATGATTAATGTTGCAGCAACCGTTCTCCCAGGATTCTAAGATACGTCCGCCAAAGCGGATCAGGCAGCTTTTGTCGGCGCGGGGTTCTAACCAGACACCGCCGTCGTTCATCCAGTCGTCCGGCAGTTCTACCTGCACGCCGTCAATAATTTTTTGTTTAAACAGTCCGTATTCGTAACAAATCGTGTGTCCGGTGGCCGGATAACCGAGCGTGGTTAATGAATCCATAAAACAGGCGGCTAAACGGCCAAGGCCGCCGTTGCCAAGACCGGGATCCGGCTCTTTTTTGTATACGGCGCTGAGGCTGAAGCCAAGCTCAGCGAGGGTTTCTCTGACAATGGGTTCAATACCCAAGTTGCATAAATTGTTTTTAAGACTCCTGCCTATCAAAAATTCCATACACATATAATAGACCCGTTTGCCACCCCTTTTTTTGCGTGCTTCGTGAAATTTGGCCCGCTTTTTGACCAATATGTCACGAACCACAAAAACAAGCGATTTATAAATCTGCGTTTCTTCAGCCTCTTCAGGCGTTACGCCGAAGTAGCTGGCGAGTTTGGTGGATAGGGCTTCTTTAAAGCGTTCTTTATCGAAATTTTGTTCCATGTTCTGTGAATCCTTTCTTTTGCGGTTATAGGATCAGGTGTTATTTATAAGCAAAGTTTATCATACAGTTGGCTGTATTTCACTGATGAGGTTTTCCAAGAAAAGTCGATCGTCATGATTTTTTGCACAAATGAGCGCCAAAATACTTGATCGTGATAATAGCCGACTGCCCGCCGCAGGGTATACAGCATATCGTGTGCATTGTAATTGGCAAAAGTAAATCCGTTGCCTTCACCGGTGAACTCATTATAGCTTTTAATGCTGTCGTATAGACCGCCGACCTCGCGAACGACCGGTACAGCGCCGTAAGCAGAAGCGATCATTTGGGAAAGACCGCATGGCTCTGCGCGCGAAGGCATTAAAAATAAATCAGCGGCGGCGTATATGCGTTTGGAGAGTTTTTTGTCAAATTGAATTATACAGCGTGCTTTGTCATGCCGCCTTGCTTCTAAGTCTCTAAAAAAGGCTTCATATTCGGCGTCGCCGGTGCCAAGCAAAATGAATTGTATATCATCGTTTAAAAATTCATCGATGATGCGTTTGACAAGATCAATGCCTTTGTGGGGGGTGAGCCTGGTAATCATGGCGATTAAGGGAACGTCTGCTAATTCGGGCAGGGCCAGCGCCTGCTGCAGAATACGTTTGTTGTCTGCTTTGCCGGCTAATGTTTTGTGTGAATATTTTGCTGCAAGATCGGGGTCTTTAGCCGGATTATAGTACACTGTGTCGATGCCGTTTACTATTCCTTGCGTTTTGTATTGCTTGTCCCGCAGGATGGGGTCTAACCGGTGTGCAAATTCCGGACTTTTGATTTCATCCGCATAGCGGGGACTTACCGTTGTGAGCCGGTCGCAGCATTCAATGGCGCCTTTCATAAGATTGATGTCGCCGTGCCATTCAACTATATTTCGCTCCCACGGGGCCAGTTCAAATACATCTGACAGAATACCCAAGCCGAAAATGCCCTGATATTCAATGTTATGAATGGTAAATACCGCTTTTATGTGATTGTAACGTGCAAGGCCGCTGTAGTGCAGCTTTAAGTACACGACACTGAGCGCGGCCTGCCAGTCGTGGGCATGGAGAACATCCGGAAAAAAATCAATGAAGGGCAGAATTTCCAGCACGGCTTTGCAGAAAAAGGCGTAGCGCTCACCATCATCGTAGCAGCCGTAGAGGGTGCCCCGGCGAAAATAGTATTCATTGTCTATCAAATAATAGGTGACGCCCTCTATGTTGCCTTCAAATATGCCGCAGTATTGGTTGCGCCAAGATAAAGGCACGTTGATCGAGCCGAGAAAGCGCAGCCCTGCGCGCAGATTTTGCGAAATGGTGTCATAGAGCGGAAGCACGATTCTGACATCGGTTCCGTTTTGGCTTAATGCCTTGGGCAGAGAGGCGGCAACATCGCCAAGACCGCCCGTCGAGGCATAAGGAAGCGCCTCGGAGGCGGCAAATAAAACTTTTCTTTTCATATCATTTTTCCTTTTTCGATATAGAGTGGCATCGTGTCATGGCCTGAGAGCACCCGGTCGTCCCGAATGACCACGTTTTTGTCGGTGAGCGCGCAGTTCAGGTATACGTTTTCGCCGGTAAAGGTGTCCTGAAACAAAATGGAGTTTTTTACGACTGAGTTTTTGCCGATCTTTACGCCGCGGAATATGACCGAATTTTCAACAATTCCGTCGATCACACAACCGTCTGCAATCAGGGAATCCTTGACAAAACAGCCGTCATTGTATTTTGTCGGCGGGGAGTTTCTTATTTTTGTTAAAATGGGGCGCTCCTTTTGATGCAAAAGGTTATACCGGTTTCTTTTGTTGCGGGAAAGATCCATGCTTAGTGAGAAATAATCGGCAAAAGAGGTGATTCTGGCAAAGTATCCCTTGTGCTTGAAAATCCTGAATTTGCGTTTTCCGATATGGGCGGCAATAATGTCCTTTAAAAATGAAGTATAGCTGTGAGCGGTGGCTTCTAATAAAATTTCGTGCAGATAAGAGGTTTTCATAATCATAATGCTCATGGAAAGCTCGCGCTTGCCGGTTAACGAAGGGTTGTATAATTCAAGTCCTGTGATATTGCCTTTATCATCGGCCGAGTAAACAACACCGGTGCTGGTATTGTAATTCAGCGTGTCTACGGTGTGTACACAAGCGGTCATGTGCGCGCCTGATTTGATATGCTCGTCAATCATTTTACCAAGGTTTAGGTTGCAAATCACGTCGCAATCTGACAGCACAACATAAGGTTCTTTAAAGTCTAATGAGTGTGCCACGCTTTGCAGTGCTTCCAAGCGGGAAGAATAAAGGAAGTTGGTAGGATTGGCGTGCGCGTTAATAAAGGGAGGCAGCAGCTTAATACCGCCGCTTCGTCTGGCTAAGTCCCAGTCCTTGCCGCTGCCGATATGATCCATGAGCGAGTGATAATTATAGTGAGTGATGACGTTGATGTTATCAATGTTGGCGTTCACCATGTTTGAGAGTGCAAAGTCAATCAGTCTGTATTTACAGGCAAAAGGGACGGCCGCAATGGTCCGTTTACGGGTGAGCTCGCCTATGCTTTTATCATGCAGACCGGAAAAAATGATTCCTGCCACAGTGCCCATTTATGCTTCCTCCTTTTTTGCTTGCATAGGGTGGTTATACATGACGCCGCCTTCAATGACTGTTTTGGCTTTGATAGCGAGTGAAGCGCCGATCACGGTGAGTTTGTTTTCCTGCCGCGGCGCTCCGATTTGACAGCCGTATTTTACGACAGTGCCCTCATCAATGATGGTATAATCAATGCTGGCATTTTTGCCGATCGAAACGTCAGAGAAGAGAATGGAGTCTTTAATATGCGCGCCTTTTTCCACCTTTACGCTGCCGAATAAGATAGAGTTTTCTACATGGCCGAATATTTCGCATCCCTCGGAAATAATCGAATTTTGAATTTGCGCCTCATCGCCGATATATTGCGGCGGCAAATCTTTGCTGCGCGAAAAAATACGGAAAGAACGGTCATTCAGATCAAAAGCAGGGTTTTTGCCTAACAGATCCATGTTGGCTTGCCAGAAACTTTCCAGCGTGCCTACATCTTTCCAATAGCCCTGAAAAGGATAAGCGAACATTTTTTCACCTGCGTTTAACATTGCGGGAATGATGTTTTGCCCAAAATCATGCGCCGATTGGCTGTTTGCGGCATCTTGTTCCAGATATTGATACAGTGTGTCGCTGTTAAAAATATAAATGCCCATAGAAGCTTTGTTGCTGATGGGTTTGGACGGCTTTTCGTCAAACCGGTCAATGCGTCCGTCCTTTTCGGTGTGCATAATGCCAAAACGCGATGCTTCTTCAATAGGAACTTCAATTACAGCGATGGTGCAGTCAGCGTGTTTTTTCTTGTGATAAGCCAGCATGGCGGCATAATCCATCTTGTAAATATGATCGCCCGAAAGAATTAAAATGTATTCGGGTGTATATCGTTTTATAAAATGCAGGTTTTGGTAAATCGCATTCGCTGTGCCTTTATACCAGTCGGCGCCGCTTTTTCCCTGATAGGGCGGCAGCACGGTAACCCCGCCGCTTATCCGGTCCATGTCCCAGGGCTGGCCGCTGCCGATATATTCGTTGAGCATCAGCGGCTGATATTGAGTGAGTACACCAACTGTATCAATGCCTGAATGAATGCAGTTTGACAGCGGGAAATCGATGATTCTGTATTTTCCGCCAAAAGGGACGGCCGGCTTGGCGTTTTTTTCGGTGAGGGTATAAAGCCGGCTGCCCTGACCGCCGGCCAGCAGCATGGCGACGCACTCTTCTTTTTTAAACATAATGTTTTTTCCTTTCTGTCTGTAAAAAGGCGTGCTTATTTGGTTTGATTTTATCTTTTTTGCGAATCGGTTTTAAAATCATGGCGCTGAAGGGGGCTAAATCCAAGCGGAGCATACCGCTTCGGCTGGTCAGCAGTTTTTTTCGGCCCGTGCCTCCAAAACGCTTTTCTTCGCTGTCAAATACTATGCGATAGTCAGTGTGTTCGACCGGTAAAAGATAAGCAGCATAACGGGAGCCTGAAAAATTAATGACAACGGCAAGTTCGTGTCCGGCGCGGTCATAGCGTTTATAAGAAATGACATTTCGGTCTTTGTCGTTTGGATTGATCCACCTGAAGCCCTCCCAAGAAAAATCAATCTCCCAGAGAGGTTTGTTTTCGAGATAAAAATGATTGAGTTCGGCGGTAAAATAATGCAGCTTGTCGTGGGTTTCAAAATCGGTCATAAACCATTCAAGCTGATTTTGATAGTCCCACTCTCTGAACTGTCCGTATTCGCATCCCATAAACAGCATTTTTTTGCCGGGCATTGTCATGAAATAGACAAAAAAAGCGCGCAGCGTGGCAAATTTGTCCTGATAGTCGGCGTTGACTTTTTCAATCAGAGAACCTTTACCGTGGACTACCTCATCGTGAGAAATGGGTAGGATAAAACGCTCACTGAAGGCATACATAAGAGGGAAAGTGAGGGTGTCGTGCTGGCCGCTTCTGAAATAGGCGTCGGTGGCAAGATAACGAAACATGTCGTTGGCCCAGCCCATGTTCCATTTGAAGTTGAATCCAAGACCGCCTTCATATGGCGGCAGGGTTACGCCCGGAAATGCGGTTGATTCTTCTGCAATCATCATGACATCGGGAAAACGGGTGAGGATGGCGCTGTTGAGTTTTTGAAAGAACGCGATTGCTTCCAAATTATAATGGCCGCCATGAATATTCGGCGTCCATTCACCCGGTTTTCGGTCATAGTCGAGGTAAAGCATCGAGGCAACAGCGTCTGTTCGCAAGCCATCGATGTGGTAAATCTCAAACCAAAATAAAGCGTTGGAGATTAAAAAACATTGTACTTCGTTTCTTCCTACATCAAAGCAGCGGGTGCCCCATGCCTTATGTTCCATTTTGCAGGGATCCTGATATTCATAGAGAGGGCCGCCGTCAAATTCATAAAGGCCGTGCTCGTCTTTGGGGAAATGGGCGGGTACCCAGTCTAAAATCACGCCAATACCGGCGCTGTGCAGCTGATCGACAAAGTATTGAAAATCATGCGGGTTGCCAAAGCGTGATGTGGGCGCGAAATAGGAGCCGATTTGATAGCCCCAGGAGCCGTCATAGGGATGTTCCATAATCGGCAGCAGTTCCACATGCGTATAGCCCATTTTTTTGACGTAGGGAATGAGCAAATCGGCGATTTCCCGATAGTTTAAATAGGCATCGCCGTTCACGGTTGCTTGCCCGTTTTTGGTTCGCCATGATCCCAAATGCACTTCGTAAATATGAATAGGAACTGAAAAAGAATCCTTTCCGTTTTGGGCGTTATTATTTGACTTGCGCTTGGAAAGCCACGCTTGGTCGTGCCATGTATAGGAAAAGGGGTCAAATAAAATCGATGCAGTGCGGTTCAGGGTTTCTCCATAGAACGCATAGGGATCTGCCTTGTCATGTTCCTGGCCGTCTTTCCAGATTTTAAATTTATATTTATCTTCCGGATGATACTCTGTGCTTGCAAGCACAGCTTCCCATATGCCTTGCTCGGTTATGCGCTTGAAAGGCGTTTTTTGACCATCCCAGCCATTAAAATCGCCGATTAGGGAAATGGCGTCAGCGCCTGGGGCGAACACTCTAAAGACCATATTTTCTTTTTCTTGGTGTGCACCTAAATATTCATAGGCTTTGTAATTGGTGCCTTGATGAAAATAATAAGCCGCTAAATTGTCTTGTTTCATGGTATACTCATGCCTTTCTTTGCATTTGTGCCGATAGGCACAAATGGGACGCGAAAAAGGGCTGTGCCGTTTATCGCTTTTCATGTATTTTACGCTATATTTTCTTTGTACAACATATTGTTTATAGCTAATGATATTAGTATATATCGAGAAAAAAATGTAATGAGTCAAAATAGTTAGAAACATATGGAAAGCAAACGGATAAATGGAAATTTCATAAAAACAGAGGAAAACAACCCGCATCTGCAAAGAATGGCGGGCTGTTTTCATGTTCGCGTTTGAAACTTACATTTTGGTTTTGATTTTTTTATATTTTTCCTTTGTGGCCATGCCGCCTCTGATGTGGCGTTCGGCTTTATTATCATCCAGAATTTTTTTGGTGTCGGACCAAAGCTGCGGCGAAATTTGTTTCAGACGGTAGGAAACATCCTTGTGTACCGTCGATTTACTCATGCCAAACACAGTGGCCGTTTGTCTGACTGTCGCGCGTTTTTCGCATATGTATTCGCCAAATTTAATGCATCTTTCGTCAATATTGTCGCGGCAGGCTGCCATATTTTTCATCACGGTCCTTTCGTTCCAATATATGTCATGATGCATGTGCAGATACCAACTTTTATGTTTTTTTGAAATAAAATGTTTTTCTTTTTTTGCATAACTTATTGACATTCGAGGGTATGTACTATAAAATATGCGTAGTTAAAAGAACAATACTTTGGAGGATTTTGAAATGATCGATTTTCGTTCCGCTGCGCTTGAATATGACCGGATTTATACAGCCCAGCCGTTAAAGGGCGTGTGTTTGTTCGGCGGCGAGTTCGAGCCGGACGATTATTCTATGGTATATTGCGGTGCTTATTTTGATCAGCTTTACCACATCGACCCGAACAAAGAGGGCCGGGGTACCTTGCAGGTAGAGCGAATTGAGCAGATGTTGGACAACATTGCCAAAGAAGGCCGCACGGTGGTTTTCCGCCCGGTTGCCTTTGACAACTCGCTTCATATGGACAGCGAACTCGTCAAGCTGCTGGAGGAAGACGGTGATCTTTATGCGAATGGTGATCGCAAGTATCCCAATTGGGATAATCCCCGCCTGATTGCTTATTATTTAGACTTCATTAAGCAGTTTGGCAAGGCGTATGACGGCGATCCACGGATTGCCTGTGTCCAGATTGGACTTTACGGCGCGTACGGCGAATGGAATTACTGCGGTGTGCGGCGGGAGCATCATGCTTATGTTACCATGTCTCACGAAGCGCAGGTAAAACTTGTGCGTCAATACTGCCGTTATTTCCAGAAAACCAAAATACAGGCCAGAAATCCAGAGATGGGCGATACTGTTCACGCACCGGTTGGTTTTCATGATGACAACTTTGTCTTCAATTCGGCTGATTATCATACCCCTGTTTGGGACCGTATGATGGACGAATGCACCGCGCTTGACGGCGAACGGGAAGGCGGCTGGTATGAGCTGCACGACTTTGAAACCTCTCTTCGCCGCGGCAATTTGTATGACCGTTGGCAAACGCAGATGATGGGCGCGGAAATTTCGGGCGTTATGGGCTTCAAAAATGCCAAAGGCGAGTTTATTTATGGCAATATGTATGAAGGCGAAAGCCTGCAGGCATTGCTTTTTAATACGACTCACTTTCATATGACCTTCTCGCTGGGCTTTCAGCGAGGCGGCGGCGGTGTGCCGCAGCGGGGAACAAAACAGTATGATAATTTCCGCTATGCCGCATCGGTATTTGGCTATGACTTTATGCTGAAAGAGGTTTCGCTGCAAGGACAGACGCTTGATTTATCTCTTAAAAATTATGGTGCAGCACCGTTGTATTATGATTGGGACTGCGAACTGTTGCTGACCGATAAAGACGGCAAACCGGTGAAATCAATTGTGAAACAAACCAATATTAGCCAGCTGCTTCCTATGCAGCGGATGAATTTTTCGTTTGATCTTTCCGAGATAAATGTACCGGCTGGGGAATATGATGTATTATTTAGAATTATCAATCCCCTAATGGGCGAAAACAACAAGGGCTTCCCGCTGATTATGTCTAACAAAATCAGAAAAGACGAATATGCTGTAGCAGGGACGCTGATTCTTTCTTAATTTGCTTTGAAATAAAATTTATATAATTCAAGGAGGTTCGCTTTCTCATATCAGAAGAAAGCAAAAAACACAATGGAAAAACTTCGGGTAGGCTACATAGGCCTTGGCGGCCGTGGATACGGCGTTCTGAACGGGATCATAAACAATATGAACGATATTGATATCGTGGTTGTATGTGATCTGAAAGAAGATCGTATGCAGAAAGGCAAAAAGTTAGTAGAGGAAAAGTATGGTCACGATATTGACGGTACACTCAATTATCACGATATTCTGGCAAGAAAAGATATCGACTGTATTTTGATTCCGTCCTCTTGGAACGCACACTATAAAATTGCCATCGATTCGATGGAAGCAGGCATTCCTGCTGCCTTTGAGGTAGGACCGGTTTCCAGCTTGCAGGAGTGTTGGGATCTTGTGCGCACGCATGAGCGCACAGGCGTGCACTGCATGGCTTTGGAAAACTGCTGCTACGGCCGGTATGAGATGGCTATGTACAATATGATTAAAAAAGGTATTTTCGGCGAGGTTGTCTATGTAGGCGGCGGTTATCAGCATGATCTGCGCGGCTTGGCAGACAGTTATGCAAGTGGCATGGAGAGATCGTTCCATACCAAATGCCGGAACGGAGAACTGTATCCGACACATGAGCTTGGCCCGATGCTGTATTATCTTGATATCAACCGCGGTAACCGTATGCTTTCTTTGACAGCTACTTCTACCAAGGCAAGAGGTCTTTATGACTATATTAACAAAAACGGCGGTAAAGAGCATCCGATGTACGGCAAGCAGATTAATAACGGTGATATCACAACCACAGTTATTAAATGTGCCAACGGCGAAAATATGGTGCTGACGCATGATATTACATTGCCGAGAGGCTATTCCAGAGGCGGCCGTGTACAGGGTACAAACGGCATTTGGATGGAAGACGGCAACCGTCTTTACTTAGATGGCATGAACGAAGGCCATGAATTTGCCGATATGAAGAATTATATCGATCAATATGACCATCCGTTATGGCGCAAATATAAGGAAGAGGGCATTCAGGATGCACATGGCGGTATGGATACGTTAGTGCTCCGCGCGTTCTTTGAAAGCGTTCGTAATCACGAGGAACCGCCGATTGATGTTTATGATTCGGTTTGCATGTCGGTTGTTTCCTGCTTGTCTGAGCAATCCATCGCAATGGGCTCTATGCCTGTTCCGATTCCGGACTTTACAGACGGTAAATGGGTTGACCGCAAACCTTCGCCTAAGTCGCCCTATGCGCTTGATGTGGTTTATGATGACTTGTTTGAAGGCGACAAGTTTGAATATTTCGATTTTGTAAAATAAATTCAAATTTACCTCTTGACAAAATGACGATACTATGGTATTATGTGACCAAGGAACTATACAATTTACATAAAAATTGTGTAGGGAGAGTTTTGAGTTTTATCAAAATGTATTTTATTATTAATTTGGAGGAAATAAAATGAAAAAAGTGACAGTGCTGATGCTCGTCGTTGCCGTTATGGTCAGCGTTTTCGCAGTGTCATCAAGCGCAAACCGCAGTTTGGAATCATATGGTGAAGTACCAAAGATTTCTAACTACCCAGTTACAGTAGACGGACAGAAGGATCCGGCATATGATTACGGTCTTTGCCTGCCGATTACGCAGACTTTCCAGGAGTTGCCTTTACCGGCTGACTTAAAAGGACAGTGCTGGCTGGTTTATGATGACAATAACCTGTATGTATTTGTAGAGGTTATTGATCCGGGCGTGTGGGATTCTGCTTCTCACTTCCATATCTGCAGCCAGTGCGGTAAACAGTTAATCACAGGCAGCAAATGCGAACACGTAACCGCAGATACATCGGATGCTCATAATATTTGGGACGATGACTGTATCGAGTTCTTTGTTGACTGGACCAATAAATCCAGCACTTCTTCTCAGTATCGTGTTAACCGTTTAGGTTGGGCTACACGTGACTGGGATACATGGAACACCGGTTTCACCGCAAAAGCCAGCGCCGGCTCGAACGGCACATGGTATGCTGAGTATGCGATTCCGCTTGACAACTCGTCAAAAGGTACCCAGATTGGTATCAACTGCATGATTCACAGCCAGCTTTCTCTTGATCCTTTCAAAGAGGAAATCGTTGTTATGAATAACAGCTATGGTTATCAGGATGCATGGAAGTCTGAATACTATGACTACATCGAATTAGGCGAAGAAGTTCCGATAGATGCACCTAAACCTTCGAATACGGCTCCTACTTGGGGTCCTGGTCCTAATCCGTCAGGTCCTGTTGATGAAACCGATCCTTCTGGCAATCCGATCAACCCGAAAACTGCTGATCCGATTGTTATGATTGTCATTGCAGCATTTGCCGCATTGGGCGCAGCTGTTGTGATTAAAAAGACTTGCTTTAATAAATAATTTGTACGCAAGTAAATTATTTTCGCAAGGTTAGTATATCGATTCGATAGCCGACACCTTTGTGTCGGCTATCTTTTTGAATCGATAGCAGTTAATCATGTGTACACAAAATATTAATTGACAATGACATCTTGTTTATATATAATGAAAGCAGAATTAGTTTATCATTATGTTAGGAGGAAAACATGAAAAAAATATTGGCGATGCTGCTGGTATTTGTGATGGTGCTGTGTGTGTTTGCTTCGTGTAAGAAGGACGATAGCGGTTCTACGAACAACACAGACGCAAGCAGCAGCACAAATTACGAGTGGCCGACAAATTTAGACTACTCTGGATTCAATGGTTATGATTTCAGAATTTTGACTTGGGGTTCACTCGGCGGTGATCACTGGGGCGCTTTTGAGTTTTATTATAATAAAGACTTACAAGGCGACGTAATCAATGATGCCGTTCTGGAGCGTGACAAAAAGCTGGAAGAAAAGCTGAATATCAATATTAGTTATATTGAGCAGGCGGGCGGCGATGCGTTTTTAAACCGTGCGCGTCAATCTATTTTGGCTGGTACCGATGATTTTGACTTGGTCAGTGCCAACTTGCACAATGCAGCTACCATGGCAACCGAAGGTCTGTTGCTTGATTTGATGGATTATTCGGATATCCTGAATTTGCAGGAAGATTATTGGGATCAAAGTGCTAATGAACAGCTTTCTGTAAATAACCACTTGTATTTTACAATCAGCGATTTAACGCTGGTTGATAAACAGGCTACGTGGGTTGTATACTTTGTAAAAGAGATGGTTGGTACGTATAATTTGGCGCCCGACTATAATAACAATTTATATGACATGGTTAAAGCCGGTGACTGGACGATTGAAGAGATGTTTAGAATGGTTCAGGCGGTATCGAGAGATGCAACCGGTAATAACGAAATGGAATTTGGCGATATTTATGGCCACATTGGTGAGCAGTATAACTATGTTGCCATGATGGTAGGTTGCGGTGCTCAGGTTACGAAAAAAGATGCAAACGATGTGCCTGTTTATTGCTTTACCGATAATCTTGATACATTAGTAGATAGTTGGACCAGAGTAAGAGATATTGTTGGTAATACAAACTATTCTATGCTTTCAGGTCGTTTGCAAGACTTAGGCTCTGTAGACGGTGACCTTTGGACTGATGGTTTTGGCGGTATGATGGCGAGAAAAGAAGCGCTCTTCAACGTAACAGGTATGAACAGATGTAAACTGCTCCGCGGAGTTGACTGTGAATTTGGTATTCTGCCGCTTCCGAAAGCCGATAAGAGTCAGGAAAACTATCGTTCGGGTATGAGCTGGGGCCAGGCCAATACAGTGGCAATTCCTCTGACTGCGCCGGATCCGGAAAGAACCGCTACCATTTTAGAGGCTATGACTTGCTTGGCATCTCAGACTACTTACAAAGCTTATGTTGACAGAGCGTTGACTTATAAGTATTTGCGTGATGAAGAGTCGGCAGATATGCTTGACGTCATCTTCGACAATCGTGTATACGAAGTTGTTGACATCTATAAATGGGGCAAGGGCATTAACAGCACGTTTGGTGATGGCATTGATGCTACCCGTATTGCATCTCAAATCAACATGGCTAAGAATTCTACTTCAAAAGAAATTCAATTTGGTCTTGAGGATTTACAGGCTGTTTACGATAAAACAGGTAAAAAATAATAAGAATATTTGCAGGTCGTCTGTATAGACGACCTGCATTTTTTTATTGTAAATGATATTTTGTCAGAAGCTGTTTTAGTGTTTATATAGGAATAATAGGCCCACAGGCTTTTATATATCAAAGCTGTCATGGACATTATGATATCATATAAAAATGAGAATTGAAAAAAAGAAATTTGTTTCGACACCGCATTGTGACACTCTTTTTAAAAAGGGTATGTTATTCTTTTGCTGTAAATAAGAAAAGGAAATATGTTTGATGATGAATGTACAATCAAAAATGGAAGGGAATCAACTTATTCTTTATGTTTTGGGCGAAATCGATCATCATACAGCCAAAGAAATCCGAAAAGAAATGGACAAGCAAATTTTATCCTTGCATCCCAAAGAGATAAAGATTAATTTGAGTTCGGTTTCTTTTATGGATTCTTCCGGCCTTGGGTTGATTATGGGACGATATGCCACGGCCACCGATATTGGTGCGGCACTAAAGGTGATAAATCCCACTGATTCAGTAGCTCGCATTATGCTGATGGCCGGGCTTGATAAAATTGTACCAATTGAAAGGATCAAGTAAAGTGAAAAGTCATATAGTGAATGAAATGCGCCTTACCATTCCCTCAAAGTCGATTAACGAAAGCTATGCCAGATATGCGGTTTCTGCCTTCGTCGGACAGCTTGATCCGGCGGTGGACGAGCTTGGCGATATTCGAACCGTTGTCAGCGAGGCGGTAACCAACTGCGTTGTGCATGCGTATCGGGAGACAGAAGGAAAAATTTACATATGCGCTAAGTATTATGATGACGGCCGCGTGGTGATTCAAATTAAAGATAGGGGCTGCGGTATTCCCGATGTCAAAAAAGCGATGGAGCCTCTATATACACCGGATGAGTCAGGCGAAAGAGGCGGTATGGGATTTGCGATTATGGAATCTTTTACAGATAAGCTTAAAGTAAGATCCTGTGCTGGCTACGGCACTACCGTAACCATGACCAAGCGCATAAAAAAGTAAAGAAAGTGATTAAATGCGTGATAACGAAGCTTTGTTGAAAAAGGCGCAGGCTGGCGATGAGAAAGCATTTGAAGAGATTATCTCTTCAAATTTAGGACTCGTGAAAAGGATTGCACTGAAATTTACAGACAGAGGAGTTGATTTTGAAGATTTAGTGCAAATTGGCGCTATTGGCATGATTAAAGCCGTGCGCAGTTTTGATTTTTCTTATGAATGCATGTTTTCTACCTATGCGGTGCCTTTAATTTTGGGAGAAATCAGACGTTTCTTGCGCGATGATGGTATGATTAAGGTCAGCCGTCAAACCAAGCGTCAGGGGATTGAAATTCTGCGGAAAAAAGAGGCATTTATTAAAGAGCAGGGAAGAGAGCCAAAGCTGACGGAGTTGGCAGTGCTTTGTGAAATGAGCACAGATGAGTTGATCTATGCATTAGATGCCGTGAATCCCGTTCATTCGCTGAATGAATCCGTTGGGGATGACGATGGTGAACTGGGGGATTTTGTGGCAGACAAAAATAATGAAATGGAGATGTTGACTGACAGAATTGCACTGGCGCAGGCGATTAAAGCATTGCCGGAGATTCAGCAAAAAATTATTATGCTGCGATTTTTTAAAGATATGTCCCAACAGCAGACCGGCCAAATGCTGGGCTTGTCACAAGTGAAAATTTCGAGAGAGGAAAAGAAAATTATGAACACATTGAGACAGGCATTATAACCTGTCTCAATGTGTTTTTTTTGTGCGAATCAACAATCGTTTCAATGCATTACCATTAAAAGGAATGAGCGGATAGAGATAGCCTCGTCCGCCAACCCCTTTGTTAAGAATAATAAGCACTTTCATGAGCAGATCAGAAATAATGAATCCCCAAAGGCCGAATAGCGACGCGCAGAGGAACATGAACAGCCGCATAAATTTGAGAGCAAAGCCAAGCTCGTAGCTGACTTGGGTGAATGTGCCTAAGGCGGTAATGGCTACATAAAGTACCACGCCAGGCTCAAACCAACCGGCCGCGACGGCAAAGTCACTTAATATAAGTCCGGCTACCACCGAGAGCGAATTGCCCAGCATGCTTGGTGTGTTTAAAGAGGCGAGCTTGAGGCCGTCAATGGCAATTTCAGCGATAAAAATTTGAAAAATGAGTGGAAGCTGTGCTTCGTTGGATATGATAATAAATTTTAAAAGCTCGGGTGTTTTGTCGGGATTACTTTGAATCAGCGCCCACACCGGAAGCAAGTATAAGGTCAGTAATACAATAATGATGCGTATGATACGCAGGTAAGAGCCAACAAGCGGCGGAAAATAAAAATCATCCGTCTCTTGAATAAAGTCAAAAATAGAGGTGGGCAGAATCATCGCTGCGGGATAGTTATCGCAAAGGATGATAATGCTGCCCTCCAGTAAATGGGCGCAAACTGTATCCGGCCGCTCGGTATAGCGTATTTTGGGAAAAGGATTGTACCATCTTTTTTTGATCAGCATTTCGGCAATGGATTCAGCCCCCATGTTTAACGAATCGGTATCAATCGCATTTAGCTTCTTTTTGATGGTGTTTAAAAAGGGGGCGTCAGCCAAGCCGTCTACATAACAGACAGCTACATCAGTACGGGTAGAAGCGCCGATGACAATGTTTTCTATACAGAGATTGGCGTCCCGGATTCGGCGGCGAATCAGAGAGGTGTTGAGAATTAATGATTCGCCAAAGCCGTCACGAGAGCCGCGCAATACTTTGTCGTTTTCGGGTTCTTCAATGCCGCGCATGGGATAGTTGCGGGCATATACAATGGCAGCACTGCGGCAATGCTCGCGCAGGATCGCAGTGTCGCCTTTTAGAACCGCGTTTTTAATGTCTTCGATTTGATTCATGTTGGCGGTTTCAATATAGGGAATGGCTGCAATTTCTTGCTCGGATTCACCGTCAAAGCGCATGAAAAAATTGAGTGTTTCGGTGAGAACTGTATCTTTAATGAGTCCGCTGACGGCATAAAGAGCGCACTTGGCGCCTTTCATGTTGACGAATTCGCGTTTTGTTAAATCGAAAGCGCGGTTCAGGTTTAGCGCTTGGTCCATATGACTTGAATCGAGAAGATAGTTTCCTGTGAGCTGCATTGCTGTATGATCCTTTCTTTGCGCGGCTGCTGCATGCTTAGAGTAAATGTTTTCTTAGTGTTTAGTATAAACCGTATTCGCTATTTTTATCATAAAATATGACACGGAAAAATAACGATTTAGTTGTTTCTATAAAAAAACAAAAACATATAAAATCAATCCTATTGGCAAAAGTCCGGTTGATGATACCAATTCATGCGTAAACCATAGACGTAGGTATAATGTGTGATTTTTGTTATCGAAATAGAGTGATTCACTTTGGTATGGGCATTCAAAATTCAAAGAGAATTATGGCTTATACCCTTGACAAGCGGCGGCGAATGTGATAATATAATGCAGGTAAAGTGAATATGCGCCTTTAGCTCAGTGGATAGAGTGCCCGGCTACGAACCGGTAGGTCGAGGGTTCGAATCCCCCAAGGCGCGCCATCAAGAGACAATGAAAAAGATATTGTCCCGGAAAACCCCGATTTTATCGGGGTTTTTGCCGTCTTAAACAGCGAAATTTCAAGAGTCAAAATCGTAGATGTAAAATGGGTGTTATCCTTTTGCGGGATGGTTCGAACTCTTGTAACAACAGAATATCAGCGACACAGGCAGATAGAAGAAAAATCTATCTGCCTGTTTTGTTGTCCGAAAGGATTTGATCAAATGAATATACCGACATGGAAAGGATAAGAAATTTGGCGCGAACATTTTTGACGATGGAGATCAAAACAACTCCTCCAAGTCCTCACCCGTTTACTGATTCGGGTTTCGTAGGTTTCAAAGAAGATGCGTTTCCGTCTAATTTATTGGAGAATGAGAATACTCTGCTCCAATGGCGGGATCAAATGAAAAAGCGGTTTAACAAATGTGAGTTTGCACAGCAAATCTTTATGTTTCTCACAAAGCCATATCGTATGGTTTTTCTGAAATACGCAGAACCATACCTCTCTCAAAAAGATTTGTCAGAAATCCTCTCGGATGTATTATCACTGAACAGATATTGGACGGTGTTGGCAGAGAAGTCCATTGCAACTACTACTTGCCGGAAAACTATGACAAAAGTAAAAGTTACCTGATGATGGTTGTCATGCCTGGCTACGATATGATGTGGTTTGGAGAGGAATCCTCCGGCAGCAATTTGACCTGGCGGGAGTTCCGCGTATGGACGAAGCTGGACGAGGAAATGATTGTTGTCTCGGCACAATTAACCGACTGGCATGAAAAATCCGCAAGGCAAGCAATAGAATTGACAGAGTATTTTATAAGCGGCTTCTCGGTAGACACCGAAAGAATCTATGCCGCCGGGTATTCGGCAGGCGGCGCACGAGTGGATCGGCATCGGTATGTTTGTGTTGTTTGTACTGCATCATATTTTGAACGACAAATGGATTAAAAATCTGCTGAAAGGCAAATATACCGCTTTTCGGATCATACAGAGCACCCTTGTTGTAGTGGTTCTGTTGCCCATGCTCAGCTTCATGGTCAGCGGCGTGATTTGGTCCCGCCATACGTTGTCCTTCTTGCCGATCAGCGGCGGCTGTTCCTTTGCGAGAAGTCTGCATATGCTGTCGACGTATTGAGGCTTTGTGTTTATGAGCCTGCACCTTGGTTTCCATTGGAGCATGATGATGGTGAAGGCACAGAAACTTGTGAAAAAGCCTTCCGAAATCAGAAAGTGGATGCTTTGTGCTGTTGCCGTATGTATTGTAGGTTACGGTATGTACGCATTCATCAAGCGGGATATCGTAAGCTATATGCTGCTCAAAAACCAGTTTGTATTCTTTGATTTTGAAGAACCGCTGATCCTGTTCCTGATGGACTACATAGCGTCTATGGGATTGTTCGCAGCGGTTGGTCATTATCTCTCCGAGGTTTTGAAAAAGCTCCGAAAAAGCAAGCCATTCGTATGAAAAAGAGTATATTTGCCTGCCTGTTTATCGTAAAAAACTTTTTCGGTTTTTATGGGCTCAGGATGGATATGCTTTTTATGTTAAAATTCACCATCATTTTTATTTCGTGATATGTTTTTTGTATTGTTGTTATAAAAAACAGTTGACTCATATGGATTTATTATATATACTTTATATGTATTTTAACAAACAAAAAACCGTAAGAAATGCTTTGGAAAAGAGGAAGCCCGTATGAAAAGCTATTGGATTTGGAACTATGGCGATTACGAAATATTTCACACTAATATGGTGAATTCCAGACGGCAAGAGCAAGGGATTGATTATCCGCCTATGTGGCGCCTTTACGATGTAGATAGAAATGTTGTTTTTCTATGCAATGAAACTTTGCCAGAGGATGGAACAATCAAGCTTCACTTGAACGGCCAGGGGAGGCTGGTTGTTGACGGCACCATGTATGGCCCAGGCAAAAGCGTTCCCGTCAAAAAGGGAGAGCACCGCTTTGAAATTCATGTCATGAATTTTAAAGGGCTCCCGGCAGCGTACATTGAAAGTGATGTTTTTGCCACAGATGCAAGGTGGTATACGCTGGATGAAAAAGCCGACAAACGCACGGTGGGCTTTAACGAAAAATATACGTATCCTCAAGATAATCCCGAAACATTCCGTTTTTCATATCAAACCATAT
The DNA here is from genome assembly GCA_022791195.1 of Clostridiales bacterium. GTDB lineage: Bacteria > Bacillota > Clostridia > Oscillospirales > CAG-272 > CAKSEI01. The sequence continues at coordinate 13,331 of JAAVYP010000012.1, read as the reverse complement.
ACCCGCAAAAAACAGAAAAGATGGCCGGAGGCGTGCTTTATGATTTTGGCAAGGAACTGTTTGGCTTTTTGCATGTTGACAGTGTTGGTCAAGAGGACAATATACATGTCAGCTACGGTGAATCGAGAGAAGAAGCGCTGGATGTCGATTATACGATTATCAGAGAGGATATTACAGGAAAAACTTCTTATAAGCTGCGGCAGAGGGCGTTTCGTTATATTTTTTTAACTGGTGCCGACACACCCTCGTTATGGGCCGAGCTTGAATATCAAAAGCTGGAAAACATGGCGAGCTTTCGCTGTGACAATGAGGATATCAATAAAATCTGGGATATGTGCGCTTATACCTTGCAGCTGAATATGCGCGAAGTGATTACAGAGGCGGTGAAGCGCGACCGTTGGCTTTGGGGCGGTGATGCATACCAGGCGTTTAAGTTTATCAAGTATCTTTGCAGCGATCAAGACACCGTACGCCGCAGCCTGATCGGGCTGCGGGGAAAAGAACCGTTTTGCGAGCATATCAACCGAATCACCGACTATACGCTTTTTTGGGTCATAGGTGTGCTCGAATATTATCAAACCTATGCCGATTTGGATTTTATCCGAGCAATCTACCCAAGAGCGGTGTCGCTTATGGACTTTTGTGCGGGCCGAGAGGATGAAAAAGGTTTTATCATCGGAAAATATAAGGACTGGGTGTTTATTGATTGGTCGGATATTGATAAAACCGGCGCGGTTTGCGCCGAACAGATGCTTTATATCGCTGCCAACAGAGCTATGTATGATCTTTCAGAACTTGTTGGAGCCGATGGAGACAAATATAAGAAAAAAGCCGAAAAACTGCTTGTTGATGTAGAAAAATACTTTTGGTGTGAAGAAAAATGTGCATTTATAGACAGCTTTCAATCAGGCAGTCAACATGTTACGCGGCATGCCAATATTTTTGCGATTATGTATGATATTGCCACTGAAACGCAGAGGGACTCGATTGTAAAAAATGTTTTGCAAAATGATGATATTACGAAAATAACAACGCCGTATTTTGAAGGATATGAACTGGACGTCATGGGCAAAATTGGTGATGTCGATTATATTTATGATATGCTTATATCCTATTGGAAGGGAATGCTTGACCTGGGCGCTACAACCGTGTGGGAAGAATATAATCCTGCGGTGTCAGGTTCGGCGCACTATGCTATGTATGGCGGCCGGTATTTGAAATCCCTTTGTCATGCTTGGGGTGCTTCGCCTATTTATCTTCTCGGAAGATACTTTTTGGGCGTTGTTGAAACCGAACCGGGCTATTCTGCTTTTGAGGTACGGCCACAGCTTGGAAAGTTTAAATATATTGACGGAACTGTGCCTGTGAGAGACGGAAAAGTCAGTGTATATCTTTCTGAAAAAGAACTGTGTGTCACATCGACGGTTTCAGGGGGCACGCTCGTTTGGAACGGTGTCAATTATATACTGGAAAAAGAGAAGCCGGTGACGATTTCTCTGTCGCCATCTTGTCATTAATTTTTGTTATATAGCCTTCTTGCGATATGGCGAAAGATGAAATGCAGAATTAGAGAAGCCTTGATTTTCAAGGCTTCTTTCTTTTTTGTTGATATAGAACTTTACGTCATAAAAGAATGGGCTTGGTTTCTGTGTTAAGCAAGAGAAAACGAAAAGCAATGAGATTATTTGAATTTTTTTGATTAGAAACGAAAAAGAAGCCATAATAATAACAGAAAATAAAATCATTCCAGTAAAGGGAATTGTCTTTTTATACCGAGGAGGTAACGATGAAAAATAAATTTTTGTATTTGGCCCTGGCGCTTTGTATGGTTCTTGCCTGCCATACAGGCTGTCGGCGTAATCGTGAAAACAAGGGCAGTGCGGATGTGCATGTGTTTTATTACACATACAGTGATCCATATATATCCAGTGTACGCAGTGCGCTGAGCAGCAAATTAAACGAGACGGGTTTAACCGTACAGGAATATGACAGCAACAACAGTCAGACTACGCAAACCGAACAAGTGCAGACGGCCATTACCAAAGGTGCTAAAATGATTGTGGTCAATATTGTAACAACCGGCTCAGACGATGCATCATCCGGTATTGTCAGAATGGCGAAGGACGCTGGCATCCCGGTGGTTTTCTTTAATCGAGAGGTTTCAGACAGTGTGGTGAACAGCTATGAACAATGTGCATTTGTCGGAACCGATGCGGCGGAAGCCGGCTATTTGCAAGGCGATATGGTCGGCGATTATGTTGCTGAAAATTTTGACCAGGTCGATTTAAATGGAGATGGACGGATATCCTATGTTCTCTTTATGGGTGAACAGGGAAATAACGAAGCCATTTATCGAACAAAATACGCCGTGGAAAACGCCAATAAAAAATTGACGGCCGCTTCGCAGAATGAGCTTGTTTTCTACGATAGCAGCAATGCAGACGGCTATTTGCTGGACAAGGATGGCAAATGGTCAGCACAAGCGGCTAACGAGTATATGACGACTGCGCTGACTTCTTATAATGCGGCTAATGACAATATGATTGAGTTGGTGATCTGTAATAATGACAACATGGCAGAGGGTGCCATTACCGCTTTGCAGACAGCTGGCTTTAATACAGGTGTAGAGGGAACAACGACCATTCCTGTCTTTGGCGTCGATGCAACCGATGCGGCAAAAGAATTGATTAAGGCGGGGAAAATGACTGGCACAATTAAACAGGATGCCGATGGAATGGCCACGGCCCTTGCCAAGACGGCTAAAAATGGGATCGAGAACAGGACGTTGCTTGATGATATGAGCGATTATATCATTGATGAGGACACCGCCAAAGTACGCATACCGTATGATATTTATTTGGGCGAAGAATAAACGTATTGAGCCAAACGGATGAAAAGCGGCGGAAAGGAAATGAAAATGAGTGACAATATATTGCTGGAAATGAAAGAAATCAGCAAAGAATTTCCTGGGGTAAAAGCGTTAAATCATGTGACGCTGCGAGTCAAAAAGGGCACCGTGCACGCACTGATGGGGGAGAATGGCGCCGGCAAATCGACCTTGATAAAATGCTTGTTCGGCATGTATGCCAAGGACAGCGGTCAGATTTTTTTAGAGGGTAAAGAGGTGTCTTTTAAAAACGCAAAAGAGGCATTAGAGCATGGAGTGGCTATGGTGCACCAGGAATTAAATCAGGCTCTCAAGCGCAGCGTGATGGACAATCTTTGGTTAGGAAGATATCCCACCGTGCTTGGCGGGTTGGTCGTTTCTGAGCGCCAAATGAAAGAGGAAACGAAACGCGTTTTTGAAAGTATGGACATTCACGTCGATCCTAAAGCGATTATGAGTACGCTGCCGGTGGCTGCCAGACAGATGGTGGAAATTGCGAAAGCAATTTCCTACCATTCTAAAATTATTGTGTTTGATGAGCCAACCTCTTCACTGACCGAACAAGAGGTAGCCCATCTGTTCCGCATGATTCGTATGCTGAAAGAACAAGGCTGCGGCATTATTTATATATCGCACAAAATGGAAGAAATTCTGAATATTTCAGATGAGGTGACCGTCATGCGCGACGGCACGTGGGTGGCTACCGAACCGGCATCGGCGTTGGATATGGATAAACTCATTCGTTTAATGGTTGGACGAACGCTAACCGACCGTTTTCCGCCTAAAACCAACAAGCCGGCCGAGCCGATCTTAGAAGTACAGGGACTCACCGCGATGTATTCGCAAGTGAAAGATGTTTCCTTTACTTTGCGAAAAGGCGAAATTCTTGGATTTGCCGGTCTTGCCGGCGCCGGCCGAACTGAGGTGCTGGAATGTTTGTTTGGCGTGGCTGCGAAAAAGGCTGGACATATTGCGGTGAACGGCCGTGCGGTACGTAATCGCAGCGCCAGGGAAGCGATCCGAAACGGATTCGCGTTGTTGACCGAGGAAAGGCGGGCAACCGGTATCTTCAGTATTTTAGATATAACAGAAAATGTAGCGATTTCCAGCCTTTCTAAATATAAGGTCAAGGGCTTGTATTTAAGCAAACGGCGTATGCGGGCGGATACTGCGTGGGCTATCAAAGCCATGCATATTAAAACGCCTTCGCAAACAACGAAAATTCGTTCCCTGTCGGGCGGCAATCAGCAAAAAGTCATTTTGGGCCGTTGGCTTATCACCAATCCGGACATTCTTTTGCTGGATGAGCCGACACGCGGTATTGATGTCGGCGCTAAATTTGAAATTTATCAATTAATTTTAGATCTGGCGAACAAGGGCAAATCAGTCATCATGGTATCGAGTGAAATGCCGGAACTTCTTGGCGTATGTGACCGTATTCTTGTTATGTCGGGCGGGCAGATTGCCGGAACGGTGGAGGCAAAAAACGCTTCGCAGGAAGACATTATGGCGCTTGCGGCTAAATATGTATAAGGGCAAAGGTTTGCAAGATGCGTTTTGCCGTTCTTCAAAAAGGGCATCGTCAGGTTTTGTGCTGCGCCAAAACCTGAGCCATTAGCCGCTCTTTATAAATCAGTCGCAGCATAGAGGCTAATCATGAAAGAAAAAACAGGTTTTAGCGGCCGTGTGCAGGCTTTTAAAAGCTTAGAGCCAAAAGACCGCCGCCTATGGTATAAAGAATTTTTGATCAATAATTCGCTTTATCTTTTTTTGTTTGCAGCGATTATTGCCATTGAAATTGTTGATCCGATGTTTTTATCGGTGCCGTCTATTGTCAATATTATATCGCTTTCGGCGGCCAATCTGCCGATTGCACTGGGCATTGCAGGCTGTATTGTATTGACAGGGACAGACCTTTCGGCAGGCCGTATTGTCGGATTTACCGCTTGTGTAGCGGCTTCCCTGCTGCAGGCCACCGGCTATGCGAATAAAATGTTTCCGGGGCTTGCAACCCTGCCGATTTGGCTTGTGTTTTTGATTGTTGTAGCGATTGGTGCTGCCGTGGGCACTATTAACGGTTTTTGCACAGCTAAATTTCATCTGCACCCATTTATTGTAACATTGGCCACCCAGTTGATTTTGTATGGCGTTTTGTTAATGTATTTAATGAACGGCAATAACAACGGTCAGTCTATTTCCGGCCTTGATGCAGGCTATGATCAGTTCATTAAAGGCAGCTTTTTGAAAATAGGAAAAACGCCTATTCCGAATTTTGTTTTTTATGTGATTGTCATTACGTTTATGATGTGGTTTATCTGGAACAAAACAAAATTCGGCAAAAATATGTTTGCTGTTGGCTCTAATCCAGAGGCAGCAAATGTTTCGGGTGTCAATGTAACGGCCACAATTATTTTGGTTTTCATGCTGGCCGGCATCATGTATGGGGTTACCGGTTTTATTGAAGCGGCCCGCATTGGTTCAAATTCAGCGGCAACCGGTCTTAATTATGAACTTGATGCCATTGCGGCCTGTGTGATCGGTGGCGTTTCATTTGTAGGTGGTATTGGCAAAATTCGCGGGGTCATTATGGGCGTAGTGCTGCTTCGCATTATTTTTGTGGGTCTCACGTTCCTGTCGATTGACGCGAATATGCAGTATGTCATCAAAGGATTGATTATTTTGATTGCTTGTGCGATTGATATGCGCAAATATTTGGTGAAAAAATGAATCGGGACACGGTGCAGACAAAAAACGAAAGCGGCGGACTTTACCGGGATATTCGTGTTTCTGTCAGGGGATTGAATGGTTTTATATTTGTTTGTCTGCTGTTGTTGCTGCTTGCAACGGTCGTGCTGACGTTACAAGGGGGCTATACGGTATCCTTTTATACAAACGGCGGTACACCGGTTGACTCAGTTCGTTTGCGATATGGTGACGATATCCCGTTTCCACCGGTACCCGAACGCACGGGCTATCGATTTGGCGGCTGGTATATCGACCCGGATTTGACCATGCGCTGGAATTTTGCAGAAGATCATGTAAAGCAGGAGACCGTTCTTTATGCAGCGTGGATTCCGGAACAGAAATGAAGCCATTTACAAGTCTGTATTTATTTCATCAAAAAGAAAAAGGGCTGTATAAAACAGTCCTTTTTAAGACAATGAGAGGGATGTTTTTAGTTTTGTCCTGAAAAGCCGTATGAAGCAGAGGATAGACAAAATAACGCTGAGTACCTCGGCAAGCGGCACGGCAATCCAAATGCCGTCTGCCCCCATGATGTGCGGCAGCAGGAGCAGACCGGGAAGAATGAGTACAAACGTCCGCATAAGGGATAATACAGCAGAGGTGATACCGTCTGAAAGGGCGGTGAAAAGGCTGGAGGCAAATATATTAATGCCGCGGAAAAGATAGCATGCTGCATAAAGATAAAAACCGTGTACAGCGAGCGCGAAAACTTCTCCGGCTCTCGGCGCAAAGAGGCCGACTAACGGCCCCGCAAAAAGAACAGAAATTAGAAACGAGACAGCTTGGCAGCCGATGATGAAGAAGATACTGATGCGAAAGAGTCTTTTTAAGCGAGGGATATTTCCTTCACCATAGTTGAAGCTTAAAATGGGCGCAATACCCGATGAAAAACCGAGATACACCGCGCTTAAAAAGAATTCAATATAGAGGACAATGGTAATGGCGGCGACTCCGTTTTCGCCTAAATACCGCATCATCATGATGTTGAATAAGTAAGTAATGATCGCGGCGGAAAGATTGGTTACCATTTCAGAGGAACCGTTTAAGAAGGTGTGCAGAATGACACCGCGGTTTTTGATGGGGCGCACAAAATACAAGGTGCCTTTTCGGCAGACGTTGAACCAGGTAAGACCAAACAGAGAGGGAATCAGATAACCGATGCCGGTGGCAATGGCAGCCCCGGCAATGCCCCAGTGGAAAATGGCAATGAACAGGTAGTCAAAAAGCATGTTCGCGCAGCCGGCCAGAATGGTTACGGTGAGACCGAGTGCTGGTTTACCGGCGGTAACAAAAAACATTTGAAAGAGCATTTGCAGAATCGAAGGGACAGCGAAAAGCAGCATAAGACCGGCATATTGCCGGCCAAAGTCATAGGTGGCTTCATTGGTGCCTAAAAAATGCAAAAGCGGGTCCAAAAATACAAGACCGGTTATGGTTAACACACCGCCCAAAAGAACGCCGATGATGACAAGCAGCGTAAAATCCTGTCTTGCTTCGCCCGGGCGGCCCTCGCCCATTTTGCGTGCGGTGATGGCACTGCCGCCGGTGCCGATCATAATGCCGATGGCCATGACGACGTTAATGATCGGAAAAACGATATTAACGGCCGCTAATGCATTGGTGTTGACCAATTTAGAGACAAATATGCCGTCCACAATGGTATACATGGACATGAAAACCATCATTAAGATTGTGGGCAGTGCATAGGTGAGTAAAGAATGGAAATGGAAATCTTTGGCTAATTGATTCTGCATAATACCTCGCTTTCGGATTTATCAATGTTTGGAAAATTGGACAATGAATTAACTATTATAGCCGAAACTATGTGCGTTGTCAAGGAAAAGGGGATGTGCCGCTTGGGAGGGGGTCAAATGAAATATAACGCGTTAATCGAGCGCCCTAAGTGTACTAAACACGGTGAATATATGCACTTGCGTGCGGACAATCAGTTGTCCGAAGAGGCAGCGCTGTGCGGCGCTTGGTATGATTGTCCGGCCCATGGGTGCACCTGTTCGGTGCTGTTGCCTTCGGTTATGCTAAAAACCCTTGTGCATGCAAGCATAGTGAGGCCGAAACGCAAAACGAAGCGTGTGTAAATCTTTTTTTATGGTTTTCTATACGGAACAACAGATTTATATATAAAGCGGTGATTCGGCATACGGCTTGCCGTTGCAAAAATTGTATTCTTGTGATACACTAAGAAAAAGCCTTACGGCTTTGTCTTGAAAAATTTGACTTGCTGTTTTAGACAAACAGCATTCTGTCTAACGACAGAACCGCCAAATTTTCAGATTGCTAAAAGGATGAAGGTACACTAAGAAAAAGCCTTACGGCTTTGTCTTAAGAAATGTAACTGGCCGTGCAGCGGGCACGGCCTGCCAGGTAAACTGGCACCGTTACATTTCAAGAGAACTAAAACTTTGCGGTACAATAAACGCCGGCAAACGCAGGCGTATATTGTTTAATAAAACGATCTATGATACGATAAACGCCAGCAAATGCAGGCGTGTATTGGTTAGCTACATTTTTTATGAGATTTTGTTTAGCAACAAATCGGTTGGTCCAATGTCATCTGTTTTTTGAAAACAGATTGGAAATATACACATAAAGGCGGATTCCACATGATTCTTTCAACAAACAAAAAAACGAATATTATTTTGCCCAAAGAGCCAACGGCGCGCGAAAAGTTTGCGGCCGAAGAATTAGCGGTCTATTTGAAGCGTATGCTTGGTATTGAAGCGTCGCTTGTCGAAACGAGTGACGAGGAAGCCAATGTATTCCTGATTGGCAGCCCTGCCCGCAATGCAGCTGCAGCTTCGCTGCTTTCGCCGTCACAATTTGATAATCTGTTGACCGGTGCAGAGGGCATTTTGATTGATATCAAGGGGGATGTCGTCCTCTTGGCCGGCAGTGAGGGAAAGGATGACGCGCAGCGGGGCACCGTGTACGCGGTTTATGAATTTTTAGAGCGCTATATGGGCTGTACACTGGCTGCGTACAGTGCGCCGGACGTTTGTGCGGGCGAGTGCGTGCCTGTCTATGAGAATTTTACACTTGCTGATGACCGTTATGTTAAGGCGGGGGCCGATCGTCCGTACCGTACCGCCATTATTCAGTATGGAGAGGCAGCCGGCAATCCTTATCATCAATTAAATAAGCCGTTTATCGATTGGCTGGCTAAAAACCGGTACAACCGTATTCTCACCTGGGCAAGCGTGTATGAGGCTTACAAAAAAATGGACTTGCTCGAAGAATTTGAAAAGCGCGGTATTCGGCTGAGCGTTGGCCATCATGAATCTTCCCGCATGTGGCTGCCCTATTTCGGCAATGAGTATTTTACCGAGGCTTACGCCGAAACCCACCCGGAGTATTATCGGCTGAATGCAGACGGAACACGCTTTACGCCCCAAAATAAGGACGACCATACCGGCCAGTGGATTTATTGTTCCCGCAATATAGATTGTATCGAGCAAATCAGTCAGAATCTGATTCGCTGGGTGAAAGAAAACCCGCTGGTTGATACCATCGCTTTTTGGCCGAACGATGGCATTTTCGAGCAGTGCTCCTGTGAAAAATGTAAAAACTACAGCAAGGTAGAGAACTATACATATTTTCAGAACGAAGTGGCAAAGCGGGTGAGCGCCGCTTGTCCGCAGATCAAAATCGATATGCTTGTTTATGTTGATTTGTGGGAATGCCCTGAAGATGTTCAGCTTGAAAATTGTCTGCAAATCGATGAGGCTGCATGGGCTAAAGAACAGAGAAAATGCGGCAAGCCGGACGGTACCTGCTTATCGGAAACCGAGTTCGAAACCAATATACTTCGTTGGAAAAAAGCCGGTGCTGATGTTGTTTATTATGACTATTATATGGGTGTATACGGCAACCGGCAGCGCATTATTCCTATGGCAGATGAAATTCAAGCCATTTGGCAGCGCTTTGCCGCGCTTGATATCTCGGGTGCGGGCACGCAGATTGAGTGCTTTAATTTGTGGAACCATTTGATGAATCTTTATACCTTTGGGCGCACCGCTTATGATGCCAGTTTGTCTTTTGAGGATAATCTGAATGCATTATGCAAGCTGTTTGGCGCGGGCGGATCTGCTGTGGCCAAGGCGATTCGTTTGATGGAAGAGGCACTTGACGGAGAAGAGATTATCGGTTTTGCCGGCAAATATATGATCGAGCATGTCGATAAAGCGAAAGTATATGATTTGTTTGAAGAAGCGTTGGCAGCGGCCGAAGATGCGCATGCCCGCAACAATATTCGGCTGATGCGTATGGCGTTCCGCTATTCGGAAATTGAAACGGCCGACCCGGCCAATCTGAACCGGGAAACGGTGCAGCGGTTCCAAGAGTATGAGGATGCTTCGGGCGAGCTGGCTTACATGGCAGTGCATTTTGACAGCTTCCGTCACAATGATCCCGGTTATGGCATCGCATTTCCGATCACCAATACCGATGTGAAAGATTTCACACCGGATAAATGGTTTATTTTTGAATAAAATGTCTCTTATGATGTGTTCAAAAGAAGTCTGCATATGCATGTATGCAGACTTCTTTTTTTGTTTTTTTGTAAACGCTTACAATTATTGCGCGTTTTCCCTTGACATGATGCAAAAAATATTGTAAACTGTAAATGTAAACGGTTACATTATGAAAGCGCAAAACGAAAAGTCAAAGTGGAGCAATTTGGTTTAATAAAGAAAAAATCCGTTTCATAACGATTTTGTGCCGCCGCTTTGACAGCGGGATGGAGATTATGATGAATATTTATGATATAGCCAAGCTGGCCGATGTGTCGACCGCGACTGTATCGCGGGTCATCAATGGCGGGCCAGTAAGCCGGAAAACCCGTGCGCGGGTCAATGATGTACTGAAAAAAACAGGATACCAGCCAAATCCTTATGCGCAGGGTATGAATATTGGCAGCATGAAGTTAGTGGGCATTTTGGTAGCCCAGATTGACGACCTGTATTATATGCGCGCGGTTTCGGTTCTGGAGCAGCGGCTTCGTGCGATGGACTATGATATTATTTTGTATAGCGTGGGGGAAGAAATGACGGGCGTGAAGCGATACATTCGCTCGCTGTGTTCCCGCAAAGTAGATGCTATTTTTACGATTGGTTCTATTTTTCGTAAAGCAGATAAGGATCTGTTTGCGCCGGATGGCATTCCTATTTTGACAATCAATTTAGAGACTGAGAACGAGGTCTGCTATAATATTTTTTGCGATGATGCAGCAACTGTAGAGCGAGCTGTCTGTAATTTATATAAAAAGGGCCGGCGTACGTTTTTGTATTTAAACGATTCGGATACCATCAATGGTACAGCTAAGCTGACAGGATTTTATCGCGGACTGGCCCGTTGCGGATTGCCGAAAGAGAAGCAGTTTGTTTATAATTGCCCGCGCACTATTGAGGCAGCGCACAGCGAAGCAAAACGCATATTAAGCGAAAATCCGGACATTTCGGCGGTGCTTACCTCGGTGGATGAATTAGCCGTCGGCGTGATCAAGGCTGCTTCTGATTTGGGAAGGAGCGTGCCCGAATCCCTCAGTGTGATGGGTTACGATAATTCGATTCTTTCTGAATGTTCTACACCGCGTATTAGTACGGTTGATAATAAGGTAGATGAGCTTTGTATTTTGGGCGTATCTATGCTGATCGATCTTTTGGCAGGCAAGCCGGTCGCAAAAAAATATATAATCAACAGTGAATTAATTGAAAAAGAAACAACATGAGAACAAAAATAATCAATGCGCGTATCATTACGCAGGGAAAAGAGCTTGATCGTCATGCGATCATGATTCAAAATGATACAATCGAGGCGGTTCTTCCGGAAGAGGCGTTCGCAGCGGGTGACTTTGATCAAGTGATCGATGCAAAGGGCGCTTATGCAAGCGCCGGGTTTATTGATTTGCATACCCACGGCATAGGCGGTTATGACTTTATGGATGCCGAGAGCGATGGGGCGCTCAATGCTTTGCGTACCTATGCACGTTATGGGGTAACCGGCGTGTATCCAACCACTATGAGCGCGCCGTTTTCGCAGGTGCGCGCCGCGCTGGATTCTTTGGCGCAGATTGATTTTGCTTCGGCTGGCGGCGCTGCTTTTTTGGGCGCACATTTGGAGGGGCCGTATTTCAGCCCTGCACAATGCGGTGCGCAGCCGCCTGATCAGCTATGCTCTCCTGCGGATGAAGAATATAAAAAGCTGATAGCTGAATATCCGTTTATCCGCCGTATCGATGCCGCGCCCGAACTGCCCGGCAGTATGCAGATGGCGAAGGATTTGACGGCACAGGGACTTATCTGCGGTATGGCGCACACCGATGCGGATGCCCAAACCGCTCTTTTAGCGGCTGATGCAGGATATCGGGTGGCAACCCATCTTTACTCGGGCATGTCAGGCGTGCACCGGGAAAATGGATTTCGCAAGGGCGGTACGGTAGAAGCTTGCCTTTTGCGTGATGATGTTTATTGTGAGGCCATTTGCGACGGCATACATTTGCCGGCCGAGCTGCTTCAGTTAATTTATAAAGTAAAGGGCGCAGACCGTATGGTGTTGGTGACCGATTCCATGCGGGGTGCCGGTATGAAAGAGGGAACCCAGTGTATGCTGGGCAGCAAGGACACCGGCACGCCGGTTGTGATTGCCGATGGAGTGGCTTGGCTTCCTGACCGCAGTGCGTTTGCCGGAAGCGTGGCGACTTATGATGTTTTGATTCGCAAGGCAAAGGACTATGCACATATTCCGCTGCCGGATGTTATTAAGATGGCGAGCGAAACGCCGGCCAAGGCAATGAGGCTTTCAAACAAAGGGATATTAGCCGCAGGGTATGATGCGGATATCACTCTCTTTGATGAAAATATAGAAATTCAGCTTACCATGGTAGGCGGAAAAACACAGTATGAAAGGTAAGGTAACGAACATGAAAATTACACTGTCTGAAAATGCGCTCGAGCTGGGCGAACGCGCCGCGGATTTAACCGCTAAGCTGTTGAATGAGGCCATTGAGAAAAACGGCAGCGCCAGATTGGTTTTATCAACGGGTGCTTCTCAGTTTGAGACCATTGCGGCATTGATTAAAAAGGAGATTGATTGGTCAAAGGTAGAGGTTTTCCATTTAGATGAATATGTCGATCTGCCGATTACCCATCCGGCTTCTTTCCGCAAATATATCAAAGAGCGATTTGGTGATTTTGTGAATGCAAAAGAAATTCATTATGTCAATACCGATGGTGATATTGAAGCCAATATCGCTTCGCTGACAGCCGAGCTGCGCAAAGCACCGGTTGATGTAGCCCTGATTGGCATTGGCGAGAACGCACACATTGCTTTCAATGACCCACCGGCTGATTTTGAAAATGAAAATGCCTATATCATTGTTAATTTGGATCAGAAGTGCCGCCAGCAGCAGCTCGGCGAGGGCTGGTTCCCGACTATCAACGATGTGCCGAAACAGGCTGTTTCTATGACGGTGAAAGAAATTATGAAATCCAAAGTAATTGTATCCAGCGTGCCGCACAAAGTAAAAGCACAGGCGATTAAGGATACCCTTGAAAATGATTTAACACCGAACATTCCTGCAACGATGCTGAAGCAGCACGCAAACTTCAACCTGTTTGTTGATAAAAATTCTGCCTCCAGCGTTGCGATTGATCAGTATCTCGCATGAAATCAATGAAGATATTGC
>JAAVYP010000011.1 GCA_022791195.1 Clostridiales bacterium | reverse complement strand
GCTTCGTAATACCACAAAATTTTAGCTAACCTAAAGTTTGACGTTTTCAGCACGGCTGAAATGCCGCTTGCAAAAGCGGCAAGTTAAACTTTGGAAGCCAACCGTAGGTTTGCTTATGGATACTCCATAGTTTCCACTACCTTAAAGTTTAGCGGTTTTGGCTCTGCCAAAATTTCGCTTGGTTAAGCGAAAAGATAAACTTTAGAAGCCAACCGTAGGTTTGCTTCTATTATACTATAAATCAATTTGCTTTACAACTGCAAAAAAATCATTGACATGACCCTCTGTTTTTCTTCGATCGCGCAGCATGCTTCACCCTCTCCCCTAAATAGGTCAGCATCTATTTAAATCAACAAAGGCCTGCTCATATTGACCATACAAGCAAGCCTTATTGAATGATTATTTTTTATGAACAGGCATCTTTTTTCTAAGATCCGCCAAACGATTCAGTGCTTCATACAGCGTTTCATCTTTCTTTGCAAAATGCAGGCGAATCAAGTGATTCACCGGTTCCCTGAAAAAGCTGGAACCCGGCACGGCCCCCACGCCGACCTCTTTGGCCATGAGCTCACAAAATGTCACGTCCGAATCATAGCCAAATTCAGCAATATCGAGCAGTATGTAATAAGCCCCCTGAGGCACCGTATGTGCAATGCCCAAATCGTCAAGCCCTTTTAAAAACAGATTGCGCTTTTTGGTATACTTATCCTGCAATTCCTGATAGTACGCATCATCAAAACGAAGTCCCACCACGGCGGCTTCCTGCAAAGGGGCCGCCGCGCCTACAGTCAAGAAATCGTGCACCTTTTTGGCTACGTCAATCACCGATGCAGGCGCAATGATATAACCCAGCCGCCAACCGGTAATTGAATAAGTTTTTGACAAAGACGAACAAGAAATGGTTCTCTCCCACATGCCGGGCAGCGAAGCAAAATACACATGCCGATGCGGTTCATAGACGATATGTTCATACACCTCATCGGTAATCACGAAGGTATCATATTTCTCGGCTAAATCAGCAATCTGCTTTAACTCATCATAGGTAAACACTTTTCCGCACGGATTGGATGGATTGCACAGAATCAGCGCTTTGGGATGCTGTTTAAACGCAGCCTCCAATACATCGGCATCAAAAGTAAATTCGGGCGGACACAAGGGGACATAAATCGGCTCAGCGCCGGCCAAAATCGTATCAGCACCGTAATTCTCATAAAAAGGCGAAAATACAATCACCTTATCGCCGGGATTGGTCACACTCATCATGGCGGCCATCATTGCCTCGGTGCTGCCGCAGGTTACGACAATTTCACCATTTGGATCAATCGGCCGACCCATAAGACGAGACTGTTTTTCGGCTAACGCTTCTCTGAAATTCTGGGCGCCCCATGTAATCGAATATTGATGAAAATCCTCATTTGCCACCTGTGCCAAACGGTCCAAAATTGCCCTTGGCGGATCAAAATCCGGAAAACCCTGGGACAGATTCACCGCCCCATACTGTAAAGAAACTCTTGTCATGCGGCGAATCACCGAATCGGTAAATGTCGCCGTACGTTTAGAAAGCTCTGGCATTGTTTTCTCCCCCTTATCGATTTCGCTCATCAATAATGCGTTTGGATTTGTGTTCAGAACGAGTATCCAATGCCCCGTCCGAATGCACCACCACGCTGAAAGGCTTCACACCTATACGTGCTTTCAGTGCAGCTGAAGCCTCAGCCGCAATCTCGGCATCCGCTCTGGTATTGTCTGCATTCTTTTCAATTTCCACCGAATATTTACAGGTATAATCCTTTTCAAATACACGAATCAGATATTCACCCGTGATACCGGGCAATTCGCGAATCACAGCCTCAATGTCACTCGGGAATACATTAACAGCCGATACAATAAACATATCATCCTTGCGGCCATTGATATGAATGCGTCCATGCGTACGGCCGCAAGAGCAAGGCGTATTATCAATCCAGCCAATATCGCCGGTGCGGAAACGAATCAACGGACGGGCATGCTTGCGCAGGGTCGTAAAGACAAGCTCGCCTACTTCGCCGGGCGCCAGCACCTCGCCTGTATGAATATCCACCGTTTCTACCAAAATATGGTCTTCAGCGATGTGCAGTCCGTCTTTTGCCTCACACATCGCAGCGCAGGCGCCGAATATATCTGACAGACCGTAAAAATCGTAAACCTCCGCGCCCCATAATTCCTCAACGGCCTTTCGGGTTGCATCAATCGAACCGCCTAATTCCCCTGCCACAATAATCTTTTTGATATTCAAATCTTTCTTGGGGTCAATGCCGCTTTTCAGCGCTTTTTCGCCAAGCTGCCATGCATAGGAGGGACTGGTCCAGATGATTGTCGGCTGATACGTTTTCAGCACAAACAAAAGCCGTTCGCTCGGCAGCGTGCCGCCCCAAATACAAAGCGCACCAAGATTTTGTGCACCAATCACATCCGGCCCGCCGACATAAAGCGAAAAGTTCAGTGCATGCACATACCGGTCGCTCGGCCGCATGCCAACCTGCCAGAACCAGCGGCTTTCGGTATCCTGAAATTCGTCAAAATCCTTTTTGGTAAACGGACTCATCGTAGGCACGCCGGTCGAACCGGATGACGTGGAAATAAACACAACATCTTCTTCCGGCACGGCAGCAAGCTCGCCTAAGAACGAGCCTACTCCTTGTGTATCCCGCTGTGTGGTCTTATCGATAAACGGAAATTTTTCAATATCCTTCAATGTTTTGATTTCTGACGGTTTTACACCGGCCTTGTCAAAGGATCTTTGATAATACGGCGCATGGTCATAGGCAAACTGCACAATTTCCTGCAAATCCGCCAACTGCCGTTTTTCCAGTTCCGCACGCGGAAGAGTTTCTAATTCTTCATTCCAATATTTGTTTGCGTTGTCTCTTTTCATGTTGTTGCCTCCTAACCCATCTTAAAATTTTGATTGATCGCAGCCCACTTCGCATCGCGGGAATCGACAATGATTTGCATATCTTCCTCGCTTACATGCTTAAAGCGTCCCTGCTTGCGTACATACTCTTTTATATCTGAAAACTGTTTTGGTTTGTAATTCAAAATCAACTCGTTATTTTCATATTCAGCCAAATACCAAAGACCGCAGTCTACCCCCTCTTTAGCGATCGCTACGGTCTCGTCCGAAGCGATGCCCCATCCGGTCGGACAGGGAGCAATGATATGAATATACTTGGTTCCCTTGATTTTCGACGCCTTTTCCACCTTGTTCATAAAATCATTCAGATAACCGATGCTGGCCGTAGCCGCATAAGAAATACCATGGGCACAGACAATCTCAAACATATTTTTCTTTTGTCTTACATTGCCGTGGATTCTTTGGCCGGCCGGCGTAGTGGTTGTTTTAGCGCCAAACGGCGTCAGAGAGCTTTTCTGAATGCCCGTATTCATATAGGCTTCATTATCATAGCAGATATATAAAACATCATCGTTCCGATCGATCGCGCCCGAAAGCGCCTGCAGGCCAATATCCGCCGTACCGCCGTCACCGGCAAAACCCACCACCTGATAATCAGTCACACCCTGCGCCCGCAGTCCTGCCTCGATGCCCGTCATCATAGAGGCCGTGCCGGCAAAGGTGGAGATAATGGCATTGTTGCCAAAGCACAACTGCGGAAAATTAAAGCCAACCGCCGACATGCACCCGGCCGGCAAAACCGCGATTGAACGCTCACCCAGCACCTTCAGGGCAATGCGCACGGCGAGACTGCCGCCGCAGCCCGCGCAAGCCTTATGCCCGTAAAAAAATTCATCTTCGCAAAGTGTTTTTGCATTTAGACTCATATTATAACTCCTCCTTTCGCGGGCGTTTTATATCCTTACCTATCATCTGTCTCATTCTCCAATCCGACAAAACAGATTTTTGTCCGTTCCTGCTTCAGTTCATCAAAAATTGCATCTATTTCCTCTGCCGCAATATTCTTGCCGCCCAGACCGCCAATATAATTGGAAGATGGGATGGATATCCCTGCCTTTTGCAGAGCGGAATTGACATTTGTATAAACCGTGCCCTCATTGCCAAACGAAACATCTTTTTCCAATACAGCAATCGATTTTACCCGTTTCACCGCCTCGGCAATTTCTGCATTCGGAAAGGGCCGCAAATAACGAATACGCAAAAGGCCGACCTTTTCGCCGCGCGCTCTGAGCCGGTCAACCCTCTCTTTAACCAGTCCGGCTATGCTGCCAAGCGTGATGAGGAGATAATCCGCATCTTCTGTACAATAGCTCTCTGTTAATCCTGTATAAGAGCGGCCGAAAATGCGGGCGAATTTCTCCTCTGCTTCCTGCACGACGCTTTGAACCTTTAACAGTCCCTGATGCTCTTTATATTTAAACAGCAGATTGTGCTCCGGACCTGCCGAAAAGCAAAGATTGCGAGGGTGCTGTAAATCCAGCTTATTCTCAGTTTCATAGGCAGGCAGAAAGGCGTTTGCCTGCTCTTCACTTGGAACTTCCACCACTTCATAGGTATGCGTCAGCACAAACCCATCTAAATTCACCATAAAGGGAGTCGAAACCTCTTTATGCTCGGCAATATAATAACTCATTAAGGCAAAATCAAGCGCCTCTTGTGCATTTTCCGCATAGCTTTGTATCCAGCCGCAGTCAAGCTGTGAAATCGAATCCCGCTGATCGCCATATATATTCCATGGCAGCGCGGTGGAACGATTGGCGTTCATCATCACAATCGGAAAACGTCCGCCGGCCGCATAAGGCAAACATTCGGCCATGTACAAGAGTCCCTGTGAAGAGGTAGCGGTAAAAGCTCGCGCGCCCACCGCACAAGCCCCCATTGCACATGACAATGCTGAATGCTCTGATTCCACATGAATAAACTCAGCCGGCAGCAGACCCTGCTCAACCATTTCAGAAAGCCTTTCCACCACTATGGTCTGCGGCGTGATGGGATAAGCCGAAATCACCTGCGGCTTTGCCAACCGGATTCCTTCGGCAAAGGCATCGTTTCCGGATAAAAATTTCTTCGCCATTTGTTGCCTCCATGCTGCGACTGTTTTTCGGAACAGCGCAAAACTTGTCTCCTAATATTAAGAATGAAAAAGAAGTAAATGTTTATGCAAGCGCATATCCCTTTTCCTTTTTCGTATATATTCAGCCTTTTTCCGGCTCCATGCAAATAGCGCCCAATTTACAAATTTTCCGGCAAATGCCGCATCCTTTGCAAAAATCATAATCGATAGACACCTTGCCATGATCCTTATAAATCACTCCTTCAGGACAATGCAGATAGCATTGCAGGCACCCTACGCAGCGTGCTTGGTCAACCACCGGTTTCACGTTGCGCCAACCGGCATTTTTGGTGACTAAATACCCCGCTTCATAGGCAGTTGCTTCGGGTATATCGTCGATACCCGAGGGTACGTGTTCTCGTAAATAGGGTTTCATCTGTTTTTTCTCCCCTCCATCATGGCTGCCGCGGCGCGCACCACAGCTATATTCGCTTCCCATAACTTTTCGGGCATCATTTGTTTGACGGCCTCTTCCAGACTGTCAAGCGAAAGCTCTTCATACAAAGCACAAAACGCCCCGAGCATGACGGTGTTGGTAATCGGCCGCTTTAAAATCTCGGCCGCCAGTCTATCACCATCCAGCGTAAAAACGTGTTCGTTATCCACCTTATGTTTGGTATTCAGTAAAATTTTTCCGCCCGGCTTTAACGCCGAACACGCATCTGCACTGAACAGCGTATCGTCCAAAAAAATAGTATAATCCGCTCTTTCTATCTCACTGCGGTTGCCAATTGGTTTGCTATCCAGCTTGGTAAAGGCGCGGATCGGCGCGCCCCTCCGCTCCGGACCAAACGAGGGAAACGCCAGCGCCGAGCGGCTTTGATCTTGCAGAATATACGCTGTACCCAGCAGCTTTGCCGCCGTAAAAGCGCCCTGCCCGCCCCGTCCATGCCATAAAATTTCGGTCATTGTATCCATTACCTTTCTTATTTTTCATAAAATAAAAGGAGCCCCTTATCGGCGGCCCCTCGTTTGCAATCCATTTAACATTCATCGAAAGAAAACTTTCGATTGGCGCCGGTCCATTTTTCGTTACCTGATAATTGTCAGTCGCAATCACTTTTTGTATCATAAAGCTTTTGCAAGAAACCCCTAAGGTTTCTTTTATTATAACGTAAAAAAGAACCAGCGTCTAATACCATATAAATATGATAGGTTATAGATTCAGTCTATAACTCATACATCTTTTCGCTGTTATTTCATCTGATTGTTCAAATATTTCTTAGTCTCCTCAATATACAATTGCCCCATTTGGCTTAAAATCTGATTTTTTTTCACAATATAGCCAATTTCCATCTGGCAGTTTGCCGGGTCATCCGCGCCCTCAAACGGAATCGCCGCATAATCAGACCCATTTAATTCTTCGCAAATAATGCCCGAACAAAGCGTATATCCGTTTAAGCCCACCATTAAATTGAGCATCGTAGCCCGGTCATTGGCCTTGATCACCCGCGGATACTCATTGGTGCTGAGAATCTCCTCGGCAAAATAAAACGAACTGTTGCCCCCCTGTTCAAAAGAAAGACACGGATAAGGGCTTAATTGTTCTAAGCAAATGGTTTGACACCCCGCCAAAGGATGTCCTTTCCACAAATACACATATACCCCGCAGTCAATCAGCTTATGAAAGGCCAAATCATTTGTTTTCAGCAGCTTCAAAATCGCCTGGCGGTTAAAGCTGCTTACATAAAGTATACCGATTTCACTTTTCAGCGTGCTGACGTCTTCAATCACTTCTCTCGTTTTGGTTTCCCGGATGGCAAACTCATATTCGGCCATGTTGAACTGTTTAACCATTTCGACAAAGGTTTTCACCGCAAAGGAATAGTGCTGCGCAGAAACGCCGAATTTTTTCTTCAGCGTCCCCGCTTCGCCATATTTTTCCATGAGCGTTTCATATTGATGATACACCTGTCTTGCATAGGTAAGAAACTCCGCGCCGTCATTGGTCAGCGTAACTCCCCGGCCGCTTCGATAGAAAATGACAATGCCTAATTCCCTCTCCAAATCATGCATCGCCGCGCTCAAAGAAGGCTGCGACACATACAAAATCTCAGCCGCTTTATTGAGCGAGCCGGTCTCTGAAATTGTAATCACATAATGAAGCTGCTGCAACGTCATTGTCTGCCGCCTTTCCTATTTGAGTTCCACCACGGTGACGCCGGCGTCACCCTCACCGATTTTTCCGCCACGGAAAGAGGCCACCCGCGTGTCTTTTTTTAACTGCGCCTGGATAAACGCCCGTAAAGCGCCGGTGCCTTTGCCATGAACAAGCGTAACCTGGTGCACACCCGAAAGCAGCGCATCGTCTAAATACTTATCGCACTGCCACCACGCATCATCGCCTGTCAGCCCCCGCAAATCAATTTCCGGCGAAAAAGCACGCGGGGCCGATGGCCGATACTGTTTAGCCGGCATGCTTTTGCCCTCTTTTGATGTAAAAAGCATGCCATTATCTTCAGCCAATACTAAATTTTGAATCGTAGTCTTGGTTGTCAGCCGGCCGGCCGCCACCGTTACATTGCCCTTCGCGTCCGGACCGGACACAACCGTACCCCGTCGGCCCACGTTTTTAAGATAAACCTCATCGCCCTGTTTAATGGGACGGGATGGCGCTGATGATTCATCTTCATCAAATTCAATTTCACGTATATCCGTATTGGCACTGCGTAACTGCCGCCGAATCTTGCGGCGGGATTCTTCCAACGCCTTGGCAAAATCCTCTGCATCCTTTTTCTTTTTTAGCGCCTCTAATTCTTCAAAAATACGGTCGCTGACTGCTTTTGCGCTTTTCACAACCGAAACAGATTCGGCTCTCGCCCGGTTAATTTCTTTTTCGGCTGCCTGCGCCATTTGCTGAATCCGCTTTTCCTCTTGGGCTTTATAGGCCTCGATAGCGCGTTTTTCTTCTTTCGCGCGCGCTTCGTTTTCTTCCATCGCCATGCGGGAGCGCTCTAATTTCTCAATCACCTGCTCAAAGCGTTTTTCATCGGCACGAACATACCCTTTTGCCCGCTCGATAATCGCAGGCGCAAGACCCAAGCGGCTTGAAATGGCAAACGCGTTGGATTTGCCGGGTGTACCAATAACCAGCCGATAGGTCGGCTGTAATGTATTTACATCAAACTCACAAGAAGCATTGCAAACACCGGCGGTATCCAGGGCATATACCTTGAGTTCCGCATAATGAGTGGTGGCCGCACACAAAGCGCGCTTTTCCCGTACATTTTCGATAATAGCAATGGCCAGCGCCGCGCCCTCTGTCGGGTCGGTACCCGAGCCAAGCTCATCAAACAACACGAGCGAGCGTTCGCTCACCGCGTCTAAGATATCCACGATGCGCACCATATGAGCCGAAAAGGTGGAAAGAGACTGCTCGATACTCTGTTCATCGCCGATATCGGCCAATACATTGTCAAAAACGCAAAGACGCGAGGTATCCTCACAGGGGATATGCAATCCTGACTGCACCATCATGACCAAAAGGCCCATGGTTTTCAGTGCCACTGTTTTACCGCCTGTATTGGGGCCGGTAATGACAAGCGTGTCATATTCGCCGCCTAACACAGCGGTAATCGGCACGGCACGGCCTTTTTCCAGCAAGGGGTGCCGCGCCCGCTTTAATTCGATGATGCGTTCCTCCACAAGATGAACCGAAGAGGCATCAAGCTTATAGGAAAGCGTTGCCTTGGCAAAAATAAAGGCCAGTTCGGTCACCAAGGCATAGTTTTCATTCAGCAGGGCAGCCGCTTGAGCAGTCCTGGCAGAAAGCGCATACAGAATACGCTCGATTTCATCTTTTTCGGCGCTTTCTAACTCTCTTAGTTCATTGTTCGCCTCGACAACGGCCATTGGCTCAATAAACAAGGTCGCGCCAGAGCTGGAGGTCTCATGCAAGAGTCCCTTAATTTCGTTCCGATACTCCGCCTTGACCGGCACTACATAACGGCCGCCACGCATCGTGACGATATTATCCTGCAAAAATTTAGCATATTTACCCGAGGTCACCGTCTGCTGCAGCGTGTCTTTAATCCGGCTGTTAGTACGCCGCATTTTTCGGCGTATCTCCGAAAGGGCCGGACTGGCTTCATCCGCCAGCATATCCTCGGAAATGACCGCCTTTTTGATGGCATCTTCCAACGTCCGACAGGGCTGTAAAAGAGAAAACAACTCGTCAAGTGAAGTGCTTTCCCGCTGATCGGTCCGGATATAAGTCAAAAGTCCCCGTACCACATACAGCAAATTGGCCACTTCTAACAGCTCTTTGTGCGTCAGCATGGCCCCTTTTTCAGCACGATCGGTCGCATTGGTGATATCTCGCACTCCGCCAAAAGAAGGCGTTCCCTTGATAGCCGCCATAGCCTTCGCATCGGTCGTTTGCTGCAAATTCGCCAAAATGAGCGCTTTTTCGGTTTCCGGACGCAGCGCCAGCGCCCTTTGCTTTGCCCCCTGTGTTAAAGCGCAATCCGCCAGCAGGGATAAAACTTTATCAAATTCAAGCGTTTGCGCATATTTATCAAAATCAATCATCTATTTCTCTCCACTTCGCCGCGCTTTATGGCACTGCGATTCAGCATTTATCACAAAATCACGCAAAGCCGCACTGACTTTACAAACCACTGGGTGAAGCACCAACCATCAACAGACTCTTTCATAGACAGCCGTACATTCGTGCGGCGCGCATTCATGGCGGCCATGCTTCATTCAGCAAGCATAGTCCGATAAAAAGCCAGCGTTTCAAAGCGTTTATCCAAATGATAGCCAAGATAATGTTCAGCCAAATGATCAAACACCAGTAACTCCTCATCCGGCGCCGAAAAAGCGAACAGCCTGGCAAGCGGTGCAAACACCGCCCACCGCATCGCCTTTAAGACCGCTGGAGTAACCGGTGTAAGCTTAACGGTCGCCTGTTTGGCATGCTCTTTACAATACAGCATACCCTCCTGCACGGCAAAATACATGCCGGGGTCCTCATATTGCCCGCAAACCGTACAGCCCACCAAATCGGGCATAAACCCCGAAAGCGAACAGGCCCTTAGTTCAAAAACCGGCTTGATCTGATACAGCGGCTTCATCTTTTTTTCTAAGGCATATAATGTATTCAATAGCAGCCTTTGCAGCTGATTGTCTTTCAAGTTTTCGCGCGTCAGTTCGCGCACTACCTCTAGCAAATACTGCGAAAGTGCAAAGGCGTTCATATCCTCTCTTATGCCATAAAAATTCTCGATCAGGCTCGCTTCCTTTAGCCAATAATTTTCGCCTTTTCGGTAAAGAACCAGATCGCTGTAGCAAAAAAGCTGTGCACACACCATCAGTTTGCTTTTATAACTGCGCGCCCCTTTGCAAAAAACCGGCACACTGCCCATGGTATCAGTCAAAATGATCAAAAACTTATCATTTTCTGCATAAATCTGCTCTCGTATCACAATGCCTTTGCATGAAACAAGATGGCTCACTGCAATGTGCTTCCTTTCTTTTTACAACGTATTAGTTACTCGTTATCTTCCTTATAGCCGAAGTTTGAGAGATTGTACTGGCTGTCCCGCCAATTCTCTTTCACCTTCACCCACAAATCAATAAACACTTTGCAGCCGAAGAAGGCTTCTAAATCTTCTCTGGCATAGGTGCCGATCTTTTTAAGTGCCTCACCGCGTTTACCGATTAAAATTCTTTTATGGCTCTCTCGTTCGCAAAATATTTCTGCACGAATGGATAAGAGGCCTTTTTGTTCTTTAAATTCTTCGATCACCACGGCAGTGCCATGCGGAATTTCCTCTTCCATAGTACGCAAAATTTTTTCCCGAATAATTTCAGAGGCAATCTGCCGTTCGGGCTGATCGGTCACAATATCAGACGGAAACAACCACTCGCTTTCATACAAAAACGGCGCCAGCTCCTCTAAGATAATCGAGACGCCCTCTCCCTTGATCGCGCTCACCGGAATGACAGCATCAAAATCATACAGCGCCGCATATTCGCGAATGGCCTCGCCCACCCGTTCAGCACCGGCTCTGTCTGTTTTATTGATCACCAAAAGACAGGGCAAGCCTGTTTGTGCAAGTTTTTCAATCATGCCGCGCTCGGTTGGTCCCGGGTGTGCGTTAGCATCCACCACCAACACCGCCGCATCAACATCTCGAATGGCCGATTGAATTGACTTCACCATAAAACCGCCCAATTTGGTTTTGGGCGTATGAAAACCGGGTGTATCCAAAAAAACGATTTGCGCACCGCTTTCTTCATCGGTATGAATGCCGGTAATTCGATTTCTTGTTGTCTGGGGTTTCTTAGAAACAATTGCTATTTTTTCTCCTAAAATAGCGTTCAGCAAGGTGCTTTTCCCCACGTTTGGCCGGCCTACAATCGC
This sequence comes from Clostridiales bacterium, assembly GCA_022791195.1. Taxonomy (GTDB): domain Bacteria; phylum Bacillota; class Clostridia; order Oscillospirales; family CAG-272; genus CAKSEI01. The sequence goes on along the minus strand of JAAVYP010000011.1, from coordinate 9,121 downwards.
CACAAAGCCTGTTTTCTTGGTTTGCATTATCTTCCTGTTTCCTTTCCCTCATCCCGCTGGCAAGCGTTTTTTTCATCTTCATTCAGTCGCAGCCTTCTCATAACTTCCTTTTGTTTTTCAATCATTTCCCGCTCTTCATCAGGCCCTGTTTCATGATCATAGCCCAAAAGATGCAGTACCGAATGGACGCACAAAAACGCGGTCTCTCGTTCAAATGAATGCCCATATTCCTCCGCCTGCTGCCGTGCCTTTTCTAATGAGAGTACAATATCCCCTAACATGACATAGTCTTCATCTGCCTCATCGAACAAAGGAAACGAAAGCACATCGGTTGGCCGGTCAATGCCCCTATACTGTTTGTTCAGCAGATGAATGCCTTCATTATCGGTTAAAGTGACCGATACCTCGCCCTCTTTAGCAAAGCCTTCAAAAGCTAATGTCTCGTGAATGGCTTGTTCAATCAGTCCGCAAAGAAACGGGCTAACCTCCTGTTTTTCCTGTTCGTTTGACAGAATTACTTTCATCATTCTTTTCTATTTTTCCTATTCTTTATTTCAATTTACAAACTTTCTAATAAAGGCCGGTGCAACCCGCCTTTATTATAGCATAAAAGAAACCAAAAAGAAAGGAAAACGCAGAAGAATACGCCTACCGTCCAAAAGCTTCTTCGGCGCTATGCATACATACAACAAAAAAGGGACTCTTAAAAAGATTCCCTTTTTCTGCACTTAATCGAATGCGTCTAATAAGCATATTCGTTTATTAACCGATAGGTGTCAATCATGCTGTACTGGGGTGTATAGAGCGTGCCGTCCGCACTGAGCGTTACGGTAATATACTCTTGATCCCCTACCTTACACAACGAGGCAAGGCAAAGCCCTGCTTCGGTGGTATATCCGCTCTTGCCACCTAAAAGCGTCCCGGTATTCAATTTATTGACCACCATATGCCTTGCTTTTTCAAACACAGTGCTTTGCACGGTTAAATTAACCGCCACGGCACCATCACTGGTGATTTGATATTCATCTGAAGTAAAAACGCGATAAAAATTCTCGTTTTTCAGTGCGTATTGCAGCAGCATGGCCATGTCGTACGCAGTGGTATAATGATTATCATCATGCAGTCCTGTCACATTACAATAATTAGTGCCATCCATGCCGAGTTCCTTCGCCTTGCCATTCATCAGGGTCACAAAGGCCTCTTCACTGCCGCTGATATACTCAGCCAAGGTAAGCGCCGCATCCGCGCCCGACGCCAAGATCGTTGCATAACACAAATCCATAAAGGAAACCGTAGACCCGGCTGTCAGTCCAGCCACCGAGGCATTTTCTTCTGCCAGTCTGCCAAAGCTATTCCCGGTAATGAAGATTTGCGCATTGATGTCTTTTATGTTTTCAATAGCGACAAGAACAGTCATCATTTTAGTTAAAGAGGCCGGAAACAGCTCTGCGCTGCTGTTTCGCTCACACACGACATGCCCGGTAGTATAATTGACCAGTATGGCCGCCCGGGAATGAATATCCTCTTCAATCTCAAAGGAGTATTTCTCCATATCCACCCGGGCACTGACCGGTGGCGGTGTCGGATCATTCGGCAGGGGATCAATGCTTGTTTTGGTTGTCTGCGTGCCGCCAAAAAACACAAACAGCGTCACCAGCACAATCGCCATCATAACCAAAAAACAGGTGATCCATATTTTTTTTAAGGAAATACCGCGCTGATAGGCCTGCATGCTCTTTTCATAGGCTTCGTCCAGGAAAGACGGTTCATCATTCATGCGTATTCTTTCTCCTTTCGCCGGAAAGCGGATTTTCCTCCATTGCCTGTTCCATCTGCGTATCACTGATATGGGTGTATATCTGCGTTGTATTGAGCTGCTCATGACCTAAAATATCCTTGAGCACCCGCACATCTACTTTACCGGTCTGATACATCAGTGTAGCGGCTGTATGCCGCAGCTTGTGGGTAGAGTAATGCTTATGCGCAAGTCCGGCTGTCTCTAAATATTTATAAACGGTATATTGTACAGTTTTGTTGCATATTCGATTGCCCAAACGGCTGGTAAACAAGGCGTTTTTATCCTGCTCTTTGATACCTTTGAGCGCGCCGCGAATCGGCAAATAATCACCAAGTGCATTTCGGCATGCCTCGTTTAAATAAACAACACGCTCTTTGCTGCCCTTGCCGACTACCCTCATAGACTTCAGATTTTTCTCAATGTCATATAAATTAATGCCGACTAATTCCGAGAGTCGAATGCCGCAGTTCAAAAAAAGCGTCAGCATACAAAAATCACGCACACGATTGGGATTTTTACTGTCGTTTTTCACCGTATCAAGCAACGCAAGACTTTCATCAAGCGAAAGATATTTGGGCAGCGACGGGCGCACCGAAGGCGCCTCTATATTCTCTGCCGGATCTTGGTCAATGCACTGTTTGGTAACAAAAAGATATTTAAAAAATGCCCGCAGTGAAGATGCTTTGCGCGCCCTTGTTTTGGCACTGTTGCCGCGCTCTAAAGCCGTATACATCAAAAAAGAATAAATGTCCTCTTGGGTAATGGATTGTACAAAAGCAAGATCAACCCGCCGAAGATCGGCCGCCGCTAATGCTTCATCTGTCAGAGTGATACCGTCTCTTGTTACTATGATGTACCTAAAAAACAAATTTAAATCAATGGCGTATTGTTCAACTGTTTTCACCGATCGATTCTGCACGGTGATTTTATAACGCACAAAATCATTTACCAGCGGCGGCAAACCTTCCATCGTCTTTTCACCACCTAAATGTAAATTTTCAAAATTTCTCTTGTGAAATTATTTATTCCATATTACAATAGTTATAAGCTTTTATATAGTAACTGCCAAAATATAGCTCTCTGTCATAGAACGATGTCGGTTCTTCCGACCATCTCTATAGAAATAAGTCAATTTCATCTGACAAAAGCGAATATTGGCTTTACTTTCATTATACTACAAAAAACGGAGTTTGTAAAATTATCATGTTAACATTCTTTAAAAAACACATTTCTATGATCAGCAAACTAATGATCAACCAGCTTGGCATGGCCATTTTCGGATTTATTGTCACTTTTGCGGCTGAAAGTTTCGCCCGCACACACACAGGCAATATCGTCCCCGCCCTTTTGGCCGCCAGCGCTATTTCGGTCCTTTTTTATTTATTTCTATTAGCTTTTGCTGCGAATGAAGCGGGCATCAAAGATAAAATCCGCATCGAAGCGGGACGCTTGAAAGCCGATGCGGCTCTGGGTTTTAAATGGGGCCTTGCCGCCGGCATCATCAATTTGCTTTTCGCGCTTATTATTATCGTCACCTATTATGTTTGGACGTATAATCAGGCTGGCGCCGTTCAGACAGTCTACGCCACCTGCTATACCATTGCCAAGATTCTACAGGCTCCTTATATCGGTGTCATGCAGGTCTTTTCACCCAACAACCCTCTCATTTTTGCGTTAGTGCCACTGCCCGGTATCTTTGCCACCGGCTTTGGTTATTGGCTTGGGCTGCGCGGTTTTATGATTTTACCGGAAAAAAGAAAAAAATAACAGCGGCGGTACTGCCGCTTTTTCTTTTGCGCATATACATGAATAGTAAAAACTTTTTCTGAAAGGAATGGATGCATTTTTGAAAGGAATTACCATTTCCATCAAGCTCATGCTCTTTACACTGCTCTTTACCGCAGCCGGTATCATTTTATATGTCATATGCGCAGCATTTCATCCGTCGATAACGCCGCAAACGCTGTTATACGCGTCGTCAGATTCTATTGAAAAACAAATCATTGTGATTGATCCGGGTCACGGCGGTGAAGACGGCGGTGCCGTAGGCGCAGACGGCACGCTGGAAAAAGAACTGAATTTAGCGATTGCCGAAAATGTCGCCCATATGTTGAAATACAGTGGGTTTCATGTTATACTGACAAGAGAAGACGACATCATGTTAACCGATGGAAAACCGGGCAAGAAAAAACAGGCGGACCTGCGTGAACGGCTGCGCATTGCCGAACAGGCCAATGAAAATATACTTGTCAGCATTCATATGAATAAGTTTCCGGATCAGCGTGTGCACGGACTGCAGGTCTATTATTCTAAAAACCAACCGTTCAGCCAAGAACTCGCTCAAGCAGTACAGCAAACGGTAACCGACACGATCGAACATGACAACCGCCGGCCGATAAAAGAGGCCACCTCTGCTATTTATGTCCTGCACAACGCTAAGATTCCAGCCATTTTAATCGAATGCGGCTTTCTTTCCAACCCAAGCGATCTTTCCCGTTTACAGGATGAAAATTATCAAAAGCAACTGTCTTGCGCCATCAGCGCCGCGCTGATCAATTGTCTGTCGTCCCAATCATAAGACAGTCAACTACAGAAAGGAAAAAATGAAAGGACTTAAAACCGTTTATATATGCTCCGAATGCGGACACCAGGCTTCTCAGTGGAGCGGTCAGTGCCCTTCCTGCCGAAGCTGGAACAGCATGGTAGAAGATGTGATCAGCCAAAGTCCGAAAACATCGGCCAAACATCCAGCGACGAAGTACAATAATGAACCTGTTCGTTTTGACGACTATGAAATTCCAGAATATTTTCGCACCAAAACCGGTCTTGGCGAATTAGATCGGGTTTTAGGCGGCGGTATTGTTAATGGCTCGGTGGTTCTTCTTTCGGGCGAACCCGGTATCGGCAAGTCAACACTGCTGCTGCAAATTTCCGGCGCTCTTGGCGAAGGGCGCAAGGTGCTCTATGTTTCGGGAGAGGAATCAAAAGGCCAGATTAAAATGAGGGCTGGACGTCTGGGCGTGAAAGGAAGCTCTCTTTATCTTTTGGTTGAAACCAATGTAGACGCCATTCTGGCGGCTTACAAAAAGTTGCGGCCAGACGTGATTATCATTGATTCGATTCAAACAATATACACCGACTCGGTCACATCGGCCCCCGGCAGCATCACCCAGGTAAAAGATGCCGCCATGCGGTTTATCAGCTTGGCCAAGAACGAAGGTGTTTCTGTGCTATTGGTCGGGCATGTCAACAAAGAAGGCTCGATTGCCGGGCCAAAGGTTCTTGAGCACATGGTTGATGCGGTTCTCTATTTTGAAGGAGAGCGCCAGCATATTTACCGCATTATACGAGCCATCAAGAACCGTTTCGGTTCCACCAATGAAATAGGCGTTTTTGAAATGACCGAAAAAGGACTCAAAGAAGTGCCAAACCCTTCCGAGACCATGCTGGCCTCCCGGCCAAAAAATGTGTCGGGCAACTGCGCTGCCTGTGTAATGCAAGGGACAAGACCCATTATTGCTGAAATCCAAGCCCTGACGACGCAAACCATGTATCCATCGCCCAAGCGCGCTTCAGATGGGATTGATTACAACCGCATGGGATTGTTAATCGCCGTGCTTGAAAAACGCATGGGGTTAAGGCTCTCTGCCTTAGATATTTATTTAAACGTAATCGGAGGACTTCATCTTAGTGAAACAGCGGCTGATGCCGCCGTAGCCATCGCCATTTATTCTTCGATGAAGGACAAACCTGTGCCGGATGACCTCATCGCGTTCGGCGAAATCGGACTTTCAGGTGAAGTACGTGCGGTTTCCGGCATTGATCAACGCGTCAAAGAAGCAATCCGGCTTGGATTTACCCAAATTGTGCTTCCTTATAAATCGGCTGATCGGTTAGAGACCAATACGCAAGGAGTTTCTATTATTCCGATTCGCAGCATTATTGAAATAACAAAGCTGTTATAGCGAATAAACCGCTATAACAGCTTTTCTTTTTCAAGCATATTACGCAACAATAAGCACACCGCCGTGATTATAGAGAAGCGGTTTTAAAAATTAAAAGTTTACTATTATCAATATCCAAAAATTCAATATAAACAGCGCCCCGGTGAGTCATTAGTCCACCGGGGCGTTTGTTTAACATTTTCCACACTAAATTCCCTGACACCGATTTATTACGACCCTTTCTTCTTATGATCAGCCTTTGGTTCTTCTGAATCTAAATGCCAACCACTTGACGAAGGAATGTAGGCAGTTGTTTCAACCGGCATGCCTTTTTGTTTCAAGCGCTTTTCAACCCAATCCTTCAACAACTTATAAAGAATCGAGAATAACGGCACCGCAATAATCATGCCGATTACACCATATAATTTGCCAAACACGATGATAGAAACGACAATCCACAATGAACCTAACCCAACCGTGTTGCCAATAATTTTCGGGCCAATAATATTGCCGTCTAACTGCTGAATCACAATAATAATGACTAAAACCCAAATCGCCATGATAGGATCCGCAATCAGCACAATAAACACACTGGGGATGGCCCCAATAAACGGACCAAAAAACGGAATGATATTCGTCACACCAACAACCACTGCAATCAGCGCACTGTATGGCACCCTGACAAGTGTCATCACGACAAATGTCAATATACCGATTATCAGCGAATCAAAAATTTTCCCTACTAAAAATTTTCCAAAAGTATTGTCAACATAGCGGGCAAATTCAATCAGGCTATTTGCTTTTTCAGGCTTCAAAACAGCATTCACTGTTTTGCTAACCTGTGCACAAAGTGTTTCTTTGGAAAACAGCAAATAAACAGAAATAATAAGACCAATCACCCAGTTCATCGCCACTGTAACAAAAGAAGAAACAAAAGACACCACATAAGGGGTTAACGTTGTAACAGCACTATACGAATTCGATATAATTTTTTGCACTGCCTCTGTAATTTCTTTCATGCTAAAGCCGGAGAAAAGTTTACCCAATAGATTGGAAGAAAATTCGCCGGAATTCATGAGTTCATTCACCCATGCAGAAGCATCATTAATATAACTGCTTATCAAATCAACTAAAGACGTATAACTGGAAACAAGCTGCGGCACAATGATTAAAAAGAAAAGAAAAATGACAGCAAAAACAAAAATATATGTAAAGGAAAGAGCCAAGACACGGCGCAGTTTTTCTCTCTTTTTCCGGCCGCCAATCCGATGGAAGGAGCGATAAATAAATTTATAGATTGGATTAAGTAAATAAGCAATAATAATGCCATAAATAACCGGTGACAAAACCGTTGTTAAGCGGTTAAAAAACGTAGCAATTGACCCGAAATAAAGTAAGCCAAATACTAAAACAACACCAAAAGCTACGACCATACAGGCATACAAAGCAACTGTATTATTTTTTTTATTAAAATCAAATTTCATCTTATCTCTCTCTTTTCAAAGGCCTCATAAAATAATTTATCGATATAATTGATAAGATAGACAAAACAAAGATGACTAAGCACTATATTAATTCAGGATAGCCGTACATATAGATAATGATTAAATTATTTGCTATCTTGTATTTTACTATAATTTAGTAAAGAAGTCAATGTAAAGAGCACACTTCATTGAAGATTTACACAGCCGATCTATTCTCAAATTGAACTACATGGATACAATCTGCAATAGATAATCTTTACTGCTCATCCATATACATTATCGTGCAAATCCCGCCATATTTTCCATTTATTTTCGGGTCGTTTGTTGCCAATTATTTCCCAAATTGCATTGAAGTCAATAAGCATGATTCAGTCTCCTATAACCATCTCAATCATGTTTAAATAAACTTCACCCAAGAATTAATTATCTTCTAAAGATGATACGAGCGGTTATTGTCACAAACAATATAATTTGATATAATAGACATCGTAAACAACTACATCATGGAGAAATAAAATGAATCAACAACATTCAACTGATTTCAAAAGCAGTGAATTAATAGTCTATGCACCAGCCAAAATCAACTTATTCTTAGATGTTCTTTCCAAACGTCCAGACGGATATCATGAAATTGATACCGTCATGGCACCTGTAGCTCTATTCGATAAAATCACAGTCCGACAAAAAGCAGGACAAGGAACTATCCATGTCTGCTGCGATATAAGCACTATTCCGCAAGAACAAGATAACATTGCATATAAAGCCGCGAATGTGATATATCAAAAACTAAACAAAATCGATTATGATACGCAAATTATAATTGAAAAAAACATCCCCAGTGAAGCTGGTTTGGCTGGCGGCAGCGCCGATGCTGCCGCTGTTATGAGGGCAATCAATCAAATAAACGGCTCACCTCTCTCCACTGATACACTTGTAACTTTAGGAAGTACAATTGGTGCCGACGTTCCTTTTTGCGTTATCAATAAAACGATGCGCGCTTGCGGTATTGGAGAAAGCATGACATCGGTATCTTCTTTGCCCGCCTGTTGGTTTGTCATTGCTAAAGATGGAAAAGGCATACAAACAAAAAAAGCCTATCAAGAAATTGATCAGCTTAAAGAAAAAAAATCTTCTACTATAGATCAATTATTAAATGCATTAACTTCAAAGCATTTTTCAGAAATAGGAAAATATGTATACAATATTTTTGAAGAAATTGTTTTGCCAAAACGACCTGCAGCAGCGGCTCTAAAAACATTTTTTATAAATCATGGTTGCCTTTTCTCTCTTATGAGCGGAAGCGGAACGGCTATTTATGCAGCATATAAAACCGAACAAGAGGCCTTGCATGTAGCAAAAGAATTAAGACATAGAAATTGTCCAGAAATTTTTGTTTGCAAGTCAATGGAATAAAATACTACAAACAAGAAAAATCAATTATTTACAACTGACTCTTAATCAGTGGGGCCTGATAACAAAAAAACGCAAGATATCTTGCGTTTTTTACTGATACTATAATATTATTTAATCCCCTAAAAGAAACAATATTATAAAAAAGGAACAAAGGAAACTGAATAAAGGAGCAAACGAAATAAACTCGCAAAGGTAAGAAACTTGAAAAAGTTCAAGCCCTCGGTCAATTAGTATCAGTCAGCTAAACACATTACTGTGCTTACACCTCTGACCTATCAAGCTCGTAGTCTACAAGCGACCTTACCAGCTTACGCTGTGGGATATCTTATCTTGAGGCATGTTTCACACTTAGATGCTTTCAGCGTTTATCACTCCCGCACGCGGCTACCCAGCTATGCCCTTGGCAGAACAACTGGTGCACCGGAGGTGCGTCCGACCCGGTCCTCTCGTACTAAGGTCAGCTCCTCTCAAATATCCTTCGC
>JAAVYP010000010.1 GCA_022791195.1 Clostridiales bacterium | reverse complement strand
GCTCAGCTGGACAGAGCACCGCCCTCCTAAGGCGGGTGTCGGGGGTTCAAATCCCTTCTGGGACGCCATTAGTATGCTGCAAACCTTCATTTTTATGGTTTGCAGTTTTTTCTATTCTCTGAAAAAAATGAAGAATTTTTATACATCTCTATTGAATATTTTGCTAATTGGAATCGAACTGTTTTTAGGAATTTGCTAATTTCTCATTAGCAAAGCGATTTTGCCGTAATGATCGAAGCCAGAGTATTAGCAAGTTCTGGAGAGTTCTGAAGTTGCTCAATCAACGCTGTGAGATCAATTTGGGCGGACTGTGGCGGTTCCTGTGGAGGTTTAACCTTCCTTAAATCGGGATTGGCATAAAATGCACTTTCAAACTTTTGTGCATTCACCTTTCTATCTTCATCGAGAATATGAGCATAAACTTTTGTAATCATGTCAATTTCCGCATGACCAGTATCCCCCTGTGTAGCTTTTAAATCTCCGTGATTCAGTTTTAACTTGTAGGTGGTACTGGAATGCCGCAAAGAATGGAAGACTACATTTGGAAGTCCTGCTTTTTCTTTCAAGTTCAGAAATTCCTTCTCAATGATCCTGTTTTCACAGGGTCGTCCGTTTGGTAAAGCATATACAAGATTTGGCGGAACCCTATTGAAAGACAAATATTTAGAAAGATTTTTAACCGAAAAATCAAAACCTGATGAGATACTGTCTGCCAATGATGAAGATCTATTTATTTCGCTTTGGAAAATGTATTAAATTATTAAATAATAAACTACGGAGGTAGCATCATGAAAAAACAATTGATAAGCACCATCATTGCTCTTGGCATGTTTGTAACAATCGTTACATCTGCACAAGCTATAGAGCGTTTGCAATCTAATCGTCATGATTTTGAAATGCAAGAAACTGCACCTGCGGTATCAATTACAAATTTTGAAGGTAAAGCAGACGATGCGATGCTCGCAGACGCTGAAAAAAGCGTTGCAACAAAGCCAAGCACAACAGAGGAAGACGAGTGGATTGCGCAAAACAAAGTGACGATAGATTCGGTTTCAGAGTTCAAGACAGATGTGCTAAACTGTAAGATTGCTTTAGAGGGTGGCAGGTGAAGCGTTGCAAAAACTTCCATTCAACTTTTCTTACCTGCCTTCATATCGAAATATCTACTATTGGGAACCTACGTATCTTTTTGATTTAGTTGATCGTGATGAGTGTCGTTCTTGGTATGAAGAATTTGTAAAGCCTAATATTGAAACAAATACCGAACCTCAAGAAATGTACGCAGTTTCATTTGTTAAGTATTTCAATATTTCAAAAGAAGACTTTGAGATTTGTACAAATCAACTAAGAGAAAAATTTATCGATTTTCGGGACAGATGTGGTGATGATATATCTGATGAAGGCCATGAAATCCCTAATGCAGATATTATCTATACTTTCGACAACGAGATAATCAATGAATATTATCGGAGATAAAGCACTATATAAGGGTATAGCTTTATTATGTTGTAAAAAATACGATACAAGATGAAGGCAAGGTTTAAACCTTGCCTTCGTTTTTACGTTAGTTGGATTATACTGAAAAAAGTAATGTGGTTGATTTCAAAATCTCCTTATTCATTAAGTACCACCTATTTTAATGTTTTGCTTCTACAAACCACTTTGGTTCTTCATAGAACAAATAGCTTTCTTTTCCATTTATTTTTACTGTATATCGGATTCCCATACCACCGGCTTTCAGAGAAGCTGCACGACGGATATCCGTTATACGATCAATTTCATACACTGAACCGTCTTCCCACAAAATCGAAATGGGGATAATTTTCCCTTCTGTATCAAACCTCGCTATTACTTCAACAAATACTTTTCTTCTCATATACGCACCTCAAGGTAGATAGTATTCCATTGTTCGGATATACTTATACGATGTATAGAAATGCGATAGAAAGGCAATGACACTGAAGCTTTTGTATTAGTATTATGAAAATGATAGGCAAAGAGATCACAACTGACGGCTGTATTATGGCTACGCAAAAGTTGTAAAATTTTCAAACCGTCCTCAAATGATGAGGACGGTTTAGTTTTTGAAAAACGACTCAGGATGAATCATATGATCTTCTTTTGGATTAACAGAAGATAATTCACGATCCGCTAACAAGATACCACGCTGGATGGAAAAATGGCCGAAACGACTTCGGATATCGTCAACCGCACTTTCCAATATCTCTTCGCGCTGAATGCATTCAATATCCGAAAAAAATGAAAGTTGTTCGTTTTCATTCAGTTCAAGATTGCAGGCGCGTACCCCAAGAGAGCGTATGGGTTTTCCGCTATGATGGTTTTGTTTATACAGTTGAAATGCTTTGTCGAGCAGCGATTTTGCAGTCCGGTTCGGATAATTCAGCTTTCCTTGCCTTTCATAACTGTGCAGTTCGTTGTCACGCACGCTGATCTGAACAGTTTTGCAGATAAACCCATATTCACGCAGCCGTGCCGAAACACTTTCACAAAGCACGCACAGCGTAATCCAAATATCCTCATCAGTGATAAGATCACGCGGAGCCGTTGTACTGTTGCCTACGGATTTAATGAAAGACTTTGCGCCGATGTTGGAAACGGGAGAAATGTCAAGTCCATTGGCAAACTGCCAGAGCATCATACCGTTTTTTCCGAGGATATAGCGCAGAAACATCTGATCGGATTTGGCAAGATCTCCTATGGTCTGTATTCCATATTGTTTCAGCTTATTGTGTGTTGCTCTGCCAACATACAGCAAATCATTTACCGGGAGCGGCCAGACAATTTCTTGGAATCGTTCGCTTGTGATAACAGTCGTTGCGTCCGGCTTTTTCATATCCGAACCCAATTTTGCAAAAATTTTATTGTAGCTGACACCGACCGATACGGTAACTC
>JAAVYP010000075.1 GCA_022791195.1 Clostridiales bacterium | reverse complement strand
GCGCCTCCACTACCACTGCGGGCACTGCTGTTACGCTGACGGCGGATACAGACGCTGTGGACGGCAACGGCGAAGGCCAAAAGGGTATTTACAGCATTGATATTTCCAAGTGGTCTGGCAGCGCCGGCTCTGCTGCGGCTACCTTCTCTATTGTAATTGGCGGCGTGACCATTGCAACTGCCAGCGTTGCTGCCAGCGGTGTGGCGGATGGAGCGAAGTTCTCCATTGCTGCCGCGACTGTCTCTATCGGTGGTGTGAACTTCGAGGTTACAAAGGGCGACGGCAAGATCACTTTGACCATGAAGAGCGTGCCCACCACCAAGTTCGACGAGGACATGTCCGTTACAGTTGATGCAACTGGCGCAAAAGCCACAGAAAACAACGCTATTTCCGGCGCTGTCAAAGTGGAACAGGCCGCTATTGCCAAGGAAGACTCGAAGTTTGCTTCCGCAACCTTTAGTCTGACAGCCGACATGGTAAAGGACGGCAACCAGATTAAGATCGGCAATGACGTCTACACCTTTGCCGTGGGCAAAGACAGCAAGTACAAGGGCAGCAATGTGATTGACCTGACACACATGAAAGACGGCGACGCTGATTTGATTAAGGAAGCCGGCCGTGCCCTGTCCAAGGCTGCCGCAAACAACAGCTGGTTCAAGGTGACCACCCAGAACGATGGCGGCACCATTCATCTGACCGAAAAATTCGGCGCTGACGGCACAACCCGGCCTTACAAGAACAACATGGTTGGCACTTCTGCCGCTCAGGACGCTGATTGGAATGGCACCGGTACAGACGCCACCAAGTTTGTCACCTGGGGCAAGAACGGCGAGCTGGGCAACAGCGGCGGCTTGACCCTGCAGATTGGCGACACCTCCGACAGCTACAACCAGCTGAACGTTATCATCGGCGACATGCACACCAGCGCTCTGGGCATTGACAGCGTTGATATTAGCAAGCCTGATACCGCTTCTGCCGCTATCCAGACCATTAAAGACGCTATCAACTATGTTTCCGGCGTCCGCGGCGACCTGGGCGCGACCCAGAACCGTTTGGAGCACACCGCCAACAACCTGAGCGTCATGGCCGAGAACATCCAGGACGCCGAGTCCACCATCCGCGACACCGACGTGGCCGAAGAGATGATGGCATACACCAAGAACAACATCCTCATCCAGTCCGCACAGGCTATGCTGGCCCAGGCCAACGCTGTGCCTCAGGGCGTGCTGCAGCTCCTCGGCTAATTTGGTTAGCTGAAACGCTGAAGTATGTTGTTCTACAAGTAAATCCCACGTATCTGAAGAGGGGGCGGGCTCGTGCCCGTCCCCTTTTTATGTGGAGATTCTGAAAGGGTATCGAAGGATGAAAGCGATTGAGATAGCGCAGAGATTGGCGCAGCTAAATGAAACGGAAAGCGCCTTGCAGGCATATAAGCTGGCTCTCACGGAGGAAGCAGACCCCACCGTGAAAATGGAAGCCGCTGTATATATTTTGCAGTTCGGCAAAGACGAAGACTATAAGATTTCTTATACGCTATTCCATGATTTATATAACCAGGGGATATTTAAAGCGAACATTCTGGAAATCATGGACGAGGCGTTTTACGAGCCCAATGTGAAGCTGATGAAGGCGCACTATAAGAAAAATTGCGCGCTGCTGGAAAAATACCCCTACATATTCCGGAAAGACTTTTTGAAATTTGAAGATTTACCCATCAAATTTTATCCCTTTGACGATACAAGCTATACGCCCTATTACCCTGCAGAGGAGAGATTCGGGGCGTATATCGACTTTAAAGATACAGTTATCAAGCACTACTTTTTTAAAGATTTGGAAAACCCCATTCTGGCCACGAATGTTACCTCCCAATATGAGCTGGAATATCTTCGGGACAACGTGCGCCGTAGCGAGGATGTGGCCCGGGAGAATCATATTTACCTGCACTACACAAGCTGGGCGGAGTTCTGCTCTTACCTGCCCTGCCTGAACATGAAGCCCTTGTTGGAAGAGCAGAAGGTTGTGTTCCTGTTTGAGGAGGAAATCAGCCAGTACCCGATTGACTTTAAAGAGCGGTTTAAGATTGACTACAGCAAGTTTACGCTACAACCTATCCGCATACGGGAAGTCAGCAAGATGATTTGGCATACACAGCTATCCTCCCACAACGGCGGCGACTTTTTCAACGAGATTTTTGATTCCCATCCTAATTTGCTGGCGATGCCTTCTGTAATGATGGATAATACGCAAGATAATATCGCGGAAATTATGGAAGCGTTGCGTATAGCGGGCAGTTTGGCTGAAGCGCAGCGTTCTCTGCCATCTATGGAACCAGAATTGGTACAGCAATTATATACAAACCGAACACGGAATGAAAAAGATGTACTTGTGGCGCTTTTTCTGCACAAAAAAAGTTATTATGCCCATTCTCTGGACAAAGGTTCGCGGATTGCGCCGGCCCTCTTTTTCCAGCCCCACTTTTATAATATTCATTATCGGTTGAATGTGTATGAGGGCAGGAATCAGACGACCCTTGCCTCTGCTGTATATGATGAAGTGCAGAAATCGCCCATATTCCGGAATTTCAAGTATATCAAGACCTTTACACCTATGCGGCGTTTTACCACCAGCCATGGCTCTACGGTGAAATTCATGAATATCATGGCAAAGTTTGCAAATGAAAACAACACAAAGGGTGATGAGGCTGTTACAGTGGTGACAGACGCGGTGATGGAACGTGTCCTTAACCGCAGCTTTATGGTGAATCCGGATGACAGGTTCTATCACGACGGGGTGGTGGTGCGTCTGGAAGACGGGAAGCTGAACCCCAAAGCGACGTTTACCGCATTGGCGAAGTTTCTGGATTTGCCCTATACGGAGAGTATGACGTACTGCTCTTCGGAGGGAAATAAGGACCCAAACTTAGGTGACGACTATGCTACTGGGTTCAGTCTGGCCAGTGTGTATCGAAATGTTGACGAATACATGAATGAAAAGGAAGGACAGTTTATC
>JAAVYP010000009.1 GCA_022791195.1 Clostridiales bacterium | reverse complement strand
GCATGGCCGTAACCACTAAACTTTTAGCGGCTTCCTATTTTGTAGTTTCATTATATGTAAATCTTTAGATTGACTTACAGTAAATCCAAAGACTGACTTAAAAAGTTTATCTTTACGCTTTTACAAGCGTAATTCCGGCACAGCCGTAACCGCTAAACTTTCAGCGGCTTCCTATTTTGTAGTTTCATTATATGTAAATCTTTAGATTGACTTACAGTAAATCCAAAGACTGACTTAGAACCAATACCCTCAACAAAAAACAAAGCAATCAATACAGAAAGAATACATATGAAAACCATAAACGCAAGACGTCTGCTTTCCTTTGTCAGACAAGCCTGCCAACATTATGATATGATCGCCCCCCACGACAAAATCGCCGTGGGACTTTCGGGCGGCAAAGATTCCACCGCCCTGCTCCTCACCCTGCACGAAATGCGCCGGTTTTATCCAATTCCTTATGATATCATAGGAATTACCATTGATATGGGCTTTTCCGGCATGGATTTTTCGCCATTAAAGGAACTTTGCCAAGAAATTGGCATAGAATATAGAGTCATCAGTTCAGATATTGCTCGCGTGGTGTTTGATATTCGCAAGGAATCGAATCCCTGCGCTTTATGCGCTAAAATGCGCAGAGGCGTCCTGCACGACGCCGCCAAGGCAAACGGCTGCAATAAAATCGCTTTGGGTCATCATTTTGACGATATCATTGATACGTTCATGCTCAATTTGATTCATGAAGGACGTTTAGGCGCTTTTTCACCGGTTACCTACCTTTCCCGCAAGGACATCACGATGATTCGTCCCCTGATCTATGCCAAAGAAAAGGATATACAATATTTTATCAAACATAACGACATTCCCGTCATCACTTCTACCTGTCCGGAAGATAAACACACCGAGCGAGAGGAAATCAAACAAATGATTGAAGCATTAAACCGGAAATATAACGGCTTTTCACACCGGGTAATGAATGCTATTGAAACAGCCAAACTCTCTGGTTATTCTCCCTGCATACGAAAAAAACGGACCAAAAGCAAATAGGATGTACCAAAGCCATCTCATCATATAATCTAAATCGAGGAGGCATTTCTGTCATGGACAAACGAAAAAACAGCGTGATTATGGAGCGCTACTGTCCAAAAGTCAATTCCAACGTGGTCATTCTTAAAAACATGGTCAAAAACGACGGTACTTACGAGTGCATTTCACACGCACACTGCGGCAACAGAGCCAATTGCCCCACCCTGCCCAAGGACCGCAGAGAAGAAACAGAAGAATAAATATATCCCATAAAAAAAGAGCCCCTGGCACCGCCTGTGTCATGGGTTCTTTTTTGACATTTGATGTTCATTTTGCTATAATCATATAAAAATATACATTTATCGAGATTATCGAAAGGAACACAAATGAAAAACTGCCACTCTTTGTTCCGCCATTCATGTAAAAGAAAAACATCGGCACTGTTGTTTGCTCTTGCCATAATCAGCACGTCCATACTGCCGCCGCTGCGGAGCCATGCCACCGCAGGCGGTCTCGGCCACGAATTTGCGTCGCGAGAATATACCTTGTGCGACGGCCTTACCTATCAAGAAATTCACGCAGAAAATTCTGCCGGCTATCAAATCGGTTATGCATTTACGATGACGCCTAATGAGGATGCCGCCTTATCTCTTGGCTATGGTAAAACGCTGTATGGCCGAAAAACCCTCTCGGAAATCATTGAAACCGCCGAAAACGCGGGACAAAATGTTGTAGGCGCGCTCAATGCAGACCGCTTCTCGGTGCAGTCGGGTCTTGCCTACTCGGCCATGATCAGCGATAACGAAATACTGGCCACCAACGATACAGGTGCCGTTTGCCTTGGCATGAAGAAAAACGGACAAGCCTTTATTGGCATACCAAACATAAGGGTAACTGTTCAAGCCGGTACCGTCAAGCTTCCGGTCGTCTCGCTCAACAAACTGCCTGAAGAACAAAAAGGCGCAGTGCTTGTAAGCTCTGTCTTTGCAGACTCTACCAAAAGCAGCCACGCCAGCATTGAAATATTAATAAAGCCCTCTTCTGCCTCACAAAAGTGGATTTCCGGCCAACCGATTACCGGTACCATCACGAGTGTGCAGAAAAATGTTTCTGACACCACTATACCCAGTGGTTATTATGCCCTCTCGATCCCCGTTTCTCATGCCGACGCTGCCGCTTACGCGGCGCTGAAGCCCAATACATCGCTTACCATTACCGTAAACGCTGACGGAGAATGGGCCGACGCAAACTTTGCCGTCGGAGCATCTGCACAAATCCTCAAGGACGGCGCAGTGCAAACCGAAGCGGTGAACACCACACGCGGCAAGACAGCCGCGGCCCGCAGTTGTGTCGGAATTACCGGTAACGGTAAAATCGTCTTTTTCGCCGCTGATGGCGATGGAAAAAACGGCCACGGCATTACCTTAAACGAGGCTGCCGCAGAAATGCGCGCGCTCGGCTGTGAAAATGCATTAGAGCTTGATTCATATACCAGCACCACCGCCGCGCTAAAGGAACCGGGTGCCGAACACTGCACCATTGTCAATCACCCTGCAGCTGGGCAGGAACGCGCTATTTCGGCTGGTATTCTTCTGATTAACAAATCGCGGTTGGAAGAGCCATATGCACTGAAAATCGAACCGTCAAATCCTTATGTTATGGTCAAAGGCGGCTCAATTAAATTAAGCTGCACAGCGGTTTCCCGCTCAGGCACCGCCCTTTCAGAACCGCTGACCGATGTGCAATATACATTGTCAAACCCACTCGGTTCTCTTTCCGGTTCGATTTATACCTCCGGCGCTGAAACAGGGTCAGCTGTCATCACAGCCACCGCTAAAGTAAAAAACAAAATTATAACCGGACGCACAACCCTGCAAGTAATCAACGCTGTCGATGACATTGTCTGTGAAAACACCAATATTGTCATTCCCGCCGGCGGTTATGAAAATTTAAATATTATCGGCTACCGCTCCTCAATTCCCGTGACCATGTGCGCCGCCAAAATGACATGGAGCTTTACTGGCGCGGCGATGGGCGGTGCCGATGACATCATTAATGACGAACCGGGGGCCAACGTCATCGCCAGATGTCAATATGGCTATCTCGACAATGCGCTCGTTTTCCACGCAACCGAAAACGCCGCCGGTGCTTCATTCACGCTCAATGCCAAATATGGATATAAAACCATCTCTCTGCACATCACCATTGGCAAGCCGCCGCATGTCATAACCGCGTTCGACAACCGTCTGGAGATGTTCTCCAGCTATCTCAATTTTAACGAATATTATACCTATCGATATGCAGAAGGCAAGCGCCATACCAGTGCCCTGCAATTTTCCGGTTATAACGTCTCATATAAAAAGCCGGTATGGCTCGGCAATCATGTCTCCAGTGTGAAAGTATGGATCAAAGGTGACGCAGTAGCCCCCTATATCACTCTGATCGATGAATATGGCACCGAGGCCAGCGTCTATTATCAAAAAGAAAAAGATTATCAAGCATATAACGGTTGGATTTTATATACAGCCGCGATCCCCAAAGAACTAAAAGGCGATATCGCCATCAAGTCGCCCGTCTGTTCGCTTTCACCCTATCGTTTAGACTGCATTATCGACGAAATCACCGCTTACTATGATCTTGCGGGTGAATATTATTGCGATACCGCTAAAAACTGGGCAAAAACCTATATCGATATGATGTATGAAATGGACATTGCCAGCGGCTCGCTTGTGAATGAAAAGCGGTATTATTATCCGGAAGACTCGCTGACCCGGGCCGAGTTTGCCAAATTCATCGTCTCTTATTATAAGATTGACGCCACCGAATATCAGAATTACGAGTTGACTTTCAGGGACTATTATGATATTCCCTCTTGGTCCAAAAACTATATCCGCGCCGCCGTGGCAAACGGACTGATGAGCGGTTCTTCCAATCCGGATGGCTCGGTGGATTTTCTGCCAAACGACAAAATCACCCGCGCACAAATTTTCTCGGTCATTGGCCGAAAGATAAACGCCCCCGCCAAGGAATTGCCGTTTACAGATAAAGAGGACATTCCCTCCTGGGCTTTGCCGACACTTATGAAAATTTACGGCGCCGGACTTGTGGCCGGCTATCCCGACGGTTCTTTAAAGCCCAATGCGCCTGTCACGCGTGCTGAGGCCGCCGTTATGCTGCACTCACTTTATCGATATGAGTATCAATAACCAGCGGCCCCTATTTCGCTTATTTTTCCGAGACACAATACAGATTCAGATCCCATGCCGGGATGTATGGCAAACGCCTGATGTAAAACCGATAATCCTGTTTCATCTCGGCAATCTGTAAAGGCAGCGCAAATAAGTCCTCGACCCGATGGTATAAAGATACCAGCAAATCAGGCCGGTCCCGTTCGATTGTTTTTTGTGAACCAGCCAGCGCTTCTTTCTCGCTGCCCTCCACATCATATTTAATAAAATCGACCTGCATCGATTTCGCCAGTTCATCCACACTGACAGCATGACAGGATTGTCCGCCGCCCGTGTTATCAGGTTGGGTTACATTGGCGTTTCGATTGCCCTGATGATCAAATACAAGCGTTGTTGACTCGTCCCAAGCTGCGGCCTGAATAGGCCGCACTTTTTTATGTTCTTCGGCAAAGGCACAAAGCTTTTTAAAGTTTCGGCGGTCAGGCTCCAATGCATAAAGAGCATCAAGGTTGGGACAACGCGCCAGCATCGTTTTCGCCGTGTCACCCGTATAAGCGCCTAAATCATAAATAACCCGATACTGCAAGGGACGAAGAATCCGATACGTCTCTTCTTCATCACACTCACTAAGAAACAAAGGGGCCAGTCTGCCAGTCAGTTTATATTCAATCACCTGCTCTAAGACTTCTTTTGACCTTTCATCGGCCAGCCGTGACGACACTGACTGAAGCTGGCTTTTATGCTCTGCATAAAAGCGGCTGTCAAAAAGCCCACCGCCGAAAACAGGCACATCCGGTGCATAAAGCTCTCGTTCTCTGTCAATGGCTAAAATCTGACGAATGACCTCCGGACGGCTGGACGCAAATGACAGAAGTACGATGAAATCATCGTACTTCTGTAAAATCTCGCTATACGAAAGCACCCGTTTGCCATGAAAAAACTGTCCCCTGACAAAACCGTCAGAAGCGAAAAAATCAGCCGCTTCTATGCCGAACCGCGCTAAAACCGCCAAAATTTTATCGGCGCCGTCACCCATTCCGTATAAAACAATCGGCTTGCTTGTACGGGCCAGATACTGCCATAAATCGTTCATGCTTCTAAAAAGCGCTGCGCATTATAATAATAGATATCCGCGCGCTGCGCATCGGTCAAATCAATTTTAGCAAACATCTCTTCATAATCTTTGAGGCTGTAAATGGGATAATCAGTGCCAAACATCACCCGGTCATAGCCGCAGCGCTCAATAAGTTCTTTGGCATGCGCCGGCGTCAGACACCACAAAGAAGAGGAAAGATCATACCACACATTTTTGTGTCCGTAAAGACACTGCGCATTGTCCCATGCACGATAAGAACCAAAATGAGCGGCAATCACTTTGAGCTGTGGAAACATTTGCAGTATCTTAGCAAGACGCTCCGCATGGCTGTACTGATATTCCGGACGGTTGTCCCCCATATGCAAAAACAAAGGCATTTTGCCCTCAATCGTCTCATAAAGCTTCATAAAACGATCGTCATCAATATTGACCGCTTGGATGTCGGGATGAATTTTCACCCCTGTAAAGCCCAGCTCTTTCCCTCTGGCAACTTCAGCGGCCATATTCTCATAATCCTGATGCATGGCCATGAATGAATAAGCCTCTAAGCCGTGCGCTTTGGCCAGGCGCAGCGCCTCTGCCCCTGTATCATTGACCTTTTCTACCTGCTTAGCACTTGTAGCTACCGACAAAAGAAACACGCCGTTAAACTCATTTTCCACAAGCTGGCGTTCAAGATCGTAATAAGTACCCGCGCAGTGCACATCAAAGTTATAAAAATGTCCCAAATTTTCATTGGCCTTCGCCGCAATCGGTGCGGGATAAATATGTGCATGCGCGTCTATTTTTTTATATTTCATTATTTTCAACCTCCTTATTCCATGTCAATATGCCCGGTCAAGCGCCGCATCTAACAAATCAATTTGAAAATGAAGCACAGAAAAATATTCTTATTGAGAAAAAGCCGTCGCCTTGACTCCCTTAATGAACAAATTCTTTGTAAATCGCTCTCATTGCGTTTTCTAAGTCGCCCTCTTCTACGCCCATAATAATGCTTTTTTCACTGGAGCCTTGGTCAATCATGCGGATATTAATATCCGCATCAGCCACAGCGCCGAAAATACGCGCCGCCGTTCCTTTGGACTGTACCATGCCCCGGCCCACAATCGCAAGCAGCGCCAGGCCGTCATCAATCGCAATTTTATCAGGGCTGACCGCACGGCAAACCTCCGCTTTGATCTGGTCTTTGATCTCGGCAATTTCCTGCGTGGCAATGACCACGCTCATAGTGTCCACCCCGCTTGGCAGGTGTTCAAAGGAGATGCCATGCTTTTCTAACACTTCAAGCACGCGCTTGCCAAAGCCAATCTCTGCATTCATCATGTCTTTTTCGATGGAAAGAACGCTGAAACCGCGCTTGCCGGCAAGACCTGTAATCACATGCTTTAAATCCACTTCGTCCGTAGCCGGCACAATCATGGTTCCGCTGTCATCCGGTCGGTTCGTATTTCTAATATTGATCGGAATCTCGGCAAAGCGGACTGGGAAAATGGCCTCCTCATGCAGCACGCCTGCACCCATAAAAGAAAGCTCGCGCAGCTCAGCATATGTGATCAGCTCGATGCCAAGCGGATTCTCAATAATACGCGGATCCGCCATTAAAAAGCCCGAAACATCCGTCCAGTTCTCATAAAGATCAGCACGGACAGCTCTGGCAACAATCGATCCGGTCACATCAGAACCACCTCTTGAAAAGGTTTTTATCGTATCATTGGGCATCGAGCCATAAAAGCCGGGAATCACTGCGTTGGCATGATCGGCCAGTACACTGGCAAGCAGCGTGTTGGTTCCTTCCATATTCAGCCGACCGTTTTCTTCAAACAGAATGACATCAGCCGCGTCAATGAAATCAAAACCTAAATACTTGGCCAAAATCATCGCGTTCAAATATTCGCCCCGGCTGGCGGCATAATCCTTGCCCGCTTTGTGAATAAAGCCATTCTTAATTAAATCAAATTCTTTTTCCAGAGAAAAATCAAGTCCCAAACCAGCAATAATGCCGTTAAAGCGCTCTTCAATTGCTTTAAAAGAGTCCTCTATATCCTGCCCTTTGGCCGCTAACGCATAGCACTGATAAAGCATATCGGTCACTTTGGTGTCCTGTGCATGCCGCTTGCCGGGCGCAGAAGCCACCACATACCGTCTGCTTGTATCCTGTCGAATAATATCCCCTACTTTTTTAAACTGCTCGGCGTCGGCAAGGGATGAGCCGCCGAATTTAACAACTTTTAACACGTTTTTACTCCTCAAACGTCTTTTTTAATTTTCATCTTTTTACCTTTTATTATATGAAAATCCGCAAAAAATGTCAAGAGTGAAAGAGGATCAAACCAAACAGAAAAACAAACGCCTTTCGGCGTTTGTTTACCTAATCTGAACAAATCTTGTGACGAAAAGCAAGCTTACTTCAGATCGTATATAATTTTCTGCACATGGTTGCAGGCAATAAAGTCTTTCTCGGTCTCCTTCAGCCAATCGGCTTGATTGGCTGTACCGACAATCACGGCCGATTCCATCTCGGTGCGCATAGACAAGTTATTCTCGGATTTATATTTGCGAACCTCGGCTATGGCATTCTTAACCGTTTCGCCAAAAGCAAGCAGTTCTTTGTCCACCGTTTCCGGCTTGGGCCACTCGGTTTGGTGCAGCGAAAGGGCACCGACAAAGTCCTTAAAGCCTTTTAAATAAATATACTCGGTTTCGTGCGGGATATAAATTGCATACATCTTGAGTATGGTCAACAGACAATAGTAGATAGCATATTGTCCCGAACGGCGTTCCTCTGCCCCGTGGATTTCGGGTTTATACAGACGTTCTTTGACAATCTCAATATAATTATCGCACAAGTCCTTCCAGAACAAATCATCAATGGCTTTGCGCGCCATGCCGATTTCATATTCATCCAGCCACTTAGAGGCCTCTATAATCGTCTCGTTCGTACGCTCAATAATCCACCGGTCAATGGGCAAGAGATGGGCCGGCACATAGGCGGGATCAAAGTCGGTCAAATGAGACAACACAAATTTAGAAGAGTTCCACAGTTTCGTAATCAACCGGCGGGAAGCGTCCTGCATCTCCTGCTGATCAAAATACGTGTCAGTGCCAAGCCGTGCATTGGCCGCCCAATAGCGAATAACGTCCGCCGAATAGGTGTTGATGACCTCTTGCGGAGATAATTTGGCATTGCCTT
This sequence comes from Clostridiales bacterium, assembly GCA_022791195.1. GTDB lineage: Bacteria > Bacillota > Clostridia > Oscillospirales > CAG-272 > CAKSEI01. The sequence goes on along the minus strand of JAAVYP010000009.1, from coordinate 20,230 downwards.
TTGATTTACTGATTTTCTCGCCCGGTTTGGCCAGCACAAATCCGCAGATCATCGTGTCTGTCCACGGAATATCACCGGTATGATACAAGCTCTTCGCAATGGTGTAAAAAGCCCACGTCCGGATGATCTCATGTGCCTGCGTACGCATGCTCATCGGCATAAACTCGGCTTCTGAATCATACTCTTTCGCCTTGTCCTGGTTAATCAGCGGCGTAATCGAAGAGGTAGCCCAAGTATCGAGCACCGCTTTTTCAGGCACAAAAGACTGACAGCCGCAGGAGCAAACGCCCTTATACGGCGTCTCAATCGGATTCACCGGCAATTCGGCATCATCCGGAAAAGCCGGCTTGCCGCAGGCTTCACAATACCACACCGGAATCGGAACGCCAAAATACCGCTGGCGGGAAATACACCAGTCCCATTTCAAATTTTCGACCCAGTTGACATAACGGCTCTTCATATGCGCCGGATGCCAGTTGATTTTATCGCCCGCCGCCAACAGCTCCTCTTTTTTGCTCAGCACATCAATATACCACTGGCTGGATGGGATAATTTCCACTTCGGTGCCGCACCGTTCATGCACCGAAACCATATGCGTAATTTTCTCCGATTTCAGCAAAAGGCCTTTTTCGTCCAACAAGCGCACAATCTCTTTGCGCGCAGCCTTGACTTTCATGCCCGCGATAAACGGCACATCAGCGGCGATAGTTCCATCCGCTAAAATAACCTTTTTATAAGGCAAATTTAGTTGGCTCACCCACTCAACGTCAGTGGTATCACCAAAGGTAGCACACATAACAACGCCAGTCCCTTTATCAAGCGCGACCTTATCATCGGCCAGCAAAGGCACCTCAAAATCATAAAGAGGCACGGTCACTGTTTTGCCAATTAAATGCTTGTACCGGTCATCTTCGGGGTTCACCAGCACGCAAACCACGCCGTACAGCAACTCCGGACGGGTCGTTGCAATTTCTAACACCTTGCCGTCAACATGAAACGGAATATAATTGAAAAAGGAATCAATGTCGCTGGAATCAAGCTCGGCCTGTGCAATGGACGTTTGACATTCAGTACACCAAAGCACCGGAGATTCCTTGCTGTAGGCATGTCCCTCTTTCGCTAAGGCAAGAAAAGACTGCTGCGACAAGCGCTGCGTGTTTTCGCTCACGGTCGAATACTGCAAATTCCAGTCGCAGGAAAAGCCCATCGATTTCCAAAGACTTTTAAACTCATCCTCATATTTTTGAGTGATCTCGACACACTTCTCGCGAAACTCGCTGCGCGGCAGTTCACTGGCACGCACGCCCGTTTCCTTTTCGACCAAACGCTCAGACGGCAGTCCGTTATCATCAAACCCAAACGGATAAAATACATTAAAGCCTTTCATGCGCCGATAGCGGGCAATCATCTCTGCCTGCGTGTAACTAAAAATATGGCCTATATGCAGGCTGCCGCTGACCGTTGGGGGCGGCGTGTCAATTGAATAAAGAGGCTTTGACCGATCAGCCTTATAATCATAAACCTGATTGTCTTCCCAATATTTCTGCATTTCCTTTTCAACGGTTAACCCGTCATATCGCTTTTCAAATTCCTGCACTGTATAACCAGCCTTTCCGTGCCTTTTGCACAAAAATGAATATTCAATAAAAAAAGCCCCGATATATTCTAAGGGCGAATCACCGCGGTATCACCTACATATACGGCTTTGCCGTGCGCTCTTTCATTTGATAACGGTGCTTAGCAAGCCAAATGAATCCAGTTTCAAACCGCACTTCAAAGCGGCATCAAAAGGATTCTTAAAGACACGCTGCCGCCTTCTATCCCCTATCAAAGAATAGCTCTGCTTTACCGCCTATGAAGCAAAACGCTTCACAAGCTTTTTCATATACAGTATGAATTATACATTTTATTGGCTAACTTGTCAAGAAATAACCTCTAAAAAGTCCGCTTTCAAACACGCTTTTTCATTCCTGTCCCTATTCTCACACGACGCTATACTTTCAGCCATACGAAAACAAGCATATGCACATATAACGCCGCTTGCAAAAAACTCGAAAATTATCATGATTTATGTTATAATAAACGCAGGGCTTACGCCCGCGTTTATGATAAAGTTTGTCTTTACGCTTTTGCAAGCGTGATGCCACCGTCCGCCTTCCAGCTTTGCTGGAATGTCATTCTTTCAGTGTGCTAAAATTTCTATGTTCTAATAGAATCAAATCGAGAGATTTGACAAGAAAAACGATACAAAACCGAAAGGAGTGTGCTATGAGCCAAAATATCCTTGTAGTAGACGATGAAAAAGAAATTGCCGATTTAGTCGAAGTCTATCTCAAAAATGAAAATTTTAATGTCTATAAATTTTACACCGCCCAAGGCGCTCTTGACTGCCTGGAAAAAGAAACCATCGACCTCGCCCTGCTTGATATCATGCTGCCGGATTTAGATGGCTTTACCCTCTGCCAGCAGATCAGAGAAAAATATTTATTTCCCATCATTATGCTGACAGCCAAAATCGAGGATATCGATAAAATAACAGGACTGACCTTAGGCGCAGATGATTATATCACCAAACCTTTTAACCCGCTCGAATTAGTGGCCAGAGTCAAAACCCAGCTGCGCCGCTATACCCGTTATAACAAAACCGAGCCCCAGCCGGCCGAATATGACGATAAGGGCCTTTATATTTGTCAGGACAATCATAAATGTCTGCTAAATGGAAAAGAGCTGTCCTTAACACCGATTGAATTTAACATTCTCTGGTATCTTTGCGAACATAAAGGACACGTTGTCTCCTCAGAAGAACTTTTTGAAGCCGTCTGGGGCGACAAATATTTAGACGGCAACAACACCGTAATGGCGCATATTGCCAGACTGCGTGAAAAAATGAATGAACCGGCACGCAAGCCAAAGTACATCAAAACCGTGTGGGGTGTGGGGTATACCATTGAATAATCATCAAGTAAACAAAGTGCGCAAATTGCAAAGCAAAATGGCGCGCAAACTCTTATTTCGCTTTCTTTTATCCATCTTTTTGCTGGTCGTTGGATTCATTATTTGCTTTTGGCTGGCCAACATATTTTTCAGAATGTTCATTTGGCACGACAAAAATCCACTTTATCATTTGTTTAAATGGTTTGAAGAAAACATTCTGTTGTGGGGCAGTTTCTTTTTGCTGATCGGCGGTGCGGTTATCTCGTATATCTTTATTTCCAAGCCCCTGCGCTATTTGGATGAAATCATTGACGCCTCGGACAAGTTAGCCGAGCCAAGCCAAAGACCCATCATCTTATCCGAGGAGCTCAAAGATGTGCAGGATGAACTGAATTTGGTCAGAGAGCAAGCCATTAGGCAAGCGGCCATCACCAAAGAAGCCGAACAGCGAAAAAACGATCTGATCGTCTATTTGGCACACGACCTCAAAACGCCGCTAACCAGCGTCATTGGCTACCTTTCCCTCTTGCGTGATGAAAAGCAAATCTCCGACGAACTGCGGGAGCGCTATGTCGGCATCGCTTTAACAAAGGCAGAGCGCTTAGAGGAGCTTGTGAACGAATTTTTCGACATTACCCGGTTTAGTTTAACCCATCTGACCATCGAACGCACCCGTATCAATCTCAGCTTTATGTTAAAACAAATAGCAAGCGAATTTGAGCCTATTTTGGCTGAAAAGGGACTGCAATGGCAGCTTGACATCCCCGATCAGCTTGAGCTTTTCTGCGATCCGGATAAAATAGAGCGGATTTTTGACAACTTAGTGCGAAACGCCATCGCCTATAGTTATGCCAATCACACCATTACCCTTTCGGCCGCGCTTGAACAGGGATGGGCCGTCATCACCCTGCAAAACAAAGGAAAAACCATTCCGCCCGAAAAATTAGGCCGCTTGTTCGAGCAATTTTTCAGATTAGACTCGGCACGCGCCAGCTCGACCGGCGGCGCCGGTCTTGGCCTTGCCATTGCCAAGGAGATTGTAGAACTGCACCACGGCCAGATCACTGCGGCCAGCGAAAATGAAAACATCATCTTTACCGTCCGGCTGCCCCTGTAAAGACCGACACCCGTTGTTAGAAAATCGTAAGAAATTCACAAGAAAAAAAGCAGAAAACCGTGAAAGAATCAAAAAGCTTTCTCTTTTACCCTCTGGTATGATAATACCAGAGGGTTTTTGATGCCCATAAATAAAAATGCACAACCCTCTATTGACTCCTATAAAAAAGAAAGCATGGTGATGATAATGAAAAAAAGAAATATTGCTATTTTGTTCGGCGGCGCCTCGCCTGAATACCACGTGTCCCTTCACTCGGCCGCCTCGGTCCTTGCCCATTTGGATCAAAAGCGGTATCAGCCCCTATGCATCGGTATTACCGAGCAAGGAAAGTGGTTTCTATACACAGGACCCATTGAAAAAATCAGCAAAAACCAATGGCAGCAGCCGGCCTTTTGCAAGCCTATATTCATTATGCCTGGCACAACCACGCGCAGCATCACGGTGCAGGAAGATGGCCAAACAAAATCCATCGAAATCGATGCGGTACTCCCACTGCTGCATGGCCAAAATGGAGAGGACGGCACCGTACAAGGACTGATCGAATTGACAGGCATTCCCTTAATCGGCTGCGGCACCCTTTGCTCGGCTTTGTGCATTGACAAGTACCGCGCCCATAAGTTAGCATCATCCCAAGGAATCAACACGCCAAAAACGCTGTTAATCCATCAAAATATAGACGAAACAACGCTGTTTAAAGCCGGAGAAGAGATCGGCTATCCGCTGATGGTCAAACCGCTTCGCGCCGGCTCTTCGTTCGGCATCACAAAAGTGGATTACCGGCGCGACCTGCCACGTGCGGCCCGGCTCGCTTTTTCGTACGATTGCGACGCAGTGCTTGAATCATATGTCGAAGGGGTCGAGCTGGGCTGCGCCATCATGGGTAATTCCAAGGATTCCCTCACTATCGGCGAAATTGATGAAATTGAAATCCAAACCACTTTTTTTGACTATGAGGCAAAATATTCACTCAAAGACGCACAAATTCATCTGCCTGCCCGCCTTACAAAAGAACAGGCTGAAAAGGTCCGTCAAACGGCTATCGCCTTATATCAGCTTTTTGACTGCCGCGGTTTTGCCAGAGTCGATCTGTTCCTCACGCCAAACGGCGATATTCTATTCAACGAGATCAATACCATTCCGGGCTTCACCGAGAAAAGCCGTTTTCCCAACATGATGATGGCCGCTGGCCTTTCTTATACAGATATCATTACCCAAGTGATCGAAACAGCCCTTATACCGGAGGAACAGTCATGAAAGAAAGCAAAAAAGTGATCGAACTGACCCCCGCACAGGTACATACCGGTTTTCTGATCTTAGTCGGAAAAGGCGCCCCCTTTCTCTCTCACCCATCCGCTTTGGTTCCTGTGAAAGAGGAAACGCCCTCTGTTCTCTTAGAGCAGCGGGCCGCTTCGCTGCTGCATAGCTTGATGCAGCAGTGCGGCGGCTGGCAGGACATTGTGCCCGTCAGCGCTTGGCGCTCTGTACAAGAGCAAACCGTTCTTTATCAACAATCGGTCGCCGAAAACGGTGAAGACTTCACCCGACGCTATGTAGCAGTCCCCGGCGAGAGCGAACACCATACAGGCCTTGCCGTTGACCTTGGCCTTCCCGTTAACGGCACGGTGGACTTTATTCGCCCCGCCTTTCCCTATATCGGACTTTGCCAAACCATTCGTAAAGCAGCGCCCTCATTCGGATTTATCGAGCGATATCCGGAAGGAAAGGAACTGGTCACCCGCATTGATCACGAGCCATGGCATTTTCGTTATGTCGGCGTGCCGCATGCGGCCATTATGACGCAAAAAGGCTTTACGCTGGAAGAATATATTGCATTCCTGCGAAATTACACAAGAGAGCGCCCCTTTCTCTATCACACAAAAACAAATGAAACGATACAAATCTCTTTTATACCGATGTCAACAAAGCAAAATACAACCATCGTCGTTCGCACCGATCGGCCTTATATCCTTTCCGGCAACAACATCGATGGATTTATCCTGATAGAATGGAGGACTTCGCATGACACCCTTGATCGCTGAACAAGAAAAAAGCTATGGCGCCTTAGACCTTGCCAGACTGGCCGCAGCGTTTTTGGTCATTGCCATACACACAAGCCCGCTGCTCTCTTTGAGCGAGCCGTCCGATGTAATACTCACACGCATCATCGCCCGAATCGCAGTGCCCCTCTTTTTTATGATCAGCGGCTTCTTTGCGCTCCGCGCCCCCTCCCCCTGGCATTTTATCCGAAAAAATCTGCTGCTCTATCTCGCGGCGATGATTCTATATCTGCCCATTGGCATCTATGCCGGTCATTACACGCATGCCGGCATCGGACAAGTCCTTCAAATGCTGTTATGGGACGGCACCTTTTACCATTTGTGGTATCTGCCCGCCTGCATCACCGGCATGCTGATTGTCTATTTCTTAGAGAAACATATGCCGATAAAAATCGTCTTACCCATTACATTCGCCCTCTATCTCATCGGTCTGTTTGGCGATAGTTACTATGGATTGATCGTGGATACACCCGTTGACCATTTTTTCTATCAACCCCTCTTTCACGTCTTTTCTTATACCCGAAACGGTTTCTTTTTCGCTCCGTTTTTTATCGCCCTCGGCGCTTTATGCCAGCACAAACCAGCTCTTATAAGCAGACGCTGCGCCCTCTCTTGGCTGCCTATTTCATTGCTTTGTTTGATAAGCGAAGGTCTCTTTCTGCACCGGACACCTGTCATAAGACACGACAGCATGTATCTTTTTTTAATTCCCGTTCTCTATTTTATCTTTACCTTTTTACAGTCTCTTCCGATACAATCCCATCCGGTCTGCCGCTCGCTTTCCACGTGGATTTATATCGTTCATCCGCTGGCAATTATCCTCGTGCGGGCCGGCGCTAAACCATTCGCCCTACAAGATATACTCGTTCAAAACAGTCTGATTCATTATATCGCCGTATGTCTCGTCTCATTGGGAGTATCCTTTGTCATAAGCGACCTTTTCACAAGATGGAAAAATCCCGTCTTTCGCGAAGGCCGGGCATGGATCGAACTCGACCGTGCCGCCCTGATCCATAATATAGAAGCGCTTCGCACCAAGCTACCCCCGGACTGCACCCTCATGCCTGTATTAAAGGCAAACGCTTACGGTCATGGCGCAGCCCTGCTGGCCAAAGAGCTGCAAAAGCAAGGCATCAACATTGTTTGCGTTGCTACCGCAGCCGAGGGTGCTGCACTTCGCAAGCAAGGATTTCGGCAAAAAATTTTGGTGCTTGGCTACACCCATCCGAAAGAGTTTACCCTTTTGCGCCGCTATCGTCTCATGCAAACAGTCATTGACGCCCCCTATGCTGCGATACTTAACCAGGACGGCCGCCGGTTTCGCGTGCATATCGGCATTGATACAGGCATGCACCGATTAGGAGAGCCCGCCCAAAACAGCACCGAAATCAATCAAATTTTTCAGATGAAGCATCTTTCTATCGATGGCATTTGCACGCATTTCAGCACGGCGGACAATACGCCGGAAGGACGTGCACAAACACATGCGCAAATCGAGCAATTCCAGCATTTGCTGGGCCAGCTCCAAGAACAGGGCTGTCAAATTCCAAAAACCCACTTGCAGGCAAGTTATGGATTGCTTTATTTTCCGGACTGCACCGGCAGCTATGCGCGTGTTGGGATTGCGCTGTACGGCCTTCTCAGCAGCCGTCAAGACAACGAACATTGTCCGCTGCCGCTGCAGCCAGTCCTTTCGTTAAAAGCGCGCGTGGCATCGGTCAAAACATTACAAAGTGGCGACACAGCCGGTTATGGCAGCGCGATAGAAGCGCGCCAAGAGAAAAAAATAGCCATTCTCTCAATTGGTTATGCCGACGGTCTGCCGCGTACGCTGAGCGAACACAATGGACGCGTGCTGCTGCACGGTTGTGAAGCGCCAATTCTACAAGTTTGCATGGATTTGACCATGGTTGACATCACAAAAATCCCTCTTGAAGTGAACGCCGGCGATACGGCTGTTCTCATTGGCCGCTCAGAAAACAACGAAATTACCGCCTATGAATTAGCCGAAAAAACAAACACCATCACCAATGAAATTCTCAGCCGGCTTGGCCATCGGTTAGCGCGAACCATAAAATAAAATAAGAGCAAGCGTACTGCTTGCTCTTATTTTATTTTATTTATCTCGTTAATGCGCTACACCACTGTGGTGCTTTTATCGCAACAAAAATTCATCGTATTCATACGGCAAAAAGAAAACTGAAAACTATCCTTTTTGCTTAGGTGCTTTTTCTTTTCCTTTTTGCACGCGATTATACTTGGTTTTTCTCTTCCACCTTTTGAATCTTTCGTCCGCCTTTAAACCGGGACAAAATTCTTCAGAAAGCTGTAAAGCGTCGCTAAGCGTTTCGGCGCGGTTTACGGTTCGGTCAATAGGCCATGCATACGTATTATCGCTGACTTCACACAATAAAGAAGCGGTATAATGATATTCGCCAGTACCTTTCATCGCATCAAATTTACGCGCTTCCACCAACGCCATATTTAAACTTTCAAACGTCTCCTCTTTAAAATCGCCAACCCACTGCGCCCTGGCTAATGTCAGATAAAGCTCGCATAATTCATAGTGTGCATAACCGCATACGCTGTCTTCATAAATCAATTGATATAGATCAATAATTCCCTGAATTTTTTGAATATAGAGAGTTGTTCCATGCAAATCAACCCGGCCGCTGAGTGTCATTGATAACACATCAGAAAAAATACGTGTCAGCGAAATCAGCGCTTCTCCGGCATAACGGGCGCGTTCTGCTCCATCCGTACCCTGCAAAAGCAGCAATTCCCGGCTGCTGGCAAGTGTCGGCTGCTGACAAGCCAGCATTGTCGCCTCTTCATATTGCCCGGTATTCCGATAGAGATAAACCAATAGACAAACCGCCTGCTCACGAATCGCCGGATTACCTGTCTGCATCAATAAATTCGTCAATATAGATATGGCATCCTGCCAAACTTCATTCTGCTTGCCATATTCGCTGTCATTAAATGCATATACACTATTTTCAACATTATAGGCACGAACACCACGCTCTTGCCATCCCGCTTCGTAAAGTGCGTTCGCATAACGAATCATAATCTCATCAGAAGCGGGAAATTCCTCGGCTGCCAAACGAATAAAGTCAAACATCGTCTCAAATGAAACCTGCCGGCGTTCCATATCGTCATATTGATTGCAGATTTCGGCTATGCGAAGGCTCCGGTCACTATTATAGCCAAACAATTCGTCAATCGTAATACCAAAATAACTCGCAATCGCCGGCACAAGCTGCATGTCCGGATAACCGCCGCCCGCTTCCCAGCGTGAAATTGCCTGTGCACTCAAGCCGAGTGCATTGCCCAGCGTTTCCTGCGTAACACCCGCCCGTCTGCGAAACTTACGAATATTCTTGCCAAATTGAAAATCCATCCTAGACCTCTACTATCAATGTGATTCACCGGTGTAACTATATTATATCATTTCAATTTTTGAAAAACTATTGCAAATCCGTTGAAAATAATACAACTATTACTTGGATTTCCTATTATATCAAGCTTTTTCGGCTATAAAATGTTTCTTAAAATATACATAATATCTGCTATTTTACAAGCAATGCTTGTAGCAACGCTTGTAGCAACGCTTGTACCGGCAGGAACGTTGATAAAGTCTATAAATAAAACATGCAGTCTGTCAAAACTGATAGACTGCATGTTCTACAAACGAAAATTACATCACGCAAACATTTACCGCTCTTAACTTGCTGCTGTTTTTAGGATCCGGCTCTACATCAAATGTAACCGTCTGTCCCTCTTTCAGCGTTTTAAAGCCTTCTGCAACAATAGCCGAAAAATGAACAAATACATCATCTCCGCCATTTTCATTGGTGATAAAACCAAATCCTTTTTCTTCGTTAAACCACTTAACAGTACCTTTATTCATTTCAGGGTACCTCCAACTAAAATATTTGTACCCATATAAAAACAGAACCTAACACACCAAGAAAATCCCAAATACTGGTTTTATCGATCATGTGAAATTTAGAGCCATTATGCTGAATACAGTTGTTAGTATACACGTTTGTACAAAATTTGTCAAGCCCTTTCCACAAAATATAATCCAAATTAGCATTACAAATGCATCTTTTTCATTACCTCTCCATGGACGGCTTTCCAATGGAACAAAAGAAGCGTGCAAATCACAATGAGACTAACCGAAACACATACCACCGACGGAATCAGCACATGCACCAGTCCTGTTGCCATAAAAATGACAGGAATAATCCCTAAAACCGCTCCAAGACCGGCGTAAATAATGTAATCCCGAACCGGCACATGCAACAGCCGTGCCAAAAGCAACAGCACCAACAGCGCACAAGTATAGATAGAGGGAAATACAAAATCGACCGACCACCCCCGCCAACCGGTTCCTATATCCCAGAGAAGCGAGAAAAGAGAGACAACCACCAACTGCCATGCAATGCTTTTTTTCATATTCTCTTTTTTGGCAAGACCAATGGCAAGCCACACCCAGCCGCATATGAGGCCAAATAAAGTATAAAGGCACCACCATATCGTCGGCGTCACTAATACATTCACGGCTGTGCATATAATTTGTGCAGCAAAAACCGCAATCGTGCTGATCTGCATAATTTTTTTCGTAAGGTTTGGTTTGCTTGGCACAAGCACTGGATAGCATTTCTTCTCTGCTTCACCGGTTACATTGCCCCCGCACAAGGGACAATGCGTATGGTCACCCGCAATTTTCACCTTACATGCCTCACAGTATAACATAGCTCATCCCCCAATCAATTAGGCAGATTGCTGCTGATTTCTACAGCAACACCCAATTCCGCCAGCCGACGAAACAGCCGGCACTGAATCTCTTGATTCACAAACTTAGAACTAAAAGCAATGGATAAAACATCCCCGCAAGTGCAAATACAAATTTGCTGACGACTTGTTCCTGTAAAAACAGACATATGCTTCACATGTTGAAGCACTGCCTCCGGCAGTTTTACAATGCCGACATTGGAAACCACCATGGTTTCGCCGGCATCTGAAATGCGTCTCGCAATGCGTAGCACAAAGTTCTTTAACAGAAGGGGTGCCGCTTTCGCAATCGGATTTCTTTCTAAAGCCGTAAAACGGCTGATTCTCTCGTTCAATCTTTCTTCTGTCAGTTCTCTTTTAAACGCATCATCTAAAGCATGAATCACCTCTTCAAATGTTGGTGTTTCATCGCCAAAGCGATAAGCAATCCTTATATTGCCAAAAAAATTACGCGCCGTATCCGAAGGAAAATAACTGCGTAAATTCACCGGCACGGTCAGCACCACCGGACGTTTTTGATGAAAGCGCTGCATATCCTCATACACAGCGAACAGCAACAGCGCACAAAGAAAAACCGTCAGCGTGGTGCCATGCGCTTTGGCTAAGGACAATACCTCATGACAGGGCATGCGCCCTTCTGTAATGATCAAATCTTCGCTTTTGGTGCCGGCAAAATGATAGGCACGAAAACTCGGTTCAACATGACGGTTCTTAACCCGCCGGTAATATTTGCGAAATCCATCCTCTGCCCGTGCTGTAATCGGCGAAGGTGCAATCTGATCCGCTAATGTGCCGTCAACTCCGCCATCGACAGCGGCGATGTAACGGCAAAGCAAACAAGTATAAAACTGCATGGCGCCTGTGCCATCGGCTAACGCATGATATACCTCTAAATGAATCCGGTTTTCATAATAGCTGACATCAAACAGCAGCGTGTGCCGGTTGCGGTGAAACAACGGGGCGCATACGCCTTTATTTTCAACATGTACAGTCGGTCTTAACTCGCTGGCCTCTAAATAGTACCAGAAAAAGCCGCTGCGCATAATATACAAAAAATGCGGAAACTGCTCAAGTGTTTTGTCCAGCGCCTCCTGAAGCTGTTCAGGCTGCACCAATTCATCGAGTTCACAGGTAAGACGAAAAACGCCTGTATCCCGTTTAGAGCTTGTAGAGGGAAAAATTTTTCCCACATTGTCTAACCGCAGCCAACTTAATATTTGCGCCATCGCCATTCCGCCCTTCTTTTATTTCATTTCATTTTCGTTATCATAAATAAACTCATTGATTAACCGATGGGTGCGCCGCACATGCACATAGCGCGGTCCCAAGCCCATAAAACCATGCAGCGCGTCTTTCATACGATACAACGTAACCTGATTGCCAGCCTGCTGCAAGCGTTTTGCATACTCTTCGCCTTCATCACGCAGCGGATCATACTGTGCTGTAATCAGCAATGTACGCGGCTGCCGGCTGTAGTCGGACGCCATCAGCGGCGCCAAATAGGGATTGCTTAGATCTTCTTCGCTTCTCTTGTAAAGATCAAGATAAGCCTGCACATGGCTCGCCGTCAGCAAATAATCTCTGCCGTTTTCAATCACAGAGCGAAACGGTGAATGCTCGCTGTGATCATTGCCGGTGGCCGGATAAATTAAAATTTGCCGCTGTACCTGAAAAAGCCCTTCATCTCTGGCACGAAGTGAAACCGCTGCCGCTAAATTTCCGCCCGCGCTGTCACCAATGAGCGTCACAAGACCTGGATCAAAATCAAACCGCTCAGGATGCAAAATCATCTCACGGGCTGCCTCATAACAATCATCCAACCCCTGCGGAAAGGGATGTTCCGGCGCCAATCGATATTCAACCGATACCACTCTGCTTTTCGTTGCCCGCGCCAAAGCACGGCACACCCGATGATAGGTATCAATATTCTCGGTCACCCAGCCGCCGCCATGAAAAAAAAGCAGGGTGTGCCCGTCTATACACTCTTTGGGCGTATAGACGCGTGTCAGAACCTCTTGCCCCTGCTCGGTCGTGATCACATGGTCATACCGTTTATACAAAGCATGCAAAATCGGCGGTGACTTTAAATACCGTACCGAACGGTCAAGCGTATAAATTTTTCGTATATCAACATCAGGAAAAGAAAGCGCCTTCAATGCCTTTTTCATAAACCGATTCAGTGCCAATGCGCTTTCCCCCTCAAAAAATCATCATCACAAAAAATGCCGGCAAACCCATTCAAGTTGGCGGAGCATTTTTCAACTGATTATAGTATACCACCGATTTATTAATAAAATTAGCAAATGGCCCCGTTTGCGTTAATCAGGTACATATATCTTTACAAATCTCGCTTTCACATATTGATAAGAAGAAAGTGGGCGGTCATCCGCATCCAACGAATGAGTGGCCAGTAAAAGCTGCGCCAGATCCTTTTTCACACCCGTGTGAACAACCAGAAGAGAATGGTGAAATGCAAGACCGTCAAAGGAAAGCTGTACAACATCTCCCTTTTCTAACTGTGTAATACCAACTTCTTTTCCTTTAGGACCTATTGACGTATCCCTCACTAAAAAATTATATAAATATTGAACTGATGTCCATGCAGGCGCACGGTTCGATGCATTGGTATAATACCATCCAAATGTTTTTTCATAGTTCATGGGTGCCCCGCCGGCCAATAAACACTGCGATATAAAATTGGTGCAGTCACCCCCTATACCCGCAAAATTCAAATAACGTGGATTTCGTTTAAACGCCCATTCATGGGCATAGGCAACAGCCGCTTCCCGATCATACATAAATTGGGTCTCCTCTTCTTTCCTGTGTTTCACTCTCGTGAGGAGATGCTCTTGTTTCCGACTTATCTTTCTGCCCAAAGAAAAATGAATAGCTCTCCTCCTAATTCATTATAATCGTAATGTGCTTTGCTTGCCAGCACCTCAATAAAAGCGAACCCGATAGTTTCACGCTTTTATGCTGCATGTTAACCAATCCATTCTCGGTAACAAAAAACGGCCAGCCGCTTCCGACTGACCAAAAAGTATGCAAACCAAAAATGGCTTACTGATCTTTTTTACTTCTTTCAATGAGTTCTTTCGACATGCCTTTGCACAGTGCTGTGATACGAAGCAAATCATGAATCGCCTCATCAGCCATACCGCTGTTCAGCCAGTCAATAATAAGACCGAAACAAGCACATTTCACAAATCGCTGTAAAATCAATCGGTCCGCTTCCTTGAATTTATAAAAAACGCAGGTGAGTCTATGTCCTTATGAAGCAGATTCCAAACCGTACTGCGTTTTTGAGGTAACGGCGTCATGCATAAACGAAACCTGCACAACCGCCCCGCTGCGATTTTTCCATATATACAAAGCAAGCGCCGAATCCTCTCCTGCGCCATCTTCGTCAAGTTCGCCGGCACACCCAAATAAATCCGCCACCTCAGCATAACTCATGCCAATGGTTATGCGCTCATACTGTTCATACGTAAAGTGGGAATCTTTTGTCTGCGCTTGCACGCCAATTTCAGCCGCACGTCTTTGGGCGCTTGTTATCCAATAGAGCGAGCATATAACAGCAGCCGTCAAAAGCAAAATGCTCGAACTAAAGCGCAGTATTGTCCAGCCTCTTTTCTCTGAACGCGCCGGGGCGCCCGCTTTTTGCTTTTTCATGAATTAAGAAAACCTGCCTTTTTCTTTCATCTGCCGATATTGACAATCTAAACAGCACCGTTCTTTCATGCTTTCCTGCGGCGTACCCGAATAAATCTTTATCGAACGAATAATATGCGTGCAGTCCTTATATAAATGATAAACCTCTCCGCCATCCGTCCAGTAACAAGCGGCTGCCCCTTCTTCTATACCTATCGACACAGGCAGATCATCATGCCCGTTTTTCTGCACAACAAACATACAAAGCGCGGCCAGAAGCACTATAGGTATCACATATTGGGCAACACGAATGCTAATTCTACTTACCTTTGACTGATGCAAGTATCGCTTTACCTGCATAACAAAACAATTGGCTTCTGTTTCACACACAACGTCAATATCTTTATCCGAATCAATAAACAAAGCACAAGCCATATCGACCGCCGGTTCACCCTGCAAATGCTTCAGAAAAATATGCGCTTCCTCATGCAGTAAAAATGTTATAGCCGTATCATCGCTCAACCCTTCAAGTAAAAACACGATTTTATGTTCCTGATCAACATAGGTAAAAGCATCCCGACTGTCTGCCATTTCCCGAAGCCGCAATACACCCACCAGCTGCTGACATAGACTTTGCATATTCCGCCGGCTAAATGATATAACTTTAAAGCCCTGCGATTCGATAATACGCATCATTTTTTCACGCGTAAGGGGCTCTTTATGTAAATTATATTTTCGAATAAAGTCTTTCACCTTTTTGTCGATCTTAGACATATCTTCTCCAGCACACAGTTGTTTTCTTTTTTTTATAATTCAAATAAGAACAAACCTAACGGTTTGTCTTAAAAGATTCGTTTACTTTTGGTTTCTGTTGTCAGGTACATAGCCAGCACCGTAAAAACGAATCACTCGTTCAACGCCGCATAAAATGACAGTCACTCACTATACCGCCAAAGGGTTCACCCTTTGGCGAGCCTATCGTGCACATATCGACAAAAAGAATTAAATTTCATCAAGCTCGATTTTTTTTATTAGAAGCGTAGCTTCTGTCGACTGCTCTTCATTAATGATAGACTTTTTATAAGCTCCGCCATAGGCAATCGCTCTGCATTCCATCGAACGCCCTCCTGCCTCTTTGGCATATTGCCGAATGCACGTTAAGTCCGTAATGTTCTCTAAAAGCTTACTTTTACCCCTGGCATTCAATCTCTCAAACATGAGTAACAGTTCAACCGC
The DNA here is from genome assembly GCA_022791195.1 of Clostridiales bacterium. Classification (GTDB taxonomy): domain Bacteria; phylum Bacillota; class Clostridia; order Oscillospirales; family CAG-272; genus CAKSEI01. The sequence continues at coordinate 4,432 of JAAVYP010000009.1, read as the reverse complement.
CTGCTTGCCATACTTGACCCGCACTAAATCTTCTATTCTATTTTCGTCCTTTGGAAACGCTGTGTGAGTTTTGGTCGCAGAAAGCGTTCCATGCGCTAAAAAATCCATGGAAACATGCAGCTTTTCAGCAAACTCAGACACAACGCTGATTTTGGGAATCGTCTGACCCGTTTCATAGCGGCTAATCAGCTGTTTCGATGTTCCCAGTTTTTGCGCCAGCTCCTCTTGAGTCAGTCCTTTATGCAGGCGAATCCATTTCAGTTGATCACCAAAGCTGCGAAGCGAGTTTGCGTCTGCGCTCTCATCCGACTCTCCCCGCTGCAATTCTTTCATTTCGCCATCTATAAATGTAACGGGATCGAGTTTTAAGATTTGAGCCAAAAGAGCAATTTTATCCCTTCTCATATTGAGAATATGGCCATCCTCCCATTTTTTGACGGTACTTCGGCCTACGCCAACATAGGTGCCAACATCCTCAAGAGTTAAGCCTAATTCTTTTCGTCTTTGATGAATGATTTCTCCGATTAACATCATATGCTTCCTCCTGATCACGTTAATTTTAACACAGCAGTTTCTAAAAAGCAACATTTTTTACAAAAGATTAGCATCTTGTTACAATATTGACATTTTTTGCAATTTTTTAGTATATTTAGCCAATTTTCTCGCTATTTTGTCAAACAATGGTTGACAAATCCACTGTTTCATGATATTATTTTTGTATCTTATACGAAACATTTAATGAAACAAATCATGAATGACAAATGCTCTATCTTGGCACACTGCATTTTATCACTTGCGAAAAGAAAGGTATACACAACAATGAATGCTAAAGAACTCAAAGCAGAAATGATTCGAAACGGCTACACAACTCCCGGCTTGGCAAACAAAATCGGCATTAGCAAAAAGGCTCTTTATTGCAAGCTATCTGGAGAAAGTCACTTTAAACTGAATGAAATATATCAAGTAATCGGCGCATTGAAACTAAATCGCGATAAGATTTTTGCTATCTTCTTTGAAGATCAAATATCCTAAACATATGAAAGCAAGTGTTGTCTAAAAGAAACAAAACATAATACATACCGTAAAAAATTCCGCGCAGGCTCTATTGTTTATAAAAAGTTGTCAATGACAGGACAGCTTTTTTCTTTTTGATTAAAATTTGTATAAACAGGCGAAAATAACAAACATCAATCTCTTTATACAGGTGAACAAATTGAAGTTATTTTCAGATTTAACGCAAAACATTGATTATATGAAATCACGTTTTCCATTGGAACAGAGCTTTGATATCATTGGCCGAAGTATCGCCATTGGTCAAACAAAAGGATATCTGCTATTCATCGACGGATTCGCGAAAGACGACGTTATGGTCCACGTCATGCGGGCAATACAGACATGCGAAAATCAAGCGCAAAACAGCGTTTCCTATCTGATTAGTGCCATTATTCCTTATCTTGAGGCCGACCCGGTCGATCAGTTTGATCAATTGGAAGCCGCCCTGCTCTCCGGCTCTCTGCTTTTGCTGATTGAGGGTCAGACGCAAGCCATTGTTATCGATGCAAGGCAATACCCGGCCCGTAATCCGGAAGAATCAGATATAGAAAAAGTAGCCGGTGGCTCAAAAGACAGCTTTGTGGAAACCATTGTATTCAATACAGCGCTCATTCGCCGGCGTGTACGCGACCGCAATTTAACCTTTGAAATGAAAACCGTTGGCCGCTCCTCCAAAACAGACGTGTGCCTTGGTTATATCAAAGGCCGGGCTGATGAAAAATTTGTCAAAGAACTACGCCGCAAAATCGAAAGCATTGATGTTGATTCGCTCATTATGGCTGAAAAAAGCTTAGAAGAGCTGTTATTAAAAAAACACTGGTTTAATCCGCTGCCGCAAATGAAATATACCCAGCGCCCCGACAGCGCGGCCTCTTATCTTTATGAAGGACATGTTTTAATTTTGGTCGATACAGCACCCTCTGTCATGGTCACGCCTGCCACCCTGTTCTACTATATGCAATTCGCCGAAGACTATAACCGAGAACCCATTGTCGGCACATATTATAAGTTAGCCCGCTTCTTAGCAGCCTTTGTGGCCCTGTTTTTGACACCCACATGGCTTTTGCTGGCCGAAAACAATCACCATCTGCCCGAAATCTTTCGTTTTATCGGTGCGAAAGAGGAAATCGGGATTCCCCTGCTGATTCAATTTTTAATTCTCGAATTTGGATTTGATATTTTAAAAATGTCCGCCACCCATACACCCAGTTACATGGGCGGCGCTTTTGGCATCATCGGCGGATTATTGTTAGGTGAATTTGCCATTCGGGTCGGTTTCTTTGTGCCTGAAACCATTTTTTATATGTCGGTGGCCGTTGTATCCGCTTATTGCATTCCCAGTGAAGATCTGACAGCCGCCGTCCGGCTGTTTCGCCTGTTCATGCTGATTGCCACCGGCCTTCTTGGTATATATGGCTATTTAGGCTCGCTGGCTGTCATTCTGATTCTTTTATTTACAACGAGAACTATGGATCCCAAGCGTCCATATCTGTGGCCGCTCATCCCTTTTCATGCAAAAGCATTATCCAATCTGCTCTTTCGCAAAAAAGTGACGAAGTCTGCTGCCAACCAAGAGAAAATTTCATAAATACACTCTTAACGCTGACATCAAGGGGATATCCTGTTATGTAGCATTTCGCCCTTTCTTTAATATGCTGTTATTATGAGGAAAAGCAAGTCTGAAAGCATATTCATCAGATTTGATTTTACCGCTTTTACCGCCGAACACACAACGGTAACATCCAAAGAAAGGAAACTTTTGCAGCCGCAAAAATAATCAAAATCATGTCAAATAACAAATATCCCTATGAAATGCCGACATGTTCTTATGACTACAATGCATTGGAACCATATATTGATGCAGGCACGATGGCTTTCCATTATCAACGGTATTTAGATTGTATCGATCGTTTCAACAATCTGCTCGAACCTTATCCTGCTTTGCAGAATTTAACGCTTGAACAAATATTAAGCGGTAAATTCAGATTGCCGAACAGCTGTGCTGCCGAAATTATCAACGAAGGCGGCGCCCTGTACAACCATGACCGCTTTTTTAATGGACTCTCGCCCGAAAAGGACTGTCGTCAACAAGCAGAAGGTTACTTACTTGAATTAATTCAAAACACATTCGGTTCATTTGAGCAATTCAAATCTCTTTTTACCCAAAAGGCACTCTCTCTATTTGGTTCAGGCTGGACCATGCTGACCATCGACGGACATCAGCATTTAGAGATTGTCAACGTAAAAAATGATGAGACAACCATTGCGCGCATGGCTACCCCGCTGATTCTATTTGACATTTGGGAGCATGCCTATTATCTGCAATATAAAAACAGCCGGCGTGATTATATTGAGAGCCTATGGCATATAACGAATATTCCTCTTTTATAGTATTTCAAGGAAATGAAAAGCCGCAGAAATCTCTTTCTGCGGTTTTTCATTTATTTCATTGGGGATTCACATGCACCATGCAGTGTTTAACCCTGTCAAATTCTCTCTCCACCGCATCATGCACACAATGGGCAATGTCATGTGCCCTGGCAAGAGAAAGATTGCCATCTACCTGTATTTCTACATCAATATAGATACGGTCGCCAAACAGACGGCTTTTTAACTGATCAATGCATAGTACGCCGGGCTGCGCACAAATCGCCTTTTCAATTTGTGTGACCGTTTCTTCGTCACAAGCGGTATCCATCATTTTGCGGACTGATTCCATAAAAATCGAATAGGCCGCTTTTAAGATAAACATGCAAATGACCATACTGGCCAGCGGGTCCAAAAAGGCAAAACCAAGGCGGGCACCGGCAATGCCAAGCAAACTGCCCACCGATGATAACGCATCGGATCGGTGATGCCAAGCATCGGCCATTAAAACATCGGCATGCAGCACAAGAGCAGCGTGCCTGGTATACCAATACATCGCCTCTTTTACCAAAATCGAAATAACAGCTGCGACGAGGGCCAAAAGACCCGGCGTGATCATTTCTGATTCACGCCCTGCAAGCAGCAGACGAACGCCTGCACCGCCAATGCCAAAACCAGTAAAGGCCAGCGGCACAGCCAAAAGCAGTGCCGCCACACACTCGATGCGCTCGTGTCCGTAAGGATGTTCCCGATCCGCCGCCTTATGCGAAAACTTCACGCCTAAAATAACCACCAAAGTGCTCAGCACATCTGAAAGTGAGTGTACAGCATCTGAGATCATGGCGCTTGAATGAGCAAAAATACCGGCAAACAGCTTAAAGCCGGCGAGCAACACATTCCCTGCCATAGTCACGAATGAAACACCCATAGCTTTCCTGCTACGATCCATCTCTATCCAACCCTTCTAACAATATAAACGCACACGGCCCCGCCGCTGGCGAACGCCGTGTGC
>JAAVYP010000008.1 GCA_022791195.1 Clostridiales bacterium | reverse complement strand
ACGGAAACTAAGAAAAATCTTGTTGCCGCCTTATTATATATTACGTTGGCAATTATGATTGTTGCCGTCGTATGTATTGCTGTGGTATCAGTAGCAAAGCGGGCAAAAGATTCGCTGCCTTCTGAAGAAAACACACAAACAGAAGAGCAAAACCAGCAAAACAGCGGGCAAACAAATACACCGCCTCCCACAGAAACCGCGAAACCAACCGAGCCGCCAACCGAACCTACGACAGAAGCGTCGACAGAAGCACCAAAGGAACCGGTAGACAATCAAATTACCGATCCGCTTCCGGACAAATTCGTCGTACCTGCGCTTGGCTATGTCTCCAAAGCATACGATAATGAAATGCCTGTCTATTCGCTGACCATGAACGATTATCGCATTCATGGCGGCATTGATGTCGCTTGTGATGTCAGCTCTGAAGTTTATGCTTGTGCGAACGGAACTGTAGAAAGCATTTACGAAGACCCGCTGATGGGCCAGGCTATCACCGTATATCATGGCGGCGGGCTGCGCTCCACTTATTTAAATCTTGCGGATCACTTTCCTACTAATATAAAGGAAGGTACTGAAGTGGCAGCCGGCCAGGTGATAGGCTACGTAGGCGAGAGTGCGCTGATTGAATGCGCCGAGGTACCGCATCTTCATTTTGCCATGACTATGGATGAACAAACCGTTGATCCGCTCGACTATGTCACCTATGAAGGCGCGGTCAGCAGCAATGCTGTTGATTTTGAAGGATAAAGAGAAAGACGCTTCAAGCGTCTTTTTTCTTTATCTGCTTATAACTCTTTACTTAGGATTATAACCAACCTGAGGCAAAAGACTCAAATCGTGTCACAAAACAACTGCCATGCGCTTAGCGCATAGAGTACTCTCACACCTTGGCAAACTGCGAGTGATATAAATGATGATAAAATCCGCCTTTTTCAAGCAACTCTTCGTGAGTGCCCGACTCAATGATCCGTCCGTCTTTCATCACCAATATAATATCCGCATTTTTAATGGTAGACAAACGATGAGCAACCACAAAAGAAGTGCGGCCCTCCATCATGGCGGCAAACGCCTTTTGAATTTTAATTTCGGTTCTTGTATCGATGGAAGAGGTAGCCTCATCCAAAATCAACATAGGCGGCAGCGAAAGCATGACACGCGCAATGCACAAAAGCTGTTTCTGCCCCTGTGACAGACTGCCGCCATCCTCACCAATCTTGGTATCATAGCCATCGGACAGCCGTTTGATAAAGGAATGGGCATGGGCGGCCTTGGCCGCGGCCACAACCTCTTCTTCGGTGGCCTCGGGCTTGCCGAACATAATATTTTCTCTGATCGTACCCGCTTTCAGCCATGTTTCCTGCAGCACCATGCCATACGAACGCCGCAAAGACTGACGGGTGACATCTCTGACATCGATATCATCAACGCAAATGCGTCCCTTGTCAATATCATAAAAACGCATCAGCAAGTTGATAATCGTTGTTTTGCCGCAGCCCGTCGGCCCCACAATCGCCACCCGCTTACCTGCGCCGGCCTGCACATTCAAATCTTCGATCAGCGGTTTATTTTTATCATAAGAAAACGAAACATGTTCAAGCGAAACATTTCCTTTGACATCAGACAACGCAGCGTTTGCATTGATTGTCTCGGCCGGCTGATCGATAAGCTCAAAAATATTCTCTGCACAAGCGAGGGCGTTCTGCAACTCGGTCACAACCCCGGAAATTTCGTTAAATGGTTTTGTATATTGAATTGCGTAGGCCAGCATAGCGCTCAGCGCCCCAATGGTAAAGCCGCCGTCTGCCAAAACGGCCAAGGCACCGAACAGGCACACGCCGGCATAGACAAGATTATTCACAAACCGCGTGGTTGGGTTAATAATCGAGGAATAAAAGGTTGCCAACAGGTTGGCTTTGCGATAGGCTTCGTTGGACTGATCGAACACAGCAATGGCTTCCGCTTCTAATCCCAGCGCTGTGACCGTCTTTTTTTCGCCGATCATTTCATCAATCACAGCCGTTTGCTCAGAACGGGTTTTGGTTTGCTCTGTAAAATATTTATACACTCTCTTCGCAATAAACGAAGCGGCAAACAGGGAAATCGGCGTAACCAAAACCACGACAAAAGCGACTGAAACACTTTTCATAAACATGATGACCAAGGTGCCAACAATCGTTAAAACGCCCGTAAACAGCTGCGAAAAACCCATCAACAGGCCGTCGGCCAGCTGGTCTGCATCGGCAATCATGCGATTCATTGTTTTGCCCGATGGATTGGCATCTAAATAGGAAAGCGGCAAAACCGTAATGTTAGCAAACGCTTTAAAGCGCAGATCATGCACCGTATGAAAAACCAGCTTGTTGTTAACCACGCCAAGCAGCCATTGGGCAAGCGCAAGCCCTGCAGCACAGCCGCCAATGCTGAGCAGCTTTGGCCCCAGCAACGAGAAAGGAACCTGATTGGCACCCACAAGCAGATCAATGGCGTCTCCCGCCAAAACAGGAATCATCAGCGTAAACAACACAGAAGCTGCCGCGAACAGAAGCGAAAAAACAACAAAAACAGAATAGGGTTTTATAATCGATAAAATCTTTCGTATCGTTTTCATAATGTGACCTTTCTATAGAATTGACAGCTTTTCAAATCGCCGGAACACATGCCGGCAACAACACTCGATCTAAGAGCAGCACTGTCAAGCTTGCTCAGCAGGAGCACCTTGCTCCTGCGAAGCTCCTTGCTCCTGTGGAGCTCCTTGCTCCTGTGGAGCAAATTGAGAATCGTAAATTTCTGCATAGACAGGACAGCGTTGCAGCAAGTCCTCATGCCGGCCCAAGCCCACCATTTCGCCATTATCGAGAACGATGATCTGATCGGCATGCATGACCGAAGAAGCACGCTGTGACACAATAAACACAGTCGGATGAAAATCACAGGCCTGTATGGATTTTCGCAAGGCGGCTTCGGTCGCATAATCCAGCGCCGATGACGAATCATCCAAAATTAATATGCGCGGCTTTCTGACCAGCGCGCGGGCAATGGTGAGCCTCTGCCGCTGGCCGCCTGATAGGTTGCGTCCACCCTGCTCGATCATCTCTTCGATTCCATGGGGCTTTTCCTTCACAAACGCGAGCGCCTGGGCACGGTCCAGCGCCTTTTGAAGATCCTCTTCGCTGGCATCGGGCGCGCCGTTCATCAGATTGGCCCGAATACTGCCCTTAAAAAGCACAGCCTTTTGCGGCACGATGCCAATTTGATCACGAAGAAGGGCAGTATCGTAAGTCTGCACCGGCTTGCCGCCGATAAGCACTTCCCCCTCTGTTGCGTCGTAAAAACGAGAAATTAAATGAACGAGCGTGCTTTTGCCCGATCCGGTTGCACCGATAACACCAATGGTTTGCCCTTCTTTGGCAGCAAAGCTGATATTTGCCAAAGAAGGAGCTGTATCGCCGCGGTAAGTCAAGGAAACATTGCGAAAAACAACGTCCGCGCTATCTAAATGCTGATCTGTACCGTTTTCCATCGAGGAGTGTGTGGCGAACACCTCCTGAATCCGGCTGGAAGAAGCCGCCGCCCGGGTCATGGTAATGACCAAATTGGCCATTTTAATCAGCTCGGTCAAAATCTGTGCCATATAGTTATAGAGCGCCACGACCTCGCCTTGTGTTAACGCACCGCTGTTCACCCGCAGCGCACCGGTATAGATCAGAACAGCAATGGCGATGTTGATCATCAAATAGGTGATAGGATTTAAAAGCGCCGATATTTTACCGGTGAACTTCTGCACCGCGCAAAGAGCATCATTTTTCTGTTCAAAGGCCCGGCGCTCCTGCTCTTCTTTGGCAAACGCGCGGATCACGCGAACACCAGTCAAATTTTCGCGCGCGGCGGTTGTCACTGCGTCCAGATGATCCTGCACCTTTTTATAGAGGGGAATACAGCCGACAATAATGGAAAAGGCCGCTGCTAACAAAAGCGGAATGACCACACAAAAAACAAGCGCGCTTTTTGCATCCACCATAAACGCCATAATCATAGCGCCAAAAACCACAAAAGGCGCCCGCATAATCAGCCGCAAAAACAGATTGACACCTGTTTGCACCTGTGTGACGTCACTGGAAATGCGTGTAATTAACCGGGGCGTACCAAATGAATCGAGATCAGCATAAGAAAGAGACTGTATATGGGCAAAAAGCGCATGTCTTAACTTAGCGGCAAATCCCGCGGCCGCTTTCGCCGAAAAAAACTGTGCGGTAATTGAACAGACAAGGCCAAGTGCACTTAACCCGACCAAAAGCGCCGCCATATGGTAAATATGCGTACGGTCGTTCCCGCCAAGCCCCCTGTCAATCACAGAGGCCACCACCAGCGGCACGAAAAGCTCAAAAGCGGCCTCTAACATCTTAAACAAAGGCGATAAAATACATTCTTTTTTATATTGCTTCAAATACTGCCATATCATCTTCATCTCATTCGTTCACCTTCCCAAACCAAACGGCCATCCGCCGCAAGCTCCATTTGCACAAGAATCATAAATCTCTTGTCAGCTGCACATGATCGCGCAAAATTCACGTTATCTTCCTCAAAATTTATCATTGCCTATTTTACCATAAACAAACACGAAAATCCAGTCTTTCACTCTCTGTATTAATTTTCATAAAATGAAATTGACTGTGACTAAAACGCACAGTACGGGACAACACTAAAAGCGAGGAGATGGAAAAAATCGTGAACATAAAAAGAGGCGATATTTATTATGCGGACCTCAGTCCCGTTATCGGCAGCGAACAAGGCGGTGTGAGACCCGTTCTCATTGTGCAAAATGACATTGGCAACCGATACAGCCCCACCGTCATTGCTGCGGCCATAACAAGCAAAATGTCTAAAACCCGCCTTCCTACCCATATAGACATTATCGGCTGTGCCGAGGAATTTGGTCTTGCGAAAGATTCTGTCATTCTGCTGGAGCAAATTCGCACTCTTGACAAAAAAAGGCTCAAGGAAAAAATGGGCCATATTGACGGTAAAATTATGGAACAAGTGAACAGTGCGATTGGCGTTTCTTTTGGCTTGCAGGATCAGCAGGCATCAGACGCCGGTACAGCATAATCAAAAAACAGACTGCTAAGGCAGTCTGTTTTTTACATAACCGTTTACCCGACAAACGATTTACTATCTTTCATTAGCAGGTTGTTCACATCTGTATTATATAATAATGGTTCAATATTGACTCGCTTTTAAAAAACAATGTCGTCTATTGAATCAATCGAGAAAAGGGTCCTATTCATGATAAACAACAACGAAACTTCCATTCGGAAAAAAAGCAAAGCAAAGACAGGCATTAAAATTTCTTCGGCCATTCTGGCCATCATTCTGCTTTGGCTGGTCTTGGCCTCTATTCTGCCTCTTTTAAACCACAAAGAGGTAAGCCAGGATTACCAAGCGTCCTTTCACCCGGCCGACTGTTACAGCGACACACCAGGCACAGAACGGGTGGCTTGTATTGATGACAACAAAGAGGCCCTCTTGTGTCGTCTTATGCTGATCGAAAACGCAAAAGAAGAAATTCTTTTATCTACATTCGATATGAAGGAGGATGAAAGCGGCAAAGACATTATGGCGGCGCTTTTACAGGCGGCCGACCGCGGGGTACAGATCAAACTGCTGGTCGATCATGCCACCTCAGTGGCTCACCTTTCCAAAAGCGACTGCTTCAAAGTGTTGGCCCTCCATCCAAACATTGAAATCAAACGATATAACCCTGTGCAGCTCTTTCTGCCCTATAAAGCCCTTTTGCGTCTGCACGACAAAACACTGGTGATTGACCAAACAGCCTATCTGCTCGGCGGCCGCAACACCTATGATCTGTTTTTAGGCGATTACAGCGAAATTAAAAACATCGACAGAGAGCTTCTTGTCTATCAAACAGAACAGGATGAACACAGCTCCATGACCCAGCTGCGAGATTATTTCAGCGAGATCTGGTCGCTTGACTGCTGCAAGCCCTACACGATTAAAAAAGAAACCGACAAAATGAAGAACGCGAAAGAGTCGCTCTTTGCCCGCTATGAGCAAATAAGAGAAGCTTATGCGCCTGCATTCACAGCGCCCGACTGGGAAGCCATCACCATGCCGGCCAACAAAATTACGCTGCTTGCCAACCCGCCGGAAGCGGTCAACAAAGAGCCGGAGCTTTGGTATTCGATGGTGGAATTAATGTCGCAAGGCGAGCAAATTGTATGCATCACCCCTTACATAATATGCAGCAAACGTATGTACAAGGATTTGACCAATTTATGCCGTGATAACAAAGAGGTGGCCATCATCACCAACGCCGCCGAATCGGGCGCCAATCCATTCGGCTGCTCCGATTACTTAAACCAAAAGAAGAAAATATGGCAAACCGGTGTCGACGTATACGAATTTTCCGGACAGCATTCCCTGCACACCAAAACGATATTAATTGACCAACGAATGAGCATTGTAGGTTCTTTCAATATGGATATGAGAAGCGCCTATCTTGACACAGAACTTATGCTCGCGGTGGACTGCGAAGCGCTGAACAAACAGCTAAGAGACAGCGCGGAAGAAAAGATACAGGCCAGCCGCCTGATGAATGACGACGGTCAATATGAATACGGTCCGCTGTTTCAGGAACGCACCCTTTCGGTTTCTGACAAAATCAAATACACGCTGTTACGGATTCTCTCGCCGCTGATTCGTCATTTACTATAATTTTATTTTCAAAAAACAAATTAAACAAGGATTATTTCCATTGTTCTTGCATATCTTGAAACGATACGATATAATAAAAGCAAGCCTTCGGCTTGGTTTTACAAAATTTGTCTTGTTGTTTTTCCAAACAACATTCTGCCTTTGGCAGAACCGCCAAATTTCAAGGCAACTGTATAGTTTCTGTTCTCATAAAAGCAAGCCTTCGGCTTGGTTTTAGAAACTTAGCCTTGCTGTTTACTAAAACAGCATTCCGGCAGAGCAAATATAACAAAGCACACCTGACCAATGTTTTTCAATCAACAAGTTTCGAGACAACAAGAAAGGAGAATCGCTACTGTGAACAACAAAAATGCAAATTATCAAAATGAAAAAACGCCTGACCAAAGCGATGCATTTGAAGAACGCTATGAAGAAATGGTCGACGAACCCATGCGTCAAAAAATGACGCGGGATGAAGAGCTCTATTCGCTCAAAGCCACGCCCGAACAAATTAATCACAGCAAATATGCCGATTTATCCACCTTTGAATCAAAAGGACATCGAAAAATTTCTCCGGAAGAAATGCAGCGTCAAAAACGCATAGCGCTGCTCAAAAAAATCATTCCGATTGCTGCGGGCGTTATTCTGCTTACGATTGTATTGCTCGTCTATCTGTTTACCATTCGCCCGGCAAATCAATATAACAAAGCAAAAGACCGCTTTGAAGCGCAAAACTACAAAGCCGCTTTGTCTATTTTTGAGGACCTTGGCGATTATAAAGAAAGTGAACAATACGCCGTCTATCTGCGCGGTATTTTGGCGATGCAGGATGAAAATTATGACGAGGCTGTGCGCCTGTTCGATTCCCTTAACGGCTTTTTAGACAGCAGTGAAAAAAGCGAAACAGCAAAACAGCAAACCTCATCGGCCATCTTAGAAAAAGATTATACAAAAGCGGCCGCTTATTTAGCCAAGGGCGATTATGCCGAAGCCGAAAAAGCGTTTTTAGCTCTGGGCGATTACAAAGACAGCAAGGAAAAGGCCGCTGAGGCCAAAACCAAAGCACTCGATGCGGTTTATGCGGAAGCTGTCCGCGCACAGCAAGCCAACAATTTTACCAAAGCCAAAGAGTTGTTTGAATCGTTAGGCGATTATAAAGACGCGAAACAAAGACTGGCCGACATAGAAGACACCAAGCAGGAAAACGAACTGTCAGAAAAATATAAAAAAGCACAGCACAGCTTTACATGGGGCCATTATGAAGAAGCGTACAAAGCGTTTACCGAGCTTGGCTCTTACAGTGATTCTGAAAAACATGCCGCTTATTGCGCCGCTATGGTCCAACAGGAAAAGGGAGAATACGAAAACGCGGCGACTGCCTTTGAAAAATTAGGTTCATTTTTAAACAGTGCCGACCAGGTGTTAGCTTGTCAATACAAAATCGCTTCCGACTATTTCAGCAAGGGCGATTATGAAAAGGCGACCGAGCTGTTCCGCAAACTGGGCAATTACCAAGACAGCGAAAAACAATTGGAAAAAGCCATTGAAGAATTTAACAATGAAAAGTACAAAGCGGCGCTTTATGCTTATCATGATGGTAAATATAGAGAAGCGCTGGCCCTTTTTGAAGCACTTGGTGATTACAAGGACGCAAAAAAATGGATCGAGGAAATCAACAGCAGACTATGAGCCACGTATACGATCTGTTAAAAGACCACATCGATGAGGGCTATAAACAGTTTAACAGCAAGCTCATTCCAAACTACCCGCCCGATCGCATGCTGGGCGTGCGCATGCCTGTTTTGCGTAAAGTCGCCAAGCAGCTTGCCAAAAAAGATGCTGCCGCCTTTTTACAGGCCGCCGATTTTTCCACTTATGAAAGCACCATGCTGTTTGGCATGGTGATCGGCTATGCGGCGATGCCATACGACGAAAAAATGAAATACACGCAGTTCTTTCTGCCCCGTATCGACAACTGGGCTGTCTGTGACTGTGTATGCAGCACATTAAAATTTTTGGGTGAAGAACGGGAGAAAAGTCTTTCTTTTATCAAAGAATGGATCCATAATGCACATGAATACACCGCGCGTTTTGGATTGGTATCCCTGTTGCAGTATTATGTAACAGAAGAGTGGATCGAAGCCGTTTTGGCCATTGTGCACGGTCTTTCTGACCGGGAATATTATTTCAACATGGCGGCCGCCTGGCTTTTTGCCGAATGCATGATTTGTTATCCCAGGCAAAGCGAGCCTTATTTACAAACACTGCCGCCCGAGATCAAAAAACTGGCGCTGCGAAAAGTTAGAGAATCCCGCAGGAGTCCTTCGTCTAAACATTAATTTCGTATACTCATAAAAAATACCGCCTGATAAAATCAGGCGGTATTTTTATTTTGATCGGTTTTCTTTTGCTTGTGTGATATGCCGGCCGTCATAACAATAATCGGTAATATAAGGTCCGCTCACGCTTATTCTCTCCTAACAAAACACGCTGTCATCGAAAACGAATCCAGCGTGTTTTATAAAATCTATACAAAAATATGTTTTCCCTTTATATGAATAAGGAAAGATTATCGCTGAACCCGGCCGCTGCCGTCACCGCCGGCAAGCTTTAATACCTCATCAGCAGAAACAAGGTTGTAGTCTCCCTCAATGGTATGCTTTAAGCAGGAAGCCGCTGCGGCAAACTCGATGGCATCCGCATCCGACTGATTTTGCGACAAGGCATAAATCAATCCGGCGCCAAAGCTGTCTCCGCCGCCAACCCGGTCTACAATATGAATTCTGTATTTTTTGCTAAAATGATAGGAATCTCCGCTGTACAAAAGGGCCGACCAGTCATTTAGGCTCGCATTAATGGATTCGCGCAGTGTAATGGCCACACGCGAAAAGCCGAAACGCTCTTTTAGCTGCTTAGCGACATCGATATAGCCATCTGCACTAACCTTGCCGCTGGTAATATCCGTGTCTCTGGCGGCGATGCCGAACACGTCCTTGGCGTCCTCTTCGTTCGCAATGCACACATCCACATAGGGCATCAGCTCGCCCATGCAGCGGCCTGCTTCTTCTTTTGTCCACAGGTTTTTACGGTAATTCAAATCGCAGCTCACCGTAATGCCCATCTGCTTAGCTGTTTTCACGGCCTCTAAGCACAGCGCCGCTACATTCGCACCCAATGCCGGTGTAATGCCGGTAAAATGGAACCAATCGGCCCCCTCTAAAATGCGGGGCCAATCAAAATCGCCCGCCCCAGCCTCGGCCAGTGCCGAACCGGCCCGGTCATAAATGACCTTAGACGGCCGCTGGGAAGCGCCTTTTTCCAAATAATAAATACCAACCCGGGCGCCGCCGCGAACAATTTGCGTAGTATCCACGCCAAACCGGCGCAGTGAATTGACCGCTCCCTGTCCAATTTCATGCGCAGGCAGTTTGGTCACAAACGCTGCATCCATACCAAAATGAGACAGCGAAACAGCCACGTTCGCTTCTCCGCCGCCATACGTAACCTCAAAGCGATCGGCCTGTGTAAACCGGCGATAACCCTCCGGTGCCAAACGCACCATGATTTCTCCAAAAGTAACAATTCGTTTCATGCTTTTCTCCCCTTTACTTTGCTTTTATTTCTTTTACAGCATCGGCCACACGGCGTGCCGTTTGACTGATTTTATCGAAATGACCGGCTTCAATATCGCTGGCCGGTGCAATAAAGCTGCCTCCGCAGGCAAAGACAAAGGGTAAACCAAGATACTCGCTTAACTGATTTTCTTTAATACCGCCGGTGGGCATAAACCGAATGGCTCCATACGGTGCCGACATAGCACGCAGCATAGGAATGCCGCCCGCAGCCTCTGCCGGAAAAAACTTCAAATAAGAAAGCCCAAGCGATAATGCCTTTTCAATATCACTCGGCGTACAAACGCCAGGCACCATCTTATATCCTTTTTCAATGCTGTAGCGAACCGTGGTCTCATTAAAACCGGGACTCACCAGAAAACTTGCACCAGCGTTTATGGCCCTGTCTGCCTGCTCGGCTGTCAGCACCGTACCCGCGCCTAACAGCATGTCGGGATAACGCTTTGCAATCGCTTCGATGGCTGCGGCCGCACAAGGCGTACGGAACGTAATTTCTGCACAAGGCAGTCCGCCCTCAATCAGTGCCTCTGCCAGCGGAATGGCATCCTCAGTCCGATTAATCTGAATGACCGGAACCACCCCATAGGCTTCTAAGCTTTGAATCATTTTTTCCATTTTTTATTCCTCCACTACCAGTTAACTTGCCATTTTTTCTTATACTGTCCCATCTCGCTGTCCAATGAACTTGATTTTTGTTGCTTGCATGAAGCAGCGGCGGCCCGTTGCTCGAAAGCCGCGTCGAATTCATCTCCTTTCATGGGAAGTGTCACCCAGCGATCCTGCCAGGAAGACAGATACGCTGCGTTCGATAGTGAAAGCTCAAAAATTCCATCCTGTCCAGGCGCAATGAGCGGCTGTCCAAATCGAATGGCGTTGGTTACGTTTTGAATAATCGCCGCATGGCCGCCAGGCGGGCCCTCGGGTTCAATGATTTTAGTGGTAACAGCCGGTAAAGGATCGCCGCCTTTTGCATGAAAACAAAAATGTCTTTCGCTTTCTTCCATCGTCCATAATTTAATGTGGCCTTCCTCTAATACCATTTTACCACAATCTCCGGTAATTTCCAAGTGGTTTGTGCCGGGAAATTCACCGGTAGACGTCACAAATAATCCGGTAGCGCCGTTTTCATACTCCATATAGAGGGTGGCTTCGTCCTCCACCTCGATATGATGATACTTACCTTCATAGCAAAAAGCGCGAAGGCGCTTTGGCATGCCGCAAATCCATTGCAAAAGATCTAAGTTATGCGGCGCTTGGTTAAGCAGCACGCCGCCGCCCTCGCCCCGCCAGGTGGCGCGCCATCCGCCCGAATCATAATACTGCTGGGTACGGTACCAATTGGTGATGATCCAATGGACCCTTTTCATTTCGCCAATCGCGCCGGCACGCAGCAGGGCCCTTGCTTTTTGATACAATGGCTCTGTACGCTGATTGAACATAATGCCAAATACGCGTCCGCTCTCTTCCGCCGCATCATTCAGACTGCGGACATCACTCACGCGAACGCCGGCCGGTTTTTCCACCAGCACATGCAGGCCGCTTGCAAAGGCCTGCCCAGCGAGCGCCACATGGGACGGATGCGGTGTTGAAATGATCACGACATCGCACAAATCACTTTGCAGCAAAGCTTCTGCCTTGTCATAAAAAGCAATGTGCGGATATTTTTTTCTAAGTATTCTTTCTTTTTCGACATCCCAGTCACAAAGGGCGGTAAGAACCGCCCCCTGAATCATGCCCCGTGCCAAACAATCGGCATGGGCTGAGCCAATATTGCCTATACCAATGATGCCGAAGCGAACCGTTTCCATACGCATGCCCTCTCTCAATCAATAAGTACCGTCTACATCGGCAAAGGTAGACGTCACATTGTCTTTGCGGCGGGATGTTTTTACGCGCTTTGCCAGCTCTGCGTAATACTGATCTTCATCCAAAGGCAGCTCGACAGGCCGGCCCAGCCACTGGGAAAGATGCATCGCATTGGAAAGGGTCAGACCATTGATACCTTCTTCGCCTCTGGCTACCAGCGGTTCGCCGCGCAAAATGGCGGCGGCAAATGCATTTAACACACCCACATGCTGCGGATTCTGGCCATCGGTTTCAAAAGACAGCTCGGTCGCGCCGGGATTACCGAACGGAACTGTGTTCGTACGGGTAAATTCAGGCTCGGGCGTATTAAATTCCCAAACGCGCAGCTGGTTATTCTCTGCCACGAGTTTAGCACCGTCCATTTGTACTTCAAACCGGTTAGTACCGAATGCGTCACCCGTTGTCGTAATAAACACGCCGGTCGCACCGTTTTCATATTCCACATAGGCGGTTACATCGTCCTCTACCTCAATATCATGCCACTTGCCAAACTGCATGTGACAGCTTACCTTCTTGGGCATACCGCAAATCCACTGCCACAAGTCCAGCTGGTGCGGGCACTGGTTGAGCAACACGCCGCCGCCTTCACCGCTCCAGGTAGCGCGCCATCCGCCCGAATTATAATAAGCCTGTGAACGGTACCAGTCGGTAATCATCCAGTTGGTTCTGCGGATATTGCCGTATTTTCCGCTTTGGATAATCTCTCTCATTTTGCGGTAAATATGGTTGGTTCTCTGGTTAAACATCATGCCGAAAACAACATTGCTTTCAGCGGCCACCTCGTTCATTTCACGAACCTGCTTGGTATAAACGCCGGCCGGTTTTTCCACCATAACGTGCAGGCCGTGGCGCATTGCTTTCATAGCCAGTTCGGGGTGCGAATAGTGGGGCACAGCAACGATCACCGCATCCACCAAGCCGCTTTCCATCAGCTCGTCTGCCGTGGCAAACACAGCGACAGAATCGGGCATTGTCTCCTTTGCCCATGCGCGCCGCTCTTCGCTGATATCAGCGACAGCGGCTACCACTAACTCAGGACACCGGCCGTCGTTAATGCTGTAATAATGCTGTGTACCCATATTACCAATTCCGATAATACCTATTTTTACCTTATCCATTTCTGTTCCTCCTCATTTATTCTGCACGCAGTCCGCGTGATGTAAGAAATGCAAAGCTTTCAGCCAAGCAAGCAAAGGGGTCTTCCCCGTTGCAGTCATCCTGTTCCACAAGCGCGTATTTAACGCCTGCCTCCTGGCTGGCTTTCAATATTTCATCAAAATTCATGTTTCCAGCACCAACCGGCAGCATCTTGCGGCCATACCCCATGTCTTTATAATGCACACAAGGGACTCTGCCTTTCAGGTTGCGCAGCCAAAAAGCAGGATCGCCGCCGCCCGCCTGCACCCAATAGGTGTCAAGCGTAAAGCCAAGCTGCTCGGGTGAAGTACGCTCGGCCAGCCACTCTAAGGCGGTACGGCCGTCAATCTTCGCAAATTCCAAATCGTGGTTATGATACATCAGTCTCTTTCCCTGTGCATGAATCACCTCCATCGATTTCGTAAAATCATGTATAAACCGGTCGATAGCCCCTTCCAAGTGCAGTTCATAATAGCCTATGCCAATATGGTCGCAATGAAATACGCTGTGATCCCGGCAGACCGCCTCCGGTTCGGCCGCGATGCGCGCCGGATCAGTATGTGTGAGCACGCAGGAAAGACCATTGGCATCAAGCTGCTCCTGCAGCCAAGCCGGCTCATAGGCACAAGTGCCCGACACCTGCACAGTGCGATAGCCTATTTCTGCTACTTTTTTTAGCGTTTCGGCAAAATCTTCAGGTGTTTTGCAAAAATCCCGCAATGTATACAACTGAGCGCCTACAATCATATCGATAACCCCTTTCTGTTTTCAAAAATGATCAAATTTCTTCTCTTTTATGCTTTTACCTCTGCCATCAATTCCTTTAGCGCAGCGGTTGCCGCATCAAACGCTTCGTTTTGCGAAGCGAAAGCGTATGAGCCTAATTTAGAAGCCGCATCGGCCTCCCTCTCTAAACCGCTAAAGCCATCAAAAACAGTCAAATGCGGCTCTAAGGTCAGCCGGTCGCCGCCCATATCGGCATATTCCTGCAATAAAACATCGATACAGCCTATACCCTTGCCGGCCGGAACAATCCGGCCATCGGCCAGCGCATCTTTAATATGCAAATAGCGCACATACGGCTTCAGCTTCTGCCAGGCTGGCAGCACCGGCTCGCCGGCTTGGATAAAATTAGCCGGATCAAACACAAGCGACATCCCCTCCACCGTTTCGGCGATATCCAGGCAGCAAGCAGCGCTTTCACCATAGATGCCTTTTTCGTTTTCATGACAAAGTGTTATACCAACAGCCGCGGCCTGCGCTGTCATACGCGCCAGACGCTCCATAACCTCCAACCGGTATATGTCCATGGGCTGGCCTTTGGGCATATAAAAACTGAAAATACGAATTACCTCAGCGCCAAGAATCCCAGCAATCTTTACTGTATGCAAAAAGGTCTCCCAATGAGGCGCGAAGGGTTCGTCAATGGCGACCTTGCCGATCGGTGAACCCACCGACCAGACAGAAAGGCCTTTCTCTTCGAGCGCCGCTCGAATCTGCCGGGCCTCATCCTCGGTAAGCTCAGAAACATTTTTTCCGTCTACACCGCGTATCTCCATGCCGGCCATACCGTTGCGGGTCAGCGCATCAATCTGCTCTTGCAGCGACACGCCGGCCTCATCTGAAAATGCACTCAATAAAAATGACATATCCGGCCCTCCTACACGCCCGAGTAGGCGGAAAATCCGCCGTCAATCGGCAGCACTACGCCGGTGACAAATCCGGCTTTATGCTCATCGGTGATAAAGCGCAGCGCGCCTAAAAGCTCTTCCGGCTTGCCAAAGCGTCCCATCGGTGTAGCCCGCAGAATCTTGTCGGTTCTGGGGGTGGGGTTTCCATCGGCGTCAAACAGCATATCTTTATTTTGCTTGGTCACAAAAAAGCCCGGTGCCAGCGCATTGACACGAATGCCCGCCCCGGCGAAATGAACCGCCATCCACTGGGTCAGGTTAGAAACCGCCGCTTTCGCCGCACTGTAAGCTGGAATCTTGGTGAGCGGACGATAAGCATTCATAGAAGAAATATTTAAAATACTGCAGCCGCTGCGGCCAAGCATATCCTGACAAAACACCTGGGAAGGCAGCAGCGTTCCCAACAAATTGAGATCGAACACAAAGCCGAACTGCTCTTTCGGCACGTTGAAAAAGGTTAAAATGTCATCTCTTTCTTCATCGCCGGACTCATAAACCTCATGCGCCGTGGTGCAAGAGGGATGATTCCCGCCGGCGCCATTGATCAGCAAATCGCAGGGGCCAAAGCGTTTGTGAATCTCCTCACGCACGGCGAGCAGGTCTTCTTTTTTTAATACATTGGCCTGATAACCCTCGGCCTGATAGCCCTCGGCTCGAATTTCCTCTGCGATATGTTCGGCTGCTGTGCCGTCCAAATCAAGAAGAGCCACTGCATAGCCATCGGCGGCCAGCGCCTTGGCAAAAGCGGAGCATAATACGCCGCCGCCCCCGGTAATTACCGCTGTTTTCATTTTTTATCTCCCTTGTCTACATTCTTTTCTTTATATACAGCCTCAAATAAGCCGTTTAAGTAAGCCGCCCCCAGTGCCCGGTCATATAAACCATAGCCAGGCCGGCCGGTCTCGCCCCAAATCATACGGCCGTGGTCGGGTCTGACATACCCATCAAAGCCGCCATTTACCAACGCTTTGACAATGGCATACATATCAAACGAGCCGCAGGCGGAAAGATGTCCCACCTCTTCAAACGACCGCTCAGACGTATGCCGCACATTGCGCAAATGGGCAAAATGAATACGGTCGGCAAACTCACCCGCCATGCTGACCAGGTCATTCTCTTTGCTCGCCCCTAACGAGCCGGTACAAAAGGTCAGCCCATTAGCCGGACGGTCAACCAGCTTCAAAAACCGCCGGATGTTCTCCTTTCCGGTAATAATACGCGGCAGGCCAAAGAGACCCCACGGTGGATCATCCGGATGGATGGCCATGTTAATGCCAACCTCTTCAGCCACCGGAACAACCGCTTTTAAAAAGCGCTCTACATTCGACCATAAGTCTTCTTCTGTCACCTTTTCATAAGAGGCGAGCAAAGCGCGCAGCTCGGCGCGTGTATAGCTCTCATCCCAACCCGGCAGTGAAATTTCATTTTCCTGCGGATTCATGGCGAGCACCGCCTCATGCTCATAGGCCAGCGCATTGGCTCCATCAGCCTGCGGTCTTGCCATTTCGCTGCGGAACCAGTCAAAAACAGGCATGAAATTATAGCAAATGCATTTGACGCCGGCTTTGCCTAAGCGCCTGACAATTTCACAATAGGTTTCAATACATGCTTCGGCATTTTCATCGCCCAATTTGATTGATTCAGGCACCGGCACGCTTTCAACCACCTCAAACGCAAGGCCGGCGTTCTCGATGACACCGCACAAATCCTGAATACTTTTCTCGCTCCATACCTGTCCCGGCGGCACATCATAGACCGCCGATACAATATTGACAACGCCGGGAATCTGTCTGATTTGCTCTAAGGTGACCGGGTCGTCTTTTCCATACCATCGAAACGACATCTTCATTTTTCTGCACCCCCAATCAGTTCTTTGGTGTTTTCATAACAAAGCTTGCGTGCCAAAAGGGGCGCTGCTGCTTTATCAAACTCTCCCTTTTGCGTCCAACCTGCCAACAGACTGCACAAAATTCTTCGGAAATAATCGTGTCTGGCATAGGACAAAAAGCTTCTGCTGTCGGTCAGCATGCCCGGGAAAGCAGCTAAATGTCCGATTTCTGCCACTGTTTCAAGTACCTCCCTGATGCCCCTTTTATGATCGCAGAACCACCAGGCCGCGCCGCACCGCACGTCGGTAAAGCTGCCGGCAGCCGCACAAAGGGCAGGAATCATGGTCGGATTGAGTGAATAGAGAATGCTCTTGGGCAGGCTGTCTGCGAGCGCCATAGCATCCAGTAAAGACAGAAGCGAATCCATCGAAACGACATCGTCCATACAATCGCCGCCCGCATCCGCACCGGCTCTTTCAAACAAACGGGTATTCGTGTTGCGGCGCACGGCCATATGCAGCTGCATAACCATGTCCCGCTTTTTATACTCGCCGCCCAAAAATACATACATATGCCCTAAAAAGCCGCGGTACTCCTCCTCGCCAATACTCTGGCCGGACAAGGCGCGCGCAAAAACAGAAGCCGCCGCCTGCTCACCGAGCACACCCTCAGGAAAGGCCGGTATGCCAACGTCTGAAAAACGGCATCCGCGCGCCGAGAAAAAGTCCATGCGGCGGCACAAAGCCTCCTTGAGCGAGGATAAGTCTTTAATCTCCATCCCGGCCGCCTCGGCCAGCTTGGCGACATAATCGGCATAGCCCTCTGCCCGAATGCTCAGCACCCGGTCGGTACGGAATGAAGGCACGACTTGGCAGGCAAAGGAGATATCCTCTTTGATTTTGTCATGATATACCAACGAATCAGCCGGATCGTCGGTGGTGGCAATATACTGCACGCGCGACGCTTCAATTAACTTTCTCGGCGAAAGGGATTTCGAGCGGATGATTTCGTTCGCCCTTTGCCAAATACTCTCGGCCGTATCGGGACCAAGCGGTTCTTCAATGCCAAAAAACTGCGAAAGCTCCATCTGCGTCCAATGATACAGCGGATTGCCCGCCGCAAGAGTCACCGCGCTTGCATAAGCGTCAAATTTGGCTCTGTCGCTTGCGCTGCCTGTAATCAATTCTTCGTCGACACCGCCGGCGCGCATGAGCCGCCATTTATAATGATCATGATGCAGCCACATCGCACCGAGATTCTCGAATGGACGATCCTCATAAATCTCTTTCGGGTCCAAATGACAGTGATAATCCAAGATAGGAAGATCCTTCACTGTCTCATACAGCGCCCGGCTTTGCTCGCTGTCTAAAAATATAAATTTATCCATATACACCTCTCTATAATGAACTTAATTCATTATAGTGCAGCGATTTTCACAATACAATTGCATTATTGATTATGTATATTGCAAATCGAACACGTCTGCGCTATAATAAAAGCAAATTAAAAATTTGCTTTTATTATTTTATTGGCTGTCAAAGCACAAAAGAAGATTTTTACATTCTTCTTATAGGGAGAAAAAATGCCAAACCTGCTCGAATACCAAAGCGATGATCTCATTTTTCGCTATGCGGTAGATCAAAGTCTCTGCCCGGACACCTATAAAATGCACATGCATGAAGATATTGAATTTTTTATCTTTTGCAGGGGCAGCGGCAGTTATATTATAGAAGGAACAGAATATCAATTAGCCCCGCAGGATATTTTGGTCATGCGTAACGCCGAGGCCCACATGCCTAAAATAAGCCCTCACGAACCTTACGGACGAATGGTATTCAATGTGCGCCCTTCCTTTCTTGAAAAAATAGACCCTTCCGGTCTTTTGCTGCGCTTAGCTTATGAACATCCCTTAGGACAGCGCAACCGATTTCGCTCTTCCGATTACTCCAAGCAAGCCTGGGAAGCATTAGAAGAACTAACATACTGCCACGAGCAGAATCCCGACCTTTTGCGGCTGACGATTATAAGCCGGTTTGTCTATTTATTATCTGAACTCGCACGGGCTTACAGCCCCAAAAGCGAAACCGATGTACCGAGCGATCCGCTGCCCAACCGCATTCTGCGCTATGTCAACGATGAATTATTCAACGACTTATCGCTTGAAACCATCAGCGCCCATTTCTATGTAAGTAAATCTCAGCTTGGCAAAATCTTCAAAAACACAACCGGCACCTCGGTTTGGGAATATATCTCTATCAAACGGCTCATCGCGGCCAGAGAAATGATTTTATCAGGCCATTCAGCGCAAAACGCCTGCATGTCCTGCGGATTTAACGACTATTCCTCGTTCTATCGAGCCTATAAATTAAAATTCAATGTAAGTCCCAGTCAGGACAAAGAAAATAACATGGGGCACGATAAAACACGTTGACAAGGGTGAGCAATCGGTTTTAGGTGCTATTATTTCAGCCATTAACATCGGATTCGTCATGCCGATTATTCTATAACAAAAAATAACCAAACAGCGGCGGGAGCGATGTTCTCTCCTGCCGCTGTTTTATTTAATCGAAAATAATTTGTTTGTCGTTTACCAATAAGCAAACAATTTTGATAAGGAACTGATGCCGGTTCAATCGTATAATCATATGAAAGGATCAGACGTGATCCCCGCAAGTCAGGAGGAAATCACATGGATAACGGCGCCAGTAGCTACCGCCGTTTTCTTGACGGAGATGAAAGTGCTTTTGATGAGATTATGAAAGAACTGTTTCACAGTCTTGTTTTCTTCATTGATCGTTACGTGCATGATGTTCACACAGCCGAAGATATTGCCATTGATGTTTTTTCCGATTTGATCGTACATAAACATCGATATCATTTTGGCGTTTCACTAAAAACCTATCTCTTTATGCTTGGCCGAAGCCGCGCGCTTGACTACAATAAGCACCGAAAAATTATAAGCGTTACCGCGCTTTGTGAAGCCGAAGAACTGCCAAGTGATGAAAAAACGCTGGAAGAGATGGTTCTCGACGATGAACGCAAACGCGCGCTCAGTGCCGCTGTCGCGAAGCTGCCTGAAGCTATGCGTGTGGCCATACACCTCATTTACTTTGAGGAAATGAGCTATCATGAAGCGGCCAAAATTATGAAGAAAAACCGCAAACAGGTGGATAATCTTATCTATCGTGCCAAAAAGGAACTGCGCATCCTGTTAAGAGAGGCTGGTGAACCATTCAAATGAGAAATTTAGAGGAATGCAAAGCGGAGGTTTTCCGACGCAGCGAAAAACGCATCAAAGAACGAAAGAAAAAACGAAAGCAGATTCTAACCGGTTTAGTGCCATTCTGCTTTTGCCTTGTTCTTCTTTCCGCTGTCAATCTGCCGATGATCGTCATCACCAATCATAAAAACACAGGCGCGGTCGAACAGTGTGACATAAACACCCCCTGTTCGGGCACAAAGAATCGTGCTGATGTGATCGTCAAGACACAAGACGCTGATCAACCCTTGACTGATAAAGCGGAACAAAAAACAACCGATCAACTCTTCGACATCATCCAAGATGCTTTTCGGACAAAAGATTCTAACACCTACAGCCAGAAATCAGAACAGATCTTTGGCGATCAGGCCATGGCAGATCGCTTGCTCCATCCGGAAGCCCAAACCTTCACCCTGATCACGCCGGAGGGAACGCAGGTGGTCTATATGCTGATTGGCAACAAGCTCATTGACAAATCAAAAAACCAAGAAATTATATTAACTGATGACCAGCAGACCGAGCTACAAAAACTGCTTGTCCAAATCAAAGACGAGGAGGAAAACGAGAAATGAAAAAATTTATTTTACTTTTACTATGTCTATTGCTTTTGGGCACATTAGCTGCCTGCGGGCAAGCCAATGCATCTGAAATGAGAATCCATCCGCCGGCTGACAAAACAACTTCTCCCCAAGCACAGCCCGACAAAACCGAGAATGAATCGGCTGGCCAAGATGCCCACATCCACACACCCGCCAAGGAGGAACAAACTGTTTCCGACCCAATCAACGGCTTCTGCGGCAACACCCAAACGATACTTTCCAGCACAGATTTTTTTGACACAGTACACCAAAGCAATCCCTTTCAATGCACATTTATGGGCAGTTATTCAGTCGAACTTACCGCTATGCTCATAAATCTGGACTACGATCCGGCAAAAGTTTGTTTATGCTCTCCTGAATATAATGTAGATACTGAATTTGGCATAAATTATGGCATTCATTTAAGTAATGGTTATGCCCGCTGTGAAAAGGGGCAGGCAGATTTAACACAAGAACAAGTTGATACGATAGCAAAAATAATTGCATGGGCTAAGGAACAAAATGCAAACGTACAATCTTGATACACTCGAAAACAGAACCTATTAAAATCTGAAAAGCGCCGCGTATAGCGGCGCTTTTATTCCGATATAGTGGTTGCTATATCGAAGGCTTTTTTACATTATCGATTCAAAACCACATAAGTCGTTGGCATTTCAAGCGCGTGCCATTCAGTGCCCAAAACCTGTCTGTCTATAAGAATGGCTGCCGGGATACACACTGTATTGACAAACTTATCCATCCCGGCAATTCCTTCAACTTGACTTTGCAGATGCTTCGGAGTGTGAGAATCCAGTATCCGTACAGCGATTTTGTCCATTTCTTGGATGATTGCAGCAAGTTCGTCTTCGATGAACTCTTTCGCCATATTCATGGTTGTTTGATATTGATCCAAGGTATAAATCGGAACGGATGCACGATAGATATTGTCTTCTTTGATGACATACCCTTTCTTAATCATTTCGGCAATCGCTTCAAGGTCGTATTCGCTAAAGGATGTCATATCTCCACGGCAAATATCGCAGAAAATATTGATATACCGTTCGTTACCAAAAAAATCGTGATGATCGCCTTTGCCGCCTTTTAAATAATCAAAGAAGTATAGACGGTCTGCGCGTTTGCTATCAACGCCGCAATAGTTGAATATATGCTTTTCGTTAAGCTTTTCTACACACCAAAGATAAGCATTTTCTCCCCAGCCTGTTTTGGGAGTATCGTTTGTACTGCCGTAATCTTTATCTTTGATCATTCGGAACAACACAGTGGAAAGTTGCCATCGTAATGTGTTATCTGAAAAATCGTTGCCAACAAAGCCTATATTTTTGTATTCTGCTATCTTACTATTAATAAATGCCTCCATCTTATCAGCAACCAGTTCGTGATACTTTGCGGCGGAGCGTTCGATCTCGTCATCACATTCTGAAGTTATGACAATAACATTTGCCTTGTAATGCGTTCCGTCCTTTATGATGATCTTTTTGTTCTCAAGCTCTCTTATCTCATCATCAAGATACGGAAGCGGAATACCAATCTCGAGACTGATCTGCTGAACTGTAAGCGAATCGTTATAACAGGCGCTGACAATATTCTGTCTGATCTTATTTTACATAAATTCCCAAAAACGATTTGGTCCTTGACCGCTGTACATAGGAATCAATGTCTTCGGGTTATAACTAAGTTCTCCCAGATTTCTTTCCATATTCATTCCTTCTTTCAATATTTTTCGCGATTTAAAAAGCAGATATTTTACCATGCTTTCGGAAATGGTAAGAGATAATGATATTTCTGAACAAGAGAGTCTTTCAATATAGTACATAATTGTTGATTTGCGATATTTTTCGGATAGAAGTGTTAACTCACGGCGAAGAAGATAAATGTCACTGTTATCATCTTCAATACAACCATCTTCCGAAGGAACATCGTCAGTTAATTCGCAAGTGCTGTTTTTAAGTTTTTTTCTGTACCATTGTTTATAGACATTTTCTGCAACCGCCCACATAAAAGCGTAAAATGCTTTGTCATTGCGAATATTTTCAACGGATTTTTACAAGCTCACATAAAATGTCTTGTAACAGATCTTCGGCATCTTCTCTTGTAGACGTTCTTGACATACAATACGAGAAAATTGTTTTAGATACCTCGGCTATCTTGTCATGAAATTCATTTTTATTCATCCGTTCACCTCCTTCGCGTGTTTTAGAAGCTTCTGTCTTAATAGTGAAAGAAAAATGATTTGGTTAATATTTATACAGAAAAAATATATAAAAATGAATGACCTATAGCAAACAAAAATAGTATAGCCTCCGATAAGAAAATTCTTGCCAGAGGCTGATTTCATTTCTTTCTGTTGAAATTCAAATATTGCATGGAAAACAAATAATCCAAACACCTCTCCAAAGACGAGAATGTTCGGATTATTTTCAATATGTGCAGCGACCACGAAAAAGATGTTTTCGCGATTTCGGCTGAATGATTTGAACTCTCGTGCTCAAATTTTCATGTGTCAATATCTAAGTTATAAATACCATATCCATTGTCATTTTTGACAATTTCTATTTCCATTTTGATTTCATCATCACCCGCTTTGACACTCATGCTCAAACTATAGGTAGAACCGCCAACAGTACTATCATAATAAGAAGAGGAAAAACCGGTGTATTTTGTTATCTCAATGGTCGAAAAGTCAAGGTCTCCCTCGTTTTTCAAGACTTCAAAAAAGGCTTCAAGGTCAGCCGGTCTTTCAGGATGGAGAAAAGTCGCTGCGTGTTCATAATCTTTCGTCTCTATTGCATCTAAAAAATCACTGATATGTGCCTTGGCATCGTCGCTGCTGATACCACCCGAACACCCAACAAAAGAAAAAATTACAACTAAAATTGCAAATACAGATACTATACTATTTAAAATTTTTTTCATTAGTAATACTCACTTTTCATTTTATCTTATACCAAACATATCATATCGGCCAACAAATGACAACAAAAAATAACAAAAAAGAAGCGACAATCTTCTGTTGAAAATCGTCGCTTTTTGTGACGAGACCGCGAAAAAGATATTTTTGCGTTTTTGGATGAGAGATTTGAACTCCTGTAAATCAAAACACCCAAACAAAAAGAAACAGGGGGAAAAAGCCGATCTCAAAAAATCGCTAAAATAACGCGAACACCACCCAGCTCAAACCATAGGGGGGCGGATTGAAATGGTGTTTTCACCTGTTGCGCATATACATTTTATATTTGTATTTCAGTGCTGCACCGCACTGCCTTGAAGCGTTTAAAACAACATCTGTTATTAATGTAACCGAATCATTTTCCATCTTCTCTATATATTTCACATTAATAAGCTGACTTGCATTGATTTGGACAAATCCATTTGCATCTAATGTTTTCTCTAACTCACTAATAGTAGATCGATATCGATATGTATGGTTGCGGCAATATATAAATAAATAATTTTTTTGTTTTTCCTTTTCTATATAGATAATATGCGAAATTTTCACTGCCGTACAGGTTTCCCGGTTAGAAACAACAAGGTATTCTTTGACCGTGTGCCATTTTTCAATAGCCGTCTGTATCGCTTCTGACAGATATTCCTGATATGAACTCTTACACAAAAACCGAAACGAGGTGCATTGAAACGAAGAAAAAAACTTCTGCTCTATGTCGGATATAAAAATTAAACACCCCTCCGGTTCAGTCTCTCGATATAGCTTTGCCACCTCAAAACCATCCATATGCGGCATAGAAATATCCAAAAAAAGAATATCAATTCCATTATGTCGCATATATGTTATCAACTCTCTTGGTGAAGAAAAGCTTTGAAATTCAAATTCCTCGTATGCCCACTCGCTTTTGCAGACAATTTGTTTAATTTGCGCGATGAACCGTTCGCCAAAAACTCTATCGTCATCACAAACAACAATTCTCATTGATTTTTTTATACCTATCGCCACACTTGTCAGTCATTTTTTTATAAAAGGCTCACCGCTATTCACTGTATCGGGGTGAGCTTTGGCGACATACATAAGGCCCGATCAGTCCAACTTTGTTTGATTATACCGTCATTTTTTCTTCAGACGAAACTATTTATTGTTTTATTTTCAGAATAAAGTTTCGGCTATCTTGAAATGTACCGACGCCGGTTTATCCGGCAGGTCGTGCCATCTGCACGGTCAGTTACACTTTGTAAGACAAAGCCCCCAAGGCTTTTTCTTAGGATGTCTTTATCCTTTCAACTATTTGAAAATTTGATGGTTCTGTCGTGAGACAGAATGCTGTTTGCCCAAAACAGCAAGTCAAATTTTTAAGACAAAGCCACAAGGCTTTTTCTTAGGATGTCTTTATCCTTTCAACTATTTGAAAATTTGATGGTTCTGTCGTGAGACAGAATGCTGTTTGCCCAAAACAGCAAGTCAAATTTTTAAGACAAAGCCACAAGGCTTTT
>JAAVYP010000007.1 GCA_022791195.1 Clostridiales bacterium | reverse complement strand
TGCCGGAAAATCCGGCAGGTCGTGCTTACAGCACGGCCAGTTAAATTTCTTAAGAATAACCCGTCAGGATTATTCTTATTTTATCATATTTATGTTAACGAATCAACAACCGCTTGCGCAAAATTGAATGAGGGACTATAATAATAATGATTTGTCATTATATAGAAAAATTTTTGCTTGTTGCTGCGTGGTTCACTCGCGTGGCATGCGCTTTTTCTTATTGCGGCGAAAGTTATACTGAAGAGATAGAAAGTGTGGGCAACGTGACAGCTAATATCAAAACTTTTTTCGGTCATATACCAACCCTTCAAACCGAACGGCTGATGTTAAGAAAAATGGAAATACAGGATGCGGCGGACGTATATGATTATTCATCTGACAGCGAAGTGCCGGTCTATTTGCTTTGGCGGCCGCACACCAGCTTAGAGGAGAGCCGGCGCTATGTTCATTTGGTTAAAAAATATTATGCCAAAAAAGAATTTTTTGATTGGGCGTTGGAACACAAGGCGTCTGGCAAGATGATTGGCACCTGCGGTTTTGCTCGCATTGACGAAGCCAATTTGTGCGCTGAACTTGGTTATGTGCTGAACCGTTCCTACTGGGGGCAGGGCCTTGCAGCCGAAGCGGCGCGAGAGGTGATTCGGATCGGCTTTGAGGTCTTATCGCTGAACCGCATTGAAGCGCGCTATATGGTGGAAAACGAGGCATCGGCCCGGGTGCTGCAAAAACTGGGCTTTACTTTTGAAGGGGTGCATCGAAAAGCTATCTATGTCAAAGGGCAGTTCCGGGATATCGGTTATTATGCACTGCTGAAAGAGGATTATCGTAAATAAAAGAAAAGACGGGTAATCCCCGTCTTTCTTTATTTGCTGTATTCAATTTTCATAAATGATTTTTTGCCCCGTTTCAAGAGAAATTCGCCGGCAAAATCCGCTTTGCTGAATGCTTGTTTTATGTCTGTGATTTTGTCGCCGTTTACCGATACGCCGCCTTGGTCAACGGCCCGTCTTGCTTCACTTTTAGAGGGAACAAGACCGCTTGTGCAGAGCAGAGTTAAGATATCAATTTTTTCATCGGTAAAATCATTGTCTGATAGCTGATGAGAGGGCGCGTTGGCGCTGGCTCCGGCACCTGCAAACAGAGAGCGCGAGGCCTCTTTCGCTTTGTTCGCCTCTTCTTCGCCGTGGACTAAGTTAGTCAGCTCATAAGCCAAGATTTCTTTGGCATCGTTTAGCTTGCTGCCTTCCCAGGTATCCATTTCATCAATTTGTTCTAACGGTAAAAAAGTCAGCATGCGGATGCACTTGAGCACGTCTGTGTCGGCCACGTTGCGCCAATATTGATAAAAATCAAACGGCGATGTTTTGTTCGGGTCTAACCATACCGCATTTCCTGCGGTTTTGCCCATCTTTTTTCCCTGTGAATCGGTCAGCAGAGTGATGGTCATAGCATAGGCGTCTTTGCCTAATTTCCGGCGGATGAGTTCGGTGCCTCCAAGCATGTTAGACCATTGGTCGTCACCGCCGAACTGCATATTGCAGCCGTAATGCTGGAAAAGATAATAGAAATCGTAGGACTGCATGATCATATAGTTAAATTCTAAGAATGAAAGACCTTTTTCCATACGCTGTTTGTAGCATTCTGCGGCGAGCATGCGGTTCACCGAGAAGCATGCACCCACTTCGCGTAACAGATCAACATAATTCAGCTCTAAAAGCCAATCGGCATTGTTGATCATGGTGGCTTTGCCTTCGCCAAAATCGATAAAACGCTCCATTTGGCGTTTAAAGCAGGCTGCATTATGCGCAATGTCTTCTTTTGTCAGCATTTTTCGCATGTCAGTACGTCCGGTAGGATCACCGATCATGGTGGTGCCGCCGCCTAACAGTGCGATCGGGCGGTTGCCGGCCATCTGCAGGCGTTTCATGAGTGTGAGAGCCATAAAATGACCGGCTGTCAAACTGTCTGCCGTGCAGTCAAATCCAATATAAAAGGTGGCTTTGCCTTCGTTGATCATGCTTTTTATTTCCGCTTCATCGGTTACCTGGGCGATTAGGCCTCTTGCCACTAATTCATCATAAATGGTCATGTATTTTAATATCCTTTCAAGAACGATTGCTTTATTAATGATAGCGTAATTGATGTTTTCTATTATATCGTTCTGCCGAGGATTTGTCAATGAATTATTGAAAGCTGTGTATTTCTGTAGTATAATGAAGCGAACCTGCGGTTAGCTTCTAAAATTCAACTGATCGTGCATTTGCACGCTCTGCCGGTGATCCGGCACCGTTAAATTTTAAGGTAGTGAAGACTTTGTAGTATAATGAAGCGAACCTATGGTTGGCTTCTAAAGTTTACCTTTTCGCTTAACCAAGCGAAATTTCAGCTGCGCTGAAAACGTCAAACTTTAGGTTAGCTAAAATTTTGTGGTATTACGAAGCAAACCTACGGTTGGCTTCCGAAGTTTATCTTTTCGCTGGCTTAAATATTCGTGCAAAAAAATTAGGTATCTTGTGTTACCGGGCATTTTGCTTATGTAATTTAGTTGTCAAAATTGTTTGTTGAGGTTGAGTTGTTACAGTCTAAAATAAAATTGAAAAAGAAGATGGCGGCCCCTCTTGTGTTTGTAATCGGCTTTTTTATTATCATTTGTTTGGGGGCGTTTCTTTTAACACTGCCGGTTTCATCGGCAAAAGGGACGTTTACCAATCCGTTTGATGCCTTGTTTACCGCTGTTTCATCGGCTTGTGTTACCGGTCTTGTGGCGGTGGATACAGCGGTGCATTACAGTCTGTTTGGTCAAATTGTGATTTTGTGCTTAATTCAAATCGGTGGACTTGGCTTCATGTCTTTATCTGTGCTTCTTTCTTCATTGATTCGGCGGGCGATCACACCGAAAGAAAAAATGCTGATTGCACAGTCAATGGGTATGCGCGAGAGCGGCGGCACTGTTCATTTTATGCGGCGCATCTTACGGGCGGTTTTTCTCTTTGAAGGTCTCGGCGCTTTGTGTTTAACCCTTTGCTTTACGGGGCGATATGGCTTGGCCGGCGGCTTGTATCGGGGTGTTTTTGTGGCGGTTTCGGCGTTTTGCAACGCAGGCTTTGATCCGTTTGGCACGGCCGAAATGCCATATCAATCTTTAACCGCTTTTGTCGGGGAGCCGGCCGTGCTGATTGTGGTGATGGTTTTAGTTGTCGCAGGCGGAATTGGCTTTATTGTGTGGGAGGATTTGACGGCGGCAATGCGGCGGCAGCGCCGGCTGAGCGTCTATTCTAAATTGGTGTTGTTGGTCACCGGTTTGCTGCTTCTTTCGGGCGCATTGCTGTTTATGCTGTTTGAATGGCATAATCCAGAGACTTTAGGCGGGCTTACCGCAGATCAAAAAATAGTGAACTCCTTTTTTCAATCGGTGACGCTGCGCACCGCGGGCTTTGGTGCGCTGGACCTGGCCAAATGTACCGAAGAGAGCACCTTTGTCTCTATTTTATATATGCTGGTCGGCGGAGCCAGTGCCTCGACTGCAGGCGGGCTAAAGGTGGGCACCATAGGGGTGCTGCTGGCAGCGGCCGGCTGTGCTGCACTTGGCAAAACCAAGGTGATTCTTTTTCATCGCCGGATTTCTAAAGAAACTGTATTGCGTGCGCTGTCAATCACGGTGATTGGCGTGGGTATCGTCATTGTGTCCGGGCTTGCTATCAGCGTCATAGAGGGTTCCGGCATGTTGGCCGCTATGTATGAAGCCGCTTCGGCTTATGCGACAGTGGGCCTTTCGATTATGGGGACGCCGACCGCTTCGGTTCTTACCAAATGTATTCTTATGATTTTGATGTTTTTGGGCCGGGTAGGACTGTTGACGGTGACTTATGCCATCGCTATGCGAATGAATAAACATACAGGCGTGGACTATCCATATGCGAATATGTTGGTGGGATAAAAGAGAGGTAAGAGAGCATGAAAACATTTTGTGTAATTGGTATGAACCGTTTTGGCCAAACCCTGGCTTTGACCCTGGCTAAAAATAATAAACAGGTGATGATTATTGATGAAAATGCCGAGATTGTTGGCGCTATGGCCGATTTTGTCACCGATGCGGTGGTAGGCGACCCAAAGAATGAAGAGGTGTTGGTCTCGGCCGGCGCGGCCGATTACGACTGTACGATTGTTTGCTATTCAGGCGAAATTGACGACAGTATTTTGATTACATTATTGCTTAAAGACATTGGTGCCTCGTATGTCGTAGCACGCGCACAATCTGATTTGCACATGCGGATTTTGACCAAGGTTGGTGCTGATCGAGTTGTTTATCCTGAAAAAGATATGGGCGAGCGTCTGGCCAATACGCTGACGCGCAATAACGTAACCGAATATATCGAGCTATCGGAGGATTGCTCGATTGTCGAAATAAAAGTGCCTGCAAAATGGGCGGGGCGAAGCTTGGCTGAGCTTGATGTGCGCCGAAAGTATCAGGTGACGATTATCGCCATTGGCAGCAAAGAGGGCAAGGTGGACGTTTCGCCTGATCCCCATACGCAGCTTGACAAGGATATGACCGTTACTATCATTGGTCTAAAGAAAAATATCGAGAAAATATCCTAAGCATTGAAAAGAAACAGACTCTGGTTTGGCCGCTGCCGATGAAATAATAAGTAAAATTTACAAAGATTTCATCGTATGCTGGCCATTTTCATATATAATGATAGACAGTTTAAATTTTGGTGCCCCGTGTGGGCATAAAATATGGAGGATTCTATGAATATCATGGCACTTGAACAGACAGCCGGCGCGCCGTCATCCATTTTTAGTATTTTAATGATTGTGGTTATGCTTGCCTTTTTCTACTTCTTTTTGTACAGACCGCAGAAAAAGCAGGAAAAGGCCACAAATAAAATGCGTGAAGGACTTGAGGTTGGCGATGAAATCACCACAATCGGCGGCATTATCGGAGAGATTGTCAGCATTAAAGGGGAAACGGTTACCATTGAAACCAGCAAGGATCGTACTAAAATTCGTATATTAAAGGACGCGGTTAGGGTTGTTGACGTGAAGGCCAACGAAGAATCGAACGATTAACAATCGGCAGACATAAATTGCTAAGCTCCCGAATAGATATGCATTGTAAAAGCATGTTTATCGGGGGTATTTTGTATGATTAAGCGTTATGCAATCGCGGTTGGCGTTACGTTCGGCGCGGCTTTATTGGCGGTTGTTTTCTTATCGGTTGTTTCTTTAAAAATGGGTGATCCGCGAAAGTTTGCCGATGTGTTTGGCATCATTGCTTTTATGACGGGCTGCATGGCGGCCGGGTTCACTTTTAAAATTACAGAGGACCATCCGGTTATTTCGGCTGCTCTTTGCAGTTTTGTTTATATAGCTGCTATTATGACTGTTTCGCTGTTTTTCAGAAACGAGAGTACAAGACCTATTGTGCAAAGCGCAGTGATCTATATCATAGGCTTGGCTGTCAGCACGGTGATTGGTCTGCTTTTTGCTGTAAAAAAAACAGGTTCAAAAAAAGCACGCAAAAATATGATGAAAAAATTAAGCGGGCGGTAATAAATAAGAAGGGGCACCGAATTGATTGCTCATAAAAAGACAATCGAAAAGATAAATTTTGGTGCGGTAACGAAGTGTTTATGCACAGAGGCGGTGCAGTCGTGAGACTGTGCCGCCGCTTGCGTTATTAGATAATGCTCTGCTTTATAAAGACAGGAAAAAGGCACCGCCCAAACGATGCCTTTCAAGTGATGGTTTATTTTTCTACCATCATCAGCATGCCTTCTGCCCCGCCCTCGTTTTCAGGTTCAGTAAGCAGGTCTTCGCTGATACATTTCTCTATGACTTTCGACAATGTTTTACTACCTGCAATAAGTTCAGTGTATATCGGATATTCATTCAGCAGATGCTCAGGAATATGGGATCGCATAAATACGGAAAGTTCAGCAGCAATTTGCTCAATAACCGTTCCCATTTCATGATTGAAATCAAAAGAAAGGTTAAAGAAATCTTTATCATTTTTTCGATCTATCACGATCATTTTAGGTTCTATCAGGTTTCCCTTTTTGCGAAGATATCCACACGCAAGGGCTTTAGCTGCTATTTCTTTTTCGGCTTCGGACAGTTCATCAACTGCAATGCCGCCAATGGCTTTCAGCACCATTAAGAGCTTTGGGTCATGAGATAGATTGTGCCCACAGTGGAAATGCGCTTCTATGCGCTTGCCATAAACATTGGATACAAATACTGACTTATACCCGCTAAGTGAAGTGGCGTCAATGCCGTCACAACCGTAGAAATCAAAAGAAGGATTTTGTTCATCCGTATAGGCAACACCGGCGCAAAAGAAATTTCTTTGGATCGGAGTAACATCAGAAAAGTATTTTTCAGCAAGAACCTTGTTGATTTTTTCTTTAAAGTCCCAAACGATTCTTGAGATCAAAGACCACATAATGAAACGCAAATCTTTTTGCTCGCTCAAATAAGGGAAGGAAAAAATTTTTTCTTTGTTTTGCTTGAGTGTGTTTTTGATTATACGACAAAATTCAGGCAGATGCTTTTCATAAATCTTATTGACTTGATCATACTCATCGTAATCTGCTAAATGAATATTGATCGTATATTTACCGTTGTCAAGCTTGCGAAGCATACCATAATTTCCGTTTTCACCATGACATTGAATTTCCAATTCTTCCTCAATATAAGGCATTGGTACGCATAGTGCTTCAGAAAGTTCTTTGGCTGATTTCGGTTTGCCTTTACACAAATAAATTAAATTTTGAGAGAAAACTCTTTCGGTTTTAGAACGGGGATCATTCCCGCAAGGGTTTCCGGTTCCTAAGATTGCCAGCTTAATAGGCTTTAAGACATACGTTTTTTCGCTCATTGTTTCAACCTCTTTTCTAACTGATTTTCGTGCGGAAAACAAACGCTGTTTTACGGTGGTTTCATGAATGTTGAGTTTAGCAGCAATGTCTTTTACTTTTAATTCATCAATGTAAAACATTACCATAACTTCACGATACGCCTTTGATAAAAAAGCAATTTCCTTAAAAATTTTGCTTATTTGTTCTCGCTCAGCGGCGTTCTCAATCAATTTGTCTATTTCATTTTCTTCATATGATATAGACAAATCATTCTTTTCTATGCTCATTACTTGGCGCTCGGCATTTCTGTTTTGGCAATAGTCGGCGTAAACTCTGCGTGCAATCGTCCATACAAAAGCATAAAAATTTTCAATGCACTCTTGTTTATGCATGGCAGATATGACTGCAAGAATGATATCCGAGCATAGATCCTCTGCTTCTATAGAGGTATTGCACCTGTGATAAGAAAATCGATAGATCTTATCAAGAAATTCTTTGCTATCAAGTAATTCAAGCCATTGGTTTGTTTCCATTTTGCACTCTTTTCGTTTCAATCATGATTGTTACGCCTGTATAGTCGGAACAATTCAAGGTTGGTTAGGTGGTTTTATCAAAATTTAAAATGTCCGCTTTCGTGCAGAATGTAAAGGCTGCTATCGGATTTATAAGTTTACCTTGTGGTATCTTTAATCTGCTTTTACTTATATCATTTTCAAAAATATAATAGCATATATTTACGCTGTTTTCTACTTAATTAGAAATAACGTAGACAATATAAGCTTGGGCATCAAGCAATCGTTTACGTATAAGCGGCATCCATTTCTTCAAAATAAAGATGGCAAGGCTTTTGCTGCAAAACCTCATCATATGTTTTTGCTTGCCTTTTTTGGGGCTTGATGGTATAATTGAAGCGCTCTAAGAGTGAATCGGTTTATTTTGTCAAACGAGTCACAAAATATAGTGTTCAATATAAATTGGTTTTTAATTTATTTAGCTGGTGTTACGAAAGGATTTTGTTTTATGGCGAAGAAAAAATTGCTGATTGTAGGCATTACCATGAATTGCGCGGGGACCGAAAAATCCTTTTTATCCTTTGCTGATTCCATTGATTACGATGCCTATGAGGTGGACTTGCTGCTGGCCAAAAAAGAAGGGCTTTTTTTAGATTTGCTGCCGCCTCAAATTCGAGTGATTGAAATGGAAGCGTACGGCGATTTGTTTACGCTGACAGGACGCAGTGCAGCGGCCGTGATTCGGGATAATTTCTGTAAAAAAAATCCGCTGGTTTATTTGGAACTGCTGCCTTATGTAATCAAAACGGTGTTGTGCCCAAAGAAAAAATCGTTTACTGCTATGCGCCTTTGGGTGCATATGATGCAGAAGATGAAGGCTTTGCCGGGGGTGTATGATGCGGCTGTCGCTTATTGGGGCGACAAGACCATGTTTTATATGATCGATAAGGTGCAGGCCGCGAAGAAGATTGCCTGGCTGCACTTTGATTATGCGTTTCCGCCCAGAGACGACGCGCTGTACGAGCCTTATTTCCAACAATGCGATGCGGTGGTAACCGTTTCGGACAGTATCGATCAATCGCTGAAGAAAAAGCTGCCTTTGGTCGCTGATCGCTGCGTGATGATGGAGAATATACAAAATCCGCGTCTGATCCGCTCGCTCGCCGAACAGGGCGATACTTTTCAGGACGATTTTGTTGGCACACGAATCTTAACCATTGGACGTATCAGCGAACAAAAGGGGTATGATTTTGCCATTGAGGCATTATCGCGGCTGAAAAAAGAAGGTTATGCGGTCCGGTGGTATATTTTGGGCGGCGGAGAAGAGAGCGATATAGCGGCGCTGCAACAGCTTGCCGCTGCGAAGGGTGTTTCTGATTGTCTGGTGTTGCTTGGCGTCACGCAGAATCCGTATGGATATTTGAAAGATTGTGATATCTATGCCCAGCCTTCCCGCCATGAGGGAAAACCGATTTCGGTGGAAGAAGCCAAGATTTTAGGAAAAACCATCCTTGTTTCTTCGTATCTTTCAGCATCCGAACAGCTTGAGCAGGGCGCGCTTGGCATGATTTGTGAGATTGGCGCCGAGGGAACTTATAAGGGACTGAAAAAATTGCTTGACCATCCGGAGCGCTGCGCACAGTATCAAACCGCACTCGGACAAAGAGATTTTGGCAACGAGCAGGAAATGCAGAAATTTTATGACTTGCTTTATTAAAAAAACGCAAAAAATACTTGCAAAATAGCGCGGATTATGCTATAATTCATTTTGCATGTTTTAAAAAGACTAAATTAAGGAACAGTCCTCTGCGAAGCTCTGCACGAATGTTCCGGAAAACACGGGAGGCCAACATGGATTTACTTAAGGCTTTTACACAAGAGCAGTTGAAGAGCGAAGTACCTGAGCTCAACATCGGTGACACGGTGAAGATTCACAACAAGATTAAAGAGGGTACCAGAGAAAGAATTCAGATGTTTGAGGGAACCATTATTGCCAAGCACGGCGGCGGAATTTCCGAAACCTTTACGGTCAGAAGAGTTTCTTACGGCGTTGGTGTAGAGAAAACTTTCCCCGTACATTCTCCAAACGTAGAGAAAGTGGATATTATCAGACGCGGTAAAATCAGACGGGCTAAGCTCTATTATTTGCGTGATCGCGTTGGTAAGAGCGCGAAAGTAAAAGAACGTATATAACCGTTCTTTCAGTTAACTTACTTTCTAAGAAAGGGAATCGAAATTATGAAACAGGGAATTCATCCAGAATATAAAGAATGTACAATCAAATGCGCTTGCGGCAATACGGTTACCACCCGTTCAACCAGCGGTGATCTTCGGGTTGAAATCTGCTCGAAATGTCATCCGTTTTTCACGGGTAAGCAGAAGTTCGTTGATGCAGGCGGACGTGTAGACAAGTTTAAGAGACGTTTGCAGGCCGCTGAAAATGCGAAGAAGCAATAAGGTATAAGAAAAGGGCAAGTGATCTTGCCCTTTTTTGTTTTTTAGAACAGAAAAGGGGTGACTTTAGCGTGAAGGTTATATTAGATTAGACATTTTGTGTCATTATTTCACGCGCAGGTTCTCCCTAAAAATGGGACCCTACCCATTTTTGTTTCCAAGGGGAAACACAGTCGAATTTCATTACTATTTTGTGCGGCAGAATGGAGATTATCGTGGAACGATTGAATTTTGAAAAAGAAAGAAAAATCAGAGTGGCGCTGGTCGCGGTGATTACCGCTGAACAGGATGAAACCGAGGCGAACTATTCGTTGGCAGAACTGGCGCGCTTGGTGGACACGGCCGGCGGTGAGGCGGTAATTCAGATGACGCAAGCGCGCATGCGGCCTGATACTTCCTCTTTTTTGGGCAGTGGTAAATGTCGGGAATTAAAAGAATTGTGCCAAAATGAAGAGATTGAATTGGTAGTAGCTGATGCCGAGCTTACCCCTTCTCAAATTCGCAATTTAGAGGACGAGGTGGGGGCCAGGGTTATTGACCGTTCTATGTTGATCTTGGATATTTTTGCGCTGCATGCCACCACGGCGGAGGGCAAACTGCAAGTAGAGCTTGCCCAACTCAAGTATACGGCTCCCCGCCTGATTGGAAAGGGAAAAGAACTTTCGCGCCTTGGCGGCGGTATCGGCACCAGAGGACCTGGTGAGAGCAAGCTGGAAAGTGACCGTAGGCATTTGAGACGGCGTATGGCTGTTTTGGAAGAGAAGCTAAAGGAACTGGAACGGGTGCGTGCTGTACAGCGCAAGCAAAGAGAGCGGGCCGGCCTTTTCAAAATAGCGATTGCCGGGTATACAAATGCAGGAAAATCGACCTTGATGAATCGCTTGACTGATGCCGGCGTTTTGGAAGAGGATAAGCTGTTCGCTACATTGGATCCAACGACCAGAAAGTTTTCTTTTCCCTCCGGAGCTACCGTGCTGCTGACAGATACAGTAGGATTTATCCGTCATTTGCCGCATCACTTGATCAAAGCGTTTGCCTCTACGCTGGACGAAGCGGCCAGTGCAGACGGTCTTT
This sequence comes from Clostridiales bacterium, assembly GCA_022791195.1. Lineage (GTDB taxonomy): Bacteria > Bacillota > Clostridia > Oscillospirales > CAG-272 > CAKSEI01. The sequence goes on along the minus strand of JAAVYP010000007.1, from coordinate 80,286 downwards.
TGGTGATTGTGGATGCATCAGACCCGCAGTGTGGTACACATATTGACATTACGGACCAATTGTTAGCGGATTTAGGTGTTGTGGACAAACCGGTTCTCTATGTTTTTAACAAATGTGATGTATTGGAAGCATTGCCCGAATCGGGCGAAGACCGCTTGTATATTTCAGCCAAGACGGGTTTGCATCTTGATAAGCTAATTGAAAAAATGGAGCAAATGGCACTGGGCGGAAAGAAAAAAGTTTGCTATTTATTCCCGCCTGCCGATGCCGGCGCGATGCACAAGCTGTATGAAAACGGCACTGTCGAAAGTGTGGACTATACCGAGGAAGGCGCGCTTGTCGTGGCTGTGGTTGATGAAAAAATAAAGGGGATGTACAGTCGGTGGGAGAAGTAACAGCTTTTACGACGATCAAAGAAGAAAGTGAATTTCATCTTGTTGAGAAAAAAAGCGAATTTATCGGATATGCTAAGCCGGTTCGCAGTGAACAGGAGGCGATTGAAACCATTCAATCGCTTCGCAAAAAACATGCGGATGCGCGTCATCATGTGTATGCTTATGTTGTGGGCGGGGTGATGCGCTATTCAGATGATGGTGAGCCGCAGGGAACCGGCGGTGTGCCGGTACTGGATGTGATTCGCAAAAATGGCGTGGAGGGCGCTGTGATTGTGGTGGTGAGGTATTTCGGCGGTGTGTTGTTAGGGGCCGGCGGCTTAACGCGTGCCTATTCGGCTGCCGCAAGCGGAGCGCTGCATCAGGCACAGGTTGTGGTCATGCAGCGTTTTGTTGAAACAGAGCTTGTGTGTCAATATGCCGATTATGCAAAGATTTTGCGGGATTTAGATCGTTTTCACAGCAGAATAGACCATTGTGAATATGCTGATGTGATTACATTATCGCTTGCTGTGCGCTTTGACCAGCTTGAGCACTTTCAGAAGCATCTGTATGAGTTGAGCGCAGGCCGGTTGGTGTTGAAGGAAGTCGGCTGGCGTTATGATTGTGATGCCTAATAGACGCAGTTTTGCCATAACTTTTTTTTCAAAAGTTTGCCTTGTTGTCCGGCGGGGGTAACAGGACAAATTTTTGGTTAGCCGAGTGTTTTTATGGCTCATGCGGGGCGTCCTGTTGATAAAAGATAAGAAAAAAGGCGTATTTGGCGCGGCAAAAAAGTAATTTTGCGATTTTTTGCGTATTTAATCACTGTAGAATTGTGTTTAAAGAAGATAGACGGAGGGTGGCATTTGACGATTAAAGAAATGTTGTGCGAACGAGAACGGCACACATTAAGTCCGTACGCCTTTTTGAGCGAGAATACAGCAGGCCGTGCTCATGCAATTTCGCCTGATTGTTATCGGACCGAATTTCAGCGGGACCGAGATCGCATTATTCATGCGAAGGCTTTTCGCCGGCTGATGCACAAGACCCAGGTCTTTTTATCGCCGGTGGACGAACATTATCGTACAAGACTAACCCATACGCTTGAGGTGACACAAATCGCCAGAACGCTGGCGCGTTCCATGCGGCTGAACGAGGATTTGACTGAGGCCATCGCACTGGGCCATGATTTGGGCCATACACCCTTTGGCCATGCGGGTGAACGGGTGCTTCGTGAGTGCTTTGATCCCCATTTTTCTCACTGCAGTCAGTCGCTAAGAGTGGCAGAGGTTATCGAAAAGCTGAATTTGACCAAAGAGGTGCTGGATGGCATTGTCAATCATGCGGGCAAAAATCAAGCATCCACGCGCGAAGGACTATTGGTGAAATATGCTGATCGAATCGCCTATATTAACCATGATATCGATGATGCTGTGCGCGCCGGTGTGATGCAGGAGGAAGATATCCCGCAGCATTTACGGGAAATATTGGGCTATACCCACGGCCAGCGGATTGAAACCATGGTCAAAGCAGTGATTCATGAAAGCATCGATCAGCCAGAGATTAAAATGCAGCCGGAGATTGAAGAAGCCATGATGGCCCTGCGCAGTTTTTTATTCAGCGCTGTATATACCAATCCGGCAGCTAAGGGTGAAGAAGTGCGTGCTGAGGCGATGCTGACAGCACTGTATGAATACTTTTGTGAACATGTGGATCTGCTGCCGATCGAATATAAGTGCATTGCGCTGGAAGAAGGCGTAACACGCGGGGTAGCTGATTATTTAGCCGGCATGACCGATCGGTATGCGATTGGTATATATAAAAAATATTTCATACCCGAGGCTTGGCGCAGCGGTTGATGGCGCCGGTCTGTATCGTATGGCTGAGATAGGGGGGAACATGATTTGATATCGCCGGAAGTGATAGAAGAAATTAAAGAGCGATGCGATATTGAAAGCGTTGTCTCCTCTTATGTTACGTTGAAACGCGCAGGCAGCAATCTGAATGGTTTGTGTCCGTTTCATTCAGAAAAAACGCCTTCCTTTACTGTGTTTCCGAGCGCCGCTAATTTTTATTGCTTTGGCTGCGGCACCGGGGGGGATGTTATCACCTTTATTATGAAAATAGAGGGACTGGATTATCCAGGCGCACTGGAATTTTTGGCTAAGCGAGCGGGTATTCCCCTTGATCTCAAGGGCCAAGGCTCCAACGAAGGCAAGCTTAGATCGCGCATTTTGGCGATGAACCGTGAGGCAGCCCGTTTCTTTCATAAACAGCTTTATGATAAAAACGGTGCGTCTGGGTATGCCTATTTGACGCAGAAAAGAGGGCTTTCCGATGCCGTGATCAAACATTTTGGACTTGGCTTTGCCCCGAACGATTTTGGTGCGCTGACTTCTTATCTTGGCGCTTTGGGTTATACAGGGCAAGAGATGGCCGATGGCTTTTTGTGCGGCATTAGCCGCAAAACGGGAAAGCCGTATGATTATTTTCGCAATCGAGTGATTTTTCCGATCATTGATGCGGCTGGCAATCTGGTGGCTTTTGGCGGCCGTGTGATGGATAATAGCGAACCCAAATATCTAAATAGTTCGGATACACCGGCTTTTAAAAAAAGCAAAAATCTTTTTGCCCTCAATTTTGCTAAAAAAAAGGGAACCGAGCATATGATTTTGTGTGAGGGGTACATGGATGTGATTGCGCTGCATGCCGCCGGCTTTGAAAACGCGGTAGCGACGCTTGGCACAGCGATTACGCCTGATCAAGCAAGACTGCTGAAGCGATATACCAAGAAGGTCTACATTGCTTATGACTCGGACGCCGCAGGACAGCGGGCGGCTGAGCGGGCATTTCGGCTGCTTGCCGAGGTGGGCGTGGAAACTAAATTGCTTAAAATGAAGGGAGCCAAGGATCCGGATGAATATATCCGAAAATTCGGCGATGTTCGTTTTAAAAATTTGTTGGAGGAAGGAAAAAGTCGATTTGATTTCACCTTTGACAATGTGTTAGCCCGGTATGACCTGCAAAAGTCCGAGGACCGCATTGCGGCCGCCAAGGATATGACGAGTGTGCTGGCCGGCATCGTATCGAGTGTAGAACGAGATGTTTATACGCATAAGGTGGCCGATCAGTTAAAGTTGCCTTTTGAGGCGCTGAAAAGAGACGTTGATCGATTGATGCGCAAAAATCAGGCGGATACGAAAAAGAACGAGATGCGGACCATTGTGCGGCAAACAGAAGGTTTTCAAGACCGGGTGAATCCTGATTATATCAAAAATGTGAAGGCTGCTAAAGCGGAAGAAGGGGTCCTTGGGATTCTTTTGCTTTTTCCGGAACTGATTCCTGTGGCACAAGAGCTGCTTGTTAACGATGATTTTTGTACCGATTACGGCAGAAAAGTATATGAAGCGCTGCAGCAATTTTATATAGACGGAAAACTGGAATTTGGCCGGTTAAATGAAGTATTAACAGAAGAGCAGATGGGCCGTGTCATGCGTATGAAGGTAGCACGTGAAGGGCTTTTGAATAACGAGACGGTTTTGCGGGAATGTGCTGATACTTTAAAATTTGCTAAAAGTAAAAAAGAAATGGATATTCATGAGATCATCGATGCGAAAAGGAGAAAGCAAAATGATTGAGGAGCGCAATATTGATGTGAACGACCTCATTGAGAAGGAAGAGAAGATGGCGCAGGATAATGAGGTAACAGAAGAATTAGAAGCGGCGGATGGATACGAAAACGAGTTTGGCGAAGAGGAAGATTTAGACCTTTCCGGCGATCCTGAGGTAGAAGAATTAGAGGCAGAGGTCGAACAGCTTGGCAGCGCTGAGGATATGGAGAAAATGCTTGTGCAAGAGGGGCTTGCCATCGATGACCCGGTTCGCATGTATTTAAAAGAGATTGGCAAGGTGCCCCTGCTTGATGCTGAAACAGAGCTTGCTTTGGCTAAAAGAATGATCGCCGGTGATGAGAATGCGAAATCACAGCTTGTCGAGGCAAACCTGCGTCTGGTGGTCAGCATCGCCAAACGCTATGTCGGTAAAGGCATGTTTTTCTTGGATTTAATTCAAGAGGGCAATCTTGGCTTGATGAAAGCAGTGGAAAAGTTTGACTATCAAAAGGGCTTTAAGTTTTCCACTTATGCGACTTGGTGGATCAGACAAGCGATTACCCGTTCGATTGCCGATCAGGCGCGAACCATTCGCATTCCTGTACATATGGTAGAAACGATTCACAAGGTGTCAAGAGTATCCAGACATTTGCTGCAAGAGTTGGGGCATGAAGCATCGGCCGAAGAAATCGCAGAAAAAATGGGTATCGGTGTAGATAAAATTCGTGAGATTTTAAAGATTGCGCAGGACCCTGTCTCATTGGAAACGCCGATTGGTGAGGAAGAGGACAGTCATCTTGGCGATTTTATTCCCGATGATGATTCACCGGCGCCCGAAGAGGCGGTTTCCTTTACCGTTCTGCGCGAGCAGCTGGAAGAGGTACTGCATACGCTGACGCCCCGAGAGGAAGAGGTATTGAAGCTGCGCTTTGGTCTAAAGGATGGCAAAACCAGAACCCTCGAAGAAGTGGGCGAGGTCTTTGGCATTACGCGTGAGCGAATCAGACAGATTGAAGCCAAGGCTTTGCGTAAGCTGCGGCACCCCAGCCGCTCCAAGCGGTTAAAGGACTATCTGGATTAAATGTAAATTATGTGCGAATTTAGTCTATATAGCACAAAATAACTTGACAGTTCTTTGGTTTATAGTGTAAAATATTCACAATTGATTTTTTGTTATTTCCAAGTGATTTCAGGGAGGAAATGAAACTTATGAGAAAGAAATTTTTGTGTCTGTGCCTGTGTTTGGCCATGGTGCTGGGTGTCGTGTTGACCGGCTGCAGCTCCAGCGAAGATGCCACATCATCCAGTGACGGTGCAGAACAAGACCGCAATGCAATGACCGTGACCATCGCCATGACAAAGGGCGAGGGAACTACAGACGAGGCAGCGCAGCTGGTGGAGGACGCCATTAATGCGATTACCGAGAATAAGCTTAATACGCATGTTGAGCTTCAATTATATGAGAAAGACGAGCTAAAGCAGGCGATTCTTAACCGGGTCAACGAAATTGGCCATTTGCTTGAAAATGGTGAGGATCTTGCGGCCGATAATGTTGATAAAGATGCAGAAGATGTTGTCATTGTTGATAAAGAATCCGGCCGGAAAGAGACGCAGTATCCAGAGGTAGCCAATACCCAGTTTGACATTATACTCATCAAGGGAATTGAAGAGTATAATGAGTATTTAAATATGGATATTTATCTGGATGGCGCAACTGAAATAGGACTTTTAACGCCCATTACTCCTTCTTCCTTGATTCGCCAATATGTAAATGCGACGCTATTGTCTACGGCGCAGGATAAGATGCTGAGAGATTCGGGCAGCGGTGTTTACGCCATTCCGAATAACCGTGATTTTGGTGAATATACTTATCTTGTGCTGAATAAGGCGCTTTGTGATCGGCTTGGTTACAATCCGGATGATCTCACTTCACGCGAGGTGGAAGGCTCTGCGACAGGTTTCGTTACCTCTTTGGGTTCGCTGTCGAATTATTTAAGCGATGTTCATAACAGCAACCCGGATATGACGCTGCTGGCCAACATACCCAGTATTGATACGATTTTCTATACATTTGATGAGAGCATTCCAGTAGGCAGAAGCCAGTATTTTGGCGCTGGTCAGGAGACCAGCACGCTGCTTGAGGCGCCGCCGAACAACCTTTATGGTACGGATGCGTACAAGGCTTATTATAATGTAATGACACAGCTTAGCGCATGGGGACAAAGACCTACCGCGCAGACAGCCGATTTGTCAGGCGATTTTGCGGCAGCTTATGTAAAAGGGAATGCAAACACCGTCAAAGATATTGACCCGAATAAATATTACGTACGCGTATGTGATATTCCAATCAAATCGAATGAATATGTTTACAGCTCCATGTTTGGTGTAACAAAGTATTCGATTAATGCCGAAAGAGCAGCTGCAGTCGTTGAGCTGTTTAATACCAATGCACGTTTCAGAAATTTGATGTATTATGGCATTGAAAATGTTCATTATACAGTTGAGGAAAACGGCGATTATCTTAAGATCAGCAACGACTGGAATATGGATATTTATGATACAGGCAACCTTTATCTTTTGGAGCGTTCTACCAGCCTTGGCGATTATTATTATACACTTTCAGAAAATAAATGGCAGGCAGGTAAGGATTTGAACCGGGATGCAGTGACCGGCTTGCTGTTAGGTTTCCATTATAATGCCGATGATGCCATGAAGCGCGAGATTGAATCGCTTCGGAACAAAGCGGTAGAGTGGAATAACGCCATTCTAAATGGATCAATGACCGCTTCACAGGTCAAAGATGCGATGGATGCAGATTCTTCCTTTATGAAGATTGTTGATTCAGAGGATGAAAATTCTATTTATTCGCAATATCGGGCATGGTATGCGACAATGGTTCCGCAAAAATAAAAGTGAACAATCAGCCGATGGTGCGGAAGATTGTAACAGATAAAAAATCGAGAGGCATTTGCCTCTCGATTTTTTTATAAACATTGCCGTCTTGATCAGTCGGCTTTTACATTTTCATTTTTGCGGGGACCTGTTTTTATACATTGAATCGGAACAAAACAACGTCGCCGTCTTGAATTACGTATTCTTTGCCTTCGCTTCTGACAAGTCCCTTTTCCTTGGCGGCGGTTAAACTGCCTTCTCTTATAAGGTCGTCAAAGGCAACAATCTCGGCCCGAATAAAGCCCTTTTCAAAGTCGGTGTGGATTTTGCCGGCGGCCTTAGGCGCTTTGGTTCCTTTTTGAATCGTCCAAGCCCGTACTTCTTTAGGGCCTGCGGTTAAATAGCTGATTAAGCCTAATAGCGAATAGCTTTCTTTGATTAGTTTGTGTAATCCGCTTTCTTGAATGCCCAGGCTCTCCAAAAATTCTGCTTTTTCTTCGCTGGGCAGCTCTGCAATTTCTGATTCAATCGAGGCACAAATCGGCAAAAGTCCGGCGCCTTCGCTTTGTGCATATTTTTGCAGGGAGATATAAGATTCGTTTTTCGATAAATCGCTGCTGATCTCATCTTCGCTGATATTTGCTGCATAAATAACTGGTTTTAATGAAAGCAGGGCGATGTCGGCGAGAAGTGTGCGCTCATCATCCGTATACGTAAGGGCGCGCGCGCTAATCCCGTCATTTAAAGCTTGTAGGATCCGTTCGTTGAGGGCAAGCTCTGCGGCCAGGGTTTTGTCACCCTTCATTTGCTTTTTAATGCGGTCTATGCGGCGATCGATCATTTCGATATCCGAAAGAATTAATTCAGTGTTGATGGTTTCAAGATCCCGCATGGGGCCGATTTTTCCGTCTACATGGATGATGTCATCATCTTCAAAGCAGCGCACGACATGGATAATCGCATCAACCTCTCGAATATGAGAAAGAAATTTGTTGCCAAGTCCTTCGCCTTTTGAAGCGCCTTTAACAAGCCCGGCGATATCCACAAATTCGATGGTAGCGGGCGTGTATTTTTCGGGGTGATACATGTCTGCCAGCTTGTCCAACCGTTCATCGGGTACGGCGACTACGCCAACATTTGGTTCTATTGTACAAAAAGGATAATTGGCCATTTCTGCCCCTGCATTGGTAATGGCGTTGAAAAGTGTGCTTTTGCCTACATTCGGTAAACCGACAATGCCAAGTTTCATTGATTGTTCTCCTGTTGAAAATTAGAATATGCGAATAGCTGTGCTTGCCATTCGCTTTTGTAATTGATTAAACATCATTTATTATACACTGAAATAAGCAATTGTGCAAGCAATGACTTTGATACAAAAATGAAAAGCAATGAGTTACAATTAACATTTCGTTTACAACATTTGTTGAAATTGGTGATATAATGAACATGGACAAAAAAATGACAAACTTAATAAAATAAAGGAGGCCCACCATGGCAACCAAAATATTAGTAGTAGATGATGATTTAAATATTTGCGAGATGCTGCGACTGTATTTGAAAAAGGATGGATATGATGTCAGCAGTGCGAGTGACGGCGAAGAGGGCATCGAAAAATTCAAAGAATTTGCGCCTGATCTTGTGTTGTTGGATATTATGCTGCCAACGCGGGATGGCTGGAGCGTCTGCCGTGAAATTCGGGAAACATCGGATACCCCGGTCATTATGATTACGGCTAAGGGCGAGGTCTATGATAAAGTGTTTGGCCTTGAGCTTGGCGCGGATGATTTTATTGTCAAGCCGTTTGATATGAAAGAGCTGACGGCCCGCATTAAAGCAGTACTTAGAAGATACACCAATACGGACGGACAAGAGGACAGCGAAACCATTAAATATGACAATATAGAGATTAGCCTGACTAAGTTTGAACTGAAATTAAACGGACGGTCGGTTTCGATTCCTCGTAAAGAATTGGAATTGCTCTACTTTTTGGCATCCAATCACGATCGGGTGTTTACGCGTGACCAGTTGCTGGACAAAGTATGGGGATTTGATTATTTAGGAGATTCTCGCACGGTGGATGTACACGTCAAACGTCTGCGCGAGAAATTAGACGGCATTTCAGATAAATGGGCTCTTTCGACCGTTTGGGGCGTGGGTTATAAATTTCAATTATTGCAATAATACAAGAGCCAGCCGAAGGCTGGCCTTGGGAAGTTAGCCTTTGCGCTTTAGCAAGCGCAATTCCGCACAGGGCGGAAACGGCAAACTTTCGGTATGTAGGTGAGACTACAGTGTATACAGAGCCAGCCGAAGGCTGGCCTTGGAAAGTTAGCCTTTGCGCTTTAGCAAGCGCAATTCCGCACAGGGCGGAAACGGCAAACTTTCGGTATGCAGGTGAGACTACAGTGTATAACAGAGTCAGCCGAAGGCTGGCCTTGGAAAGTTAGCCTTTGCGCTTTGGCAAGCGCAATTCCGCGCAGGGCGGAAACGGCAAACTTTCGGTATGCAGGCGAGACTACAGTGTATAACAGAGCCAGCCGAAGGCTGGCCTTGGAAAGTTAGCCTTTGCGCTTTAGCAAGTGCAATTCCGCGCAGGGCGGAAGCGGCATCAATGTATTTCAGGATAGAAAAAATTTATCATATGGTAAAGATAAGTCACAGGCGAAATAGGGGAGGCCGTGCAGCGGCTGCCCCTATTTCTCTTCATGTTTTCCTGTGGATAGGATGAATTTGGATGTTTAAAAGTCTTTTTTCTCGATATATAACTGCTTTTATTGTTATTATCTTAACGAGCTATCTGATGTTAGCGCTGGTGATCAGCGTAATGGTTGCGAATTATTCCAACAGTACGAATCAAGAGATTGTTGTTAACTCGGCCAGCGTTGTGCGGGCCGCGGTGCAGCAACAATTCGAGACATCAGGAATTAGTGATTTTAATCAGTATGTATATTATGAGTCGCAAATGCTGACAAAAGAATTGAATATAGCGGCGCAGTGCACAAGCAATATGTGGATTTTTATCACTGATAAAAACGGTGTAATTTTGGCTGCTGATGATCATGCCGCTGCTAATTTAAATCGGAGCAGTATTGACATGACACAGTTTGATTTGTCAGCCGGAAGCTTCAAAGGATATACTGATTTTGACGGTATGTTTACAGCGAAGCGGTTGACGAAAATGGCTACGCTGAATGGCGCGAATACGGGTGTGTATGGCTATGTCTTTGTTTGCTTGCCCGAATCAATGCTGAGCGGATTTGTAAAAGGCATTGTAAAAGCGATTGGTATTGCCAGCTTGTGGGTTTTGGCGGCGGCTCTGGTGGCTGTCTATTTTCTTTCAGAACGAATCGTGGCACCGATTCGGGATATCAGCCAAGTTGCTAAAAAATTTGCCCAAGGACATTTTGAGGCGCGTATTCCTGTGCGGGGCAGGGATGAAATCTCCGAACTGGCAATCGCCTTTAACAATATGGCCACGTCGTTAGAGAATACAGAGAATATGCGCAGCGCATTTATTGGCAATATTTCGCATGAACTGCGCACGCCTATGACGACGATTTCCGGGTTTATCGACGGCATGTTAGACGGCGCTATTCCGATTGAAAAGCATGATCATTATTTGCAAATTATTTCAGGAGAGGTCAAAAGGCTCTCCAGGCTTGTTTCCTCTTTGCTGGATATTACTAAAATTCAGGCGGGCGAGCGGAAATTTAATCCCATAAGTTTTGATATTTGTGAAACGGCCCGGCAAATTATCATATCGTGTGAACAGCGATTAAATGATAAGAAATTAGATGTTGAATTCACCTGTGATGAGGACAACATGCTGGCTTATGCCGATCCGGATGCGATTTATCAAATTTTATATAATCTATGCGATAATGCCATAAAATTTTCACATGTGGGCGGCAAATATCGGGTATCGATCATTCGCAACGAAGAAAAAATATTTGTGTCTGTGTATAATGAAGGCATTGGTATTAAAAGCGAGGATTTACCCTTTGTCTTTGAACGCTTTTATAAGGGCGACAAAAGCCGTGGGCTTGATAAAGCAGGTCTTGGTCTGGGGCTTTATATTTGCAAGGCGATCATGGATGCACACGGAGAGGAAATTTGGGTAAAAAGCGAATATGAAAAGTACTGCGAGTTTGTGTTTACCTTGCAAAGCGCGCTTGAAAGTGAAAATGTCGAATTTACAAATTAATCATAAAGAGTATACTCGTCTGTCATGTTCATCGCATACAATAATCAATGAAAAAAGCCAACATCAAAGCTGTGACGCCGATGTTGGCTTTCTGGGTCTTTTCGATGATGAGCTGGCACTTATTCGCCGTTGGTGCTGCCGGTGTTGCATAAAATGGGCGTCGTTGCTTTTGTGTTTTCAAATAGAATGCTGACAAAGGATGGTTTCTATGGCCAACAAAACAGAAAAAATAGGAAAAAACAAAATTGCCTGCGACAACATATACGGCGGCTTTAAATATCGGTTTTCTTATGATGATTACATGCGCGCACTGGATGACAAGCTGGCGCGGCGAGAGAAAAGAGGCCGCCGGGCTTTTCTCGCTACTTCTGCATTTGTATCTGCCTTGTGTTTGTGTTCGCTGTTTTTTGCCATTGGTTATGTTGCTTTGAAAGAAGATCCGACGCATGGCGGCAGTGTGGAGACGGTTAAATCCGTTTTGAGTCCATCGCGGATTTATGATATGGAGGCTGTAGGCGATTTTGTGATTGAGAGTGTGCGGCCTGAAACAACATTGCTTTATCGTATTCCTGCTGGCGTGGTGGTCACGCTGCTTAGCGAGACCGCTGTGCAAAATGGTGATATAAAGCTAAAAGAAGGGGATATTATTTATGAGGCTGACGGTGTACAAACGCCGGATGTCGCGACTTTTCAATCGGTGATTGCCGAGAAGCCGCCAGGATATTGTTTTGAATTTTCAGTCTATAGAGAGGGCGAAGAAGTCATGATTGACTATGTGATGGAAGAGCCATGAACGAAGGCATTTTAAGACGCGTTTTACTGATGGCCATTGTTTTGCTGCTATGTATGGCCTTGTTTTTTGGCGGTTTGCTGCTGTATTATGCTTCGCAAACGAATCAAATTAAAGATACGATCTCAGCGTTCGAGCAGCAGCATCTTTCTGCTTTTCTGTATGATTATACACCGCAGGGGTATGAAAGTGAAATAGAGGAACAAATGGCGGTGCTTGAGACATATCTCGGTGAAGAAATGTTTTTGCAGACAGAAGCAGAGCTTAGCGAGGCGGCGGGCCTTCTTGCATCGGGCGCGGCGAAGATTACGCTTTATGATAAACTGGTGAAAGACATTTCTGTCGATTATCGGTATGGCGGTGTTCGGGCAACTGTGCATATGTATGTTGATTATGATGGTTATGGGAGCTTTATTGGACAAGAGGGAGAAGAAACCGCTGTCTATGCTGGCTTTGTGACGCAGACGATGCAGATGATCAAGCAGCAAGGCGCATGGAAAATAGACTCTATCCAAACCGAATATGAAGAGATTCAGTAATTTGAAGCAAGTGGATGAATGTTCATGCTATTGCTGTATAATAGAAACCCCGTTCTGAGATACACGCAGAACGGGGTTTGTTTATTCGGCCAAGTCGGACTTATTTAAGCAGCCTTTAGCATTAAGGCGGCCTTTAGCATTTAAGGCGGCCTTTAGCATATTTTGCACCGCTGCTTCGGGGTGTTGGGCGCCGAAAACGGCGCTGCCGGCAACAAATACATCAACACCGGCGGCCGACAGCGTATGAATATTTTGCATGGTAATGCCGCCGTCTGCTTCAATCAAAAATGAATAGCCAAAGGCCTTTCGGCGTGCGTCAAGCGCCGCTATTTTGTCAACGGTTTCGGGTAAAAGCTTTTGGCCGCCAAAACCTGGCTCGACGGTCATAATCAATACCATATCTGCTAAAGGCAGTATGGTATCTAAGACATCTATGGGTGTGTTTGGTTTAATAGCTATACATGCCTTTATCCCTTTTTGACGGATCAAGGTTAAGACATCAGCAGGGGAGGCGGTCGCTTCGTAGTGAATTGTGAGCACGTCAGCACCGCTTTCTATAAATTCATCAATGTATCGCTCGGGCCGGTCAATCATGAGGTGTACGTCAAAAACAGCGTTTGTACAGGGGCGAATGGCCTTGATCACACAAGGGCCGAATGAAATATTGGGAACAAAGATGCCGTCCATGACATCTAAATGCAAATAGGAGGCACCTGCCTCATAAATTTTTTTTACGGAAGGGCCTAAATGAGAAAAATCGGCCGCAAGCAAAGAAGGGGAAAGAATAGCCATTGTTTTTTCCTTATTATTTTCTTGAAATTTGTTTTTTGCGTTTGTTTGCATATCGGCACGCGCTGTGTCAATGATACCGGGTTCTCATAAGATGATAAGGAAAACTCGGTGCAGGGGGCAGGCTCAGGATGTGCAAGCGACAAGATGTGAGAGAGCAATCGCCTGTCTTTTGTATCTGCAAGGCCGTCCGTTAATGGGCGGCTTTTTTGCATAAAAGGCACACGGCATGCGCTGCTATACCGCTGCCATCACCGGTAAAGCCGAGGCCCTCTTCGGTGGTTGCCTTGACATTGATGCGCTCGGGCGGACAGGCAAAGGCGGCGGCGATGTTGTGTTTCATTTGTTCGATGAATGGCGAGAGCTTAGGACGCTGCGCCAAAATGGTGGCGTCAATGTTGCCAATGGCGAACTGCGCTTCTTTCATAAGCATACATACCTGCCTGCAAAGCATCAAACTGTCGGCATTCTGATAAGCGTCATCGGTATCGGGAAAATGCCGGCCAATATCGCCAAGCCCCAATGCACCCAGCACGGCATCCATAATGGCATGCAGCAGTACATCGGCATCTGAATGGCCGAGCAAACCTTTTTCATAGGCAATTTGTACGCCGCCTAAAATAAGCGGCCGATGATCAACCAGTCTGTGGACATCATAACCATGCCCGATTTTAAAAGATTCTGTCATGATCGCTCCTTACTATATTGTTCTGCGACGGCGAGATCTTCTAATGTGGTTATTTTGATGTTCTGATAACCGCAGTCAACCAGCTTGATTTTGAAGCCAAGGCGTTCAACTAACGAACAATCATCTGTGCCTTCAAAATTGTCTTTTTTAGCCATATAGGCGGCGGCGCGGTATATATCCGCTTTAAAAACCTGAGGTGTCAGTGCCTGCCACACACGTTCTCGGTTGGGCGTTGACTCAATAAAATCAAGCGCTGTTGCTATTTTAACCGTATCTTTAGCGCGAGAAGCCGCACAGGCACAATTGTATTTTATCGCTGCTTTGAGTGTATCTTCGATGTTCTTTTGGCTGACCAATGGTCTCGCACCATCATGAATTAGGATAAAATCACATTGGGGATTCAGCTTGTGAATACAGCGAAAAGCCGATTCCTGCCTGTTTTCGCCTCCGCTGACAATCGCTTTTACCTTAGTGAATTTATATAGTTTGGCAAATTCTTTGTATCGAATCATTTCTTCTTTTTTGGCGGCAATAATAATTTCATCAATTGCCTCATTTTGCTCAAAGGCCATGATCGTTCTCACAATCACGGGAATGCCGTTTAAAAGCGCCATTTGTTTTGAGAGGGTGCCGCCCATCCGTGTGCTGGACCCGCCGGCCAAGAGAATGGCCGATATAAAGGGCGTGGCCTGGTTTGAATGATGCAAGAGCTGATTGACAACCGATGAAAAAAGCTTCATGTAATTTCCTTTCCATAAAATGAAGGTAAATTGATAAATAAGAAAAGCCGTAAAAACTGTTCTTATGGTATCATATTTTTACGAAAAAGAAAAGAGTCTTGCTCATTCATAAATAAAATGATTGGTTCGTACATTAAAAAAGGAATCTTTCTTAGCGATTCTTTAGCATAGAATGGTCACAAAATCGTAGTGGTAACTTCACAAATTCAAAGTGAGCAGCCATTGTAAAAAATTTTCTTTTATAGTATAATAGAAGTAAGTTATAAGACTTGCCTTAAAAGTTTTCCTTTATGTTTTCGCAAGCGTAATGCCAGTTGAGGAGAACGCTGGATTTTTAGCTTGCTTACATGATTATCGTCACGATAAACATAAATATAAGATTTCGTTTTTAGATGCTTGCCGAGTGATGAGCGCGTGATATTGTGTTTTCGGCGGGTGTGCCTATATCATCGATCCAAAGGGATCTTTATCCGTTATGTAAGAGCGAACCTCGGCCCGGGGTTTATGATGAGGCTGCGTATGGCAGCGGAATGGAGATATCATGGCAGAAGCATTACAGAATATGTATACTTATTTATCTAGTCAGATCAAATCAATTGGTGTGACGGATGTAGTCGATATTTTAATTGTTGCAGTGGTAATGTATTATATTTTCCGCTTTGTGCAGGATCGAAGAGCCAGCAAACTGGCCGTTGGCTTGGTGTTGCTGTTTATTCTTTATTTGATCAGTGATTTATTGAGCTTAAATACGATCAAGTTTATTATGGACAATATTTTCCAGGTTGGCTTAATTGCCGTAATCATTGTCTTTCAGCCGGAAATGCGTTCTATGCTGGAAAGTTTCGGCGGCCAAACCAAGCGCTTAAAATCTTTCAGCGCAAAGGAATCAAAATCCAATGTAAAAATGGTAGAGGAAATTTGCCGTGCGGCGGATGATTTGTCGGCCGATTGCACCGGTGCTTTGATTGTGATGCAGCGCAGTACGCCGCTGGGTGATTATATTAACAGCGGTACTATTGTGAACGCTGACATTTCTTCGATTTTGCTGCGCAATATCTTTTTTAATAAAAGTCCTCTGCATGATGGCGCTGTCATTATCAGAGACGGCCGCATTCACGCGGCAGGCTGCTTTTTGCCGCTGACTATGAAAACAGAAATCATGAAAGAACTGGGTACGCGCCATCGGGCGGCTATTGGCGCCAGCGAAAACAGCGATGCACTGGTGATCGTTGTCAGCGAAGAGACAGGCACTATTTCGGTGGCTTCTGACGGAAAACTACGGCGTGGGTTCACGCGCCATTCGCTGGAAAAATATTTAACGAATGTATTTGTTGAACCTTCGGTTAAAAAGACAAAATCAAAGAAAAAAAACGAGCAGCAGCCGAAATCAAAAGATGAAACGGAAAGCGATCAAGATACACAAAAGGAGACAAAGGGGGATGTAAAATGACTGCAAAAATAATACCTGTTTTGTTGTCTGTTCTTTGCGCACTATCCCTTTGGCTGTATGTGATGAGCGTGGAAAGTCCGCTTGATAGTGACACTTTTTATGATGTTAAGGTAGAACTGCGCAATGAAACCGTGCTGCAGAAAAACAGTCTTTCGGTATTTTCCGGACAAAATGCTTCAGTCAATGTAACGGTGACCGGCAAGAAAAGTCTGCTCAACCGCCTTGGTTCCAAGGATTTGGTGGCATATGTTGATGTGGGCAATATTACAGAGGCCGGCGAATATGGACTTGATATTAAGTTAGATCCGGTAGATGGCGTGACCCTTTCCGGTCTTAGTGTGAATAAGGTGACGGTGTTTGTTGAATCCATGGTGACGAAATATGTGCCCATTGATGCAGAAATCATCTATACCGGTGGGGTGACCAGCGGCTTTGGTTATTCCATGGGCACGCCGAGCATTCTGGCCACATCGTCCATGCCCGAGATAACAACCACCGCGATTTCGGGTCCCTCTTCTCTTGTTAATAATGTGGATCGGGCCAGGGTGACGCCGATTGAGCTGGGTTCTATCAGCAGTTCAGTCACCTATAATGCCGTGCTGCAAATGGTGGACGCGAATGGCCAGGTTTACACAAGTCCCTATATTACCATTGCGAATCCAAATGTAACGGTTTATTTTCCGGTGGTGACCGAAAAAGAAGTAGAGGTTGTGCCCGAATTTACCGGTTCTTTCGATAAAGAGGAATATTCTTACAGCGTCACACCGGCTAAGGTGAAAATTCGCGGTGAGGAAGCTGCCTTGAGCACGGCGGATCATATTACCTTTATTGTGGATGGAAAAGACGCAGATCTGGTGGGCAGCAAGACGTATGATTTAACTGTCGATAATGAGAAAATAGAGATTGCCGATGGCACCGAACAGGTGACGCTGACCGTGAAAAAAGAGGAATCGAAGAACGATTCCCACGGCTCCGGTGAGACGAAAAAATGAGAATTTTAGTACGGGGGCTGCGGCTGCCGTTTGACAAGGACGAACGGTTTGCTATACAAAAAGCTATTAAAAAAATCAAACCGTTAGGTGGCGTCCATATCGAAGAGGACACGGCCTGTATCTATAAAAAATCGTTAGATGCCAGAAAAAAGGATGCAATCTCTTACGTTTACACGGTGGCCCTTACGGTTGACGGTGCCTATAGTCCGGAACAACTGGCCGCCTTTGATGCAGTGGCCTATGACGAAACACCTTTGCAGGTGACAAGCGGGACCGAAAGACGAGAAGGGCCGATTGTCGTAGCGGGTTTTGGACCGTGCGGTATGTTTTGCGCACTGCTGTTAGCAGAGCATGGGTATGCACCCATCGTACTGGAACGGGGCGGCAGTATAGCAGAACGCACGCAGGCGGTGGAAACCTTTAACCGAACGGGCATTTTAAATCCAGACTGCAATATTCAGTTTGGGGCGGGCGGCGCGGGTACGTTTTCTGACGGCAAGCTGATGACGCGCATTAATGATGATAAGTGTCACTATGTTTTATCTCGTTTTTGTGAATTTGGCGCACCGCCAGAGATTATGGTCCAAGCAAAGCCGCATATAGGAACGGATCGTTTGAAGACCGTGGTACAAAATATGTCGGACCGAATCGAAGCGTTGGGCGGAACGGTGCTGTATAACACAAAACTGATCGGTGTTGAAACGGTGAATGGTTCGGTGAAAGGGGTCAAGACAACCCGCGGCGATTTTTCCTGTGCAGCACTGGTGCTGGCCTTAGGACACAGCGCCAGGGACACCTATCAAATGATCAGCCAGGCCGGCATGACGATGCAGCCAAAGCCTTTTTCGGTGGGCGTGCGTATTGAGCATTTGCAGAGAAACATTGATGCGGCGCTGTATGGCAAGGCGGCGGGGCATCCCAAACTGCCAAAAGGCGAATATGCGCTGTCCACCCATGCCAGCGGCCGCGGCGTTTATACTTTTTGTATGTGTCCTGGCGGCACAGTCGTGGCTGCCGCCAGCGAAGAGGGCGGCGTTGTCACCAATGGTATGAGTGAATATGCCAGAGCCGGTGTCAATGCAAACAGCGCTTTGTGCGTTTCGGTTCAGCCTGAGGATTACGGCAATAACGTGTGGAAAGCAGTCGATTTTGTTCGGGACTTAGAACAGCAGGCTTTTCGTGTCGGCGGCAGTGATTATCGCGCGCCGGTACAGACCGTCGGCGATTTTTTGCAAAATCGAACGGGGCATCTCCCTTCGGCAGTTCAGCCCAGTTATAGGGACGGCTGCGTGACTATGGCCAATCTCAATGAACTGCTGCCGTCTTTTGTTGGCCAAGCCCTGCATACAGGCATTGCGCAGTTTGACCGCAAACTGCGCGGTTTTGCCGATGCGAACGCACTGCTTACAGGCGTAGAAACCAGAACATCAGCGCCGCTGCGGCTGCCTCGGATAGCGGACGGTGCAGCGGTGGGCTTTGATAATATATATCCGTGCGGCGAGGGGGCCGGCTATGCCGGCGGCATTACCAGTGCCGCCATTGACGGCATTCACTGCGCGCTGACGCTGATTGGCCGCTATAAAGCATAATGTGTTATGCTTTATAGGGCTTTGCATGCGATTCATGATAAACGAAAGAGGGAAAAACATTGGTCCAGAATGGAAAAATATTATCGGTAGAGGGCGAAATGGTTATGGTCGAAACGGTGCGGCAAAGCGCATGTGACGGCTGTCATACAAAGGCGTTTTGTCCCAGCTGTAAAAAGAAACTCACGGCACGGGCATATAATGCAGCCGGAGCAAATGTTGGTGATTTGGTAGAAATCAGTACGCCTTCTGGCGTTATTTTAAAGTATGCGGTCTTTATATTTGTATTGCCGATTGTGATCGGATTGGCCTTTTACGGGGTGGGGCAGCTTCTTTTTGAATCGGTTTTCGCCTCTTATCTTTTATCGTTTTGTTTTTTCTGTCTGTCTTTCTTGTTTTTGGGCTTTTTTTTGAATCGTAGAGAAACAAAGAAAAATTCGCTTACGGTGGTCAAAATTCTCCAAAAAGCTTCGGATGAAGCAGAGCCTGCTCTGTAAGACAAGCATTGTAACGAAATAACAGACGTCATAATGGCAGAAAGGGCTGAAAATGAAGAAATGGGATATCGCCCGGGTGCGGGAAGAGAACGAGACAGCTCTTTTGTCTCTTGCGGCGGAATTGAAAATCGGAACGGTGAGCGCGGCGCTTCTTTATCAGCGCGGCTATCAAAAGGCAGAACAGGCGCGTGCGTTTTTGTGCAAAGAAACAGAAGCATTTTATGATCCATTTTTGCTGAAAGATATGGACTTAGCTGTCAGAACGATTGAACAAGCAATTAATAGCGGCGAAGAAATTGTGATCTATGGCGACTATGATGTAGATGGCGTAACCAGTGTATGTGCACTTTATTTGTACTTGCAGGAAAGAGGCGCGCGCGTTTCTTTTTATATTCCTCATCGGGAAAAAGAGGGCTATGGGGTGAACAGACAGGCGATTGATGCGCTGCTTGCAAAAGGTGTATCGCTTGTTATTACTGTTGATACCGGCATCACAGCCATTGATGAAATTGCTTATGCGAAAGAAAAGGGCATGGCCTTTGTTGTGACCGATCATCATACTTGCCTTGCTATTCTGCCTGAGGCAGCCGCAGTGGTGAATCCGAAACGGCCTGATTGTTCCTATCCTTTTAAAGAGTTAGCGGGCGTTGGCGTGGTTTTTAAGCTGTTGTGCGCATTAGAAGCCGGTGCGTCTTGTGTCTCTGCCGGGAAACAGGGCGAACCATATACGGCCGCCCTCAAAAAAATATGTACAGAATATGCCGATTTAGCGGCTGTGGGAACCATTGCAGACGTCATGCCTATTTTGGATGAAAATCGGCTGCTTGTCTGGATTGGGATGAACCAAATGAAAAAAAATCCCCGCATAGGGCTTAAAGCTTTGATTGAAGCGGCCGCGCCGGGAGCCAGATTGGAACAAAAGGTCAATTCATCTTTTATCGGCTATACCTTGGCCCCACGGCTTAATGCCGCCGGGCGGATTGGCAGCGCACAAAAGGCGCTTTCTCTTCTTTTGTCGACTGATGATTGGCAGGCGGCTGTGCTTGCGAAAGAATTGTGTGATACCAATGCGGCAAGGCAGAAAGAAGAGGCGGCCATTTTAGAGGGGGCCATGCGCAGCATCACCGAAGAAGTGGATTTTTCAGATACCGAAGTGCTTGTGTTGGCCGATGATCATTGGCACCAAGGCGTGATTGGCATTGTGGCTTCCCGATTAACCGAAAAATATGGCTTGCCCACCATTTTGATTTCTTTTGAAGGAGATGTAGGTAAGGGCAGCGGGCGCAGCACAGGCGGCGTCAATTTAGTGCAGGCGCTGGCGTCTTGCTCAGATTTATTGCAGCAGTATGGCGGACATGCGCAAGCGGCAGGACTCACCATTGAAAGAGCCAATTTGCCCGCTTTCAAAAAACAGTTAAATGAATACATAAGAGAGCATAAAGCGGATGAGTATGAAGAGGTGCTGGCGATCGACTGTGCCCTTATGCCAGAAGAAATAACCGTGATGAATGCCGAGGAATTGTCTATGCTTGAACCCTATGGTACGGGCAATCCCGAGCCGTTGTTTGTACTGGAAGATGCGGTGATTGCTGAGATTAAAGCCATCGGTGCAGGCAAGCACACCAAAATGATTTTAGAGAAAGCAGGCGTTCGCTGCGAGGGTGTTTTTTTTAATTTACGCTTATGCGAAACCAATTTTTGTGCGGGCGACCGGGTGGATGCTGCTTTTCATCTTTCGGTGAATGATTTTATGAAAGTAAAGACGGCGCAGATGATTCTACGCGGGCTTCGTTTGGCGGGCGAGAGCGCCGCTTATTTGGAAGAAGGCCGCAAGCTGTATGGCGCCGTGCAGGCGGGCAGTCAAAATGCTGCACAGGCGGATTTGATTCCGAGCCGATCGGATTTTGCAATGATTTATCGGATCGTCAAAGAAGAAATGCAGTATAACAAAATGATCAGCGTCAAAAAGGCGGCCCAAAAAGCAAACGGTTTATCCTATGCGAAAGTGCGGTTTATTTTTGATATTTTTCAAGAGATGGAACTGATCGGGTTAGAAAGCATCGGTACAGAGGGCGACGTGTTTGCATGTCATGTGAATGCCATGCGTTCAAAAGTGGATTTAGAGAAGTCCCTTATCTATCAGAAACTAAAAAGCGGAAAAGAGTGCGATTAACCATGGAGAAAACGGGAATTGAAAAACTTTTTCTCACGCTGGAAAGCACGGGAAAAAATTATGATAAAGAAAAAATCATGCAAGCGTACGAGTATGCCAAAGCGCTGCATGAAGGGCAGTATCGAGCCAGCGGAGAGGAATATATCAGCCATCCGCTGGCAGTAGCTGAGCTGGTCGCGGGGTTAGAGCTGGATTCTGATTCCATTTGCGCGGCGCTGCTGCATGACGTGGTAGAGGACTGTTCAGACAAAACCTCGATCGAAGAGATTCAAAAACGCTTTGGCGGCGAAATTGCGCTGTTGGTTGACGGTCTGACCAAGTTGGTCCAGATTAAATATGAGGACCGGGACGATCAGAATATGGAAAATCTGCGCAAGATGTTTTTGGCGATGAGCAAGGACATCCGCGTGATTTTTATCAAACTGTGCGACCGACTGCATAATATGAGAACGCTGAACGCAAAAGCGGAGGAAAAACAGCGCCTGACCGCGCTGGAAACGATGAACGTGTATGCGCCGCTGGCACACCGCCTTGGTATGCAGAAAATCAAGAATGAGCTTGAGAATTTAGCGCTTTCTTATTTGGATCCGATTGGCTTTAAAGAAGTACAAACCCATATTGAAGCCAAATTTGGCGAAAATATTGATTTTGTGGAAAATGTGCGCCGGCAAATTTCAAACCGTTTATCAAAAGAAGGGTTGAATTTTACCTTAGAGGGACGGGTGAAAAACGTCTACAGCATATATCGCAAAATGTTCGAGCAAAACAAAAGCTTTGACGAAATTTATGATTTTTATGCGCTGCGGGTTATTACACAGACCGAGCTGGAATGTTATTCGGTGTTAGGTATTATTCACGAGATGTATAACTCAATTCCGGGTCGCTTCAAGGATTATATTTCAACGCCAAAGCCGAATATGTATCAGTCGATCCATACCACCGTGATCGGACGGGACGGCGTGCCTTTTGAAGTGCAGATTCGCACCTGGAAAATGCATCAGATTGCCGAGTATGGTATTGCTGCGCATTGGAAATATAAAACCGGTGAGCAGAGTAAAGAGGAAATTGACGAAAAGCTGAAATGGATTGCCAGACTCATTGAAATCGAGCGGGAAGAAATCGATCCGGAAGAGTTTATGCGCTCGCTTAAGATTGATATTTTTCACGATGAAACCTTTGTTTTTACACCAAAAGGGGATGTGGTGACTCTGCCCCAGGGTTCAACGGTGATCGATTTTGCCTATGCCATCCATTCTGAGGTTGGCAATAAAATGACGGGCGCCAAAATTAACGGTATGATTTGTCCGATTGACACGATTCCGCAAAATGGCGAGATTGTGGAGATTATTACATCTGGCGCCTCGAAAGGCCCCAGCCGAGACTGGCTTAAAATTGTCAGAACGGCTGAGGCACGCAACAAAATTCGTTCTTGGTTTAAAAAAGAAAAGCGAAGCGAAAATATTGATGTGGGCCGCGCGGAAATTGAGCACGAGATGCGCCGGTATGGCTGTCCTTATACCGAAGAGCAGAAAAACCAGCTGCTGACCAGCGTGGCGGCTCGCATTGGGATTCAAAGTGTCGAGGATTTATATAATACAGTGGGCTATGGCGGCCTTTCTATGAGCAAGCTCTCGCCCCGTATTAAAGATGAATTTGATCGGACAATTCGTGAGAAAGCGAGCAATCCGGAGATTATTTCGGTCGATCAAGTCTATACAAAGCCGGCCGGCAAGCGCAGTCTCGGCGGTGTTGTAATTGACGGGGTAGAGGGGTGCAGCGTGAAATTTGCCAAATGCTGCAATCCGCTGCCGGGTGACGCCATTACCGGCTTTATTACCAAGGGATTCGGCGTTTCGATTCACAAGCTCGATTGTCCCAACGTGGGGCGGCTTTACAACAATGGAGAAAATCGCGAGCGCTTTGTCACTGCCTTCTGGCAAAACCACGGCAGCGCAGCGTCAAATGACAGCTTGTTTGAGGCGTATCTTCAGATTTATGCCAACGATTCCATTTCGCTGGTATCGGATATATCGACGGCGCTTGCCGATATGCATATTGCCCTGCATCAGATCAACATGCAGAAAAAGGAGGGTGCGATGATGCTTAACTTGGTGATTAGTTGTAAAAATTTAGAGCATTTTCACTCCATCGTGTCGCGATTAAAAAAGATACCCAACGTCAACAGCGTTGTCAGAGGATTTACCCAATGATTGCGGTGTTACAGCGTGTGAAACAAGCGTCGGTGACGGTTGGAGAAGAATGTATCGGTGAAATCGGACAGGGATTGTTGATTCTTTTAGGCGTGAAGGCAGGGGACACCGCGCAGGATGTGGATGTGCTTTGCGCCAAGATTGCCAAGCTGCGCATTTTTGAAGATGAAGCCGGAAAAATGAATCGTTCGGTGAGCGATATTGGCGGTGCTTGCCTCGTGATATCAAACTTTACGCTGCTGGCCGATTATCGCCACGGCAACCGGCCGGATTTTTTAAATGCGGAAAAACCGGCTGCGGCAAAGGCGCTTTATCAGTCGTTTGCCGAGCGCTTGTCTTTGCTTTTGGACGGCCGGGTGCAGTGCGGCGAATTTGGGGCCGATATGCAGGTGGCCTTAGTGAACGACGGTCCTGTAACGATTGTTATGGACAGTGAAAATTTAAAAAAATGAAGTAGAAAATTATGATTGTTACGATTACAGGAAATACAAATCGAAATTATGTGGAAAATTTATGTCTTATTTTCTTTCCAGGCTCTAAGTTTGCTAAAGATGAAGCGTATACAGACGAAACGCCGGTCTTAGAACTTGTGGTTGAAGAAGAGGGCGAGTGGGTACGGGCAAAAGCTGTTATGAGAATCGGCGAGCAGCGTGCTTCCGGCTCGGGCGAGCGCAAACTGACCGTGCAAATGGCCAACAAAAAGGCAGTGGGCGAAGCCGTGCTGGAGGCTGGCCGCCGGCTTTGCGGCTATCAGCCGGCGTGGGGTTTTTTAACCGGCATACGTCCCGCGAAAATTGCCTCTGATATGCTGGCCGAGGGATGTGATGCAGTCACTGTGCGGCGCAGACTGCGAGGCGAGTATTTTTTAATCCCTAAAAAAGCGGCCCTGCTTACCAATATCGCGGTTAATGAACAGAATATTATCGCTTCGCTCCCGGATCATAGCTGCAGCGTCTATATTTCGATTCCGTTTTGTCCAACCCGCTGTGCGTACTGCTCGTTTGTTTCTTACTCGACCAAGCGCCTGCTTTCCATGATTCCCGATTATCTTGAAAGATTGGTGCGGGATATTAATGACACCTTTGCCATGATCAAAAAACTGGGCAAAAAAGTGGTCACGGTGTATATTGGCGGCGGAACGCCCACTACGCTTAGTGCCGCAGAGCTGTCAGTGCTGCTTGATGCAGTGGAGCGGAATGTTGATGCCGGCGAGCTGTTAGAATACACTGTAGAGGCCGGCCGGCCGGATACGGTGACGGCAGAAAAAATGAGCGTGCTGCTGGCACATGGCGTAACCCGTGTGAGTATTAATCCGCAGACGTTTAATGAGGCAGTCTTAGAACGCATAGGTCGTTGCCATACAGTTGAAGATTTTTACCGGGCTTATGATATTGCACGAAGTTCGGGCGTAAAATATATTAATACCGATTTAATTGCCGGACTGCCGGGCGAGGGCTTCCGTACCTTTGCCAAATCAGTTGACGCCGTGTTGGCACTTCATCCGGATAATATTACCTACCATACGTTTTGCGTGAAAAAAGCGGCGGATATACTGCATTCCAATGCGGATATTTATTCCAGAACAGGCGGCGATACGTTCAAGAGTGTGGACTATACACAACTGAAGAGCAAAGCGGCCGGTTATATCCCCTATTATATCTACCGGCAGAAAAATTCTATGGGCAATCTTGAAAATGTAGGCTTTTCACTGCCTGGTGCCGAAGGGTTATATAATATCTTTATCATCGAAGAAGTGCACAGTATATTTGCGATTGGCGCCGGCGCTTCTACCAAAATGGTGGGCGGCGGCAAAATCAAACGGGCGTTTATGCCTAAATATCCATATGAGTATCTGGCAATGAGCGAAGAGGCAATAACCGGTTATTACCAGAAAATAGAAGAATTTTTCACAGAGAATGGGTGAGCTGAATGATCATACTGCGCAATCAGTTTTTAAGCGAAGCGGATAAAATAAAATATATTGGCGATTGTGAGAAGGCGTTTGAGCAAAAGCTGCGCTATATTTCGCAGCAAATTATCAACCGGCAGGGGGTAAGAATCGTAACCTTGTCAGGGCCGTCATGCTCCTGCAAGACAACTGTCGTTAAAAAGCTGGTTCGCGATGTGAGCGAAGCGGGGAAGAGCATCAAAATTATCTCGATAGACGATTTTTTTCTCTCTCGCATCACAAGTCGTGAAGAGGCCCTGAAAAAAGGCGAGAAAATTGATTTTGATTCTATTGATGCCATTGATTTTGCCTATTTTTGCGAGTGCTGTAATCGCTTATTTTCCGGGCATAAAGCGCGGCTGCCAGTCTTTGATTTTGTGAGCGCGACCAGGACCGGCTATATTGAGTGCGATCCCTCTGATTATGATATTATCGCCTTTGAAGGGATTCAAGCGATTTATCCGGAGATTCGGGCCAAGCTTTCTGAATATGGCTTTATGAGCATTTTTATCAATGTAGAAGGACCGGTTCAGATTGGCAAAGAGATCTTTGCAGGGCGGGATGTCCGCTTTGCAAGACGGATGGTGAGAGACTATTATTTCCGAAATGCGAAGGCTGAGTTTACTATGTTTATGTGGGACAGTGTCACAGAAAATGAGGATAAAAATATGCTTCCCTATGCGCATTTATCGGATGTCAGAATTGATTCATTTATTCCGTATGAGCTCAATATGATGAAAGAGCCGCTGGAGGCGATTCTTTCTACCGTGCCGCCCGAGGATCGACATTATAAGCAGGCTTGCGCCTTTCGGGAGCGGTTTGCCGACATTGTACCAATCAGCAGAAGCTATTTGCCGGAAGATTCTATGTACCGAGAATTTTTGGGTTAACAGGGCGGCGTCAGACAGCCGGTCATTATGAAGAAAGGCGTGATCTTACTTTATGGCGAAAAAAGCAAAAAATTTATTTTTATCAGGTGTGTTTATCCTGTCGATATCCAACATCATTATTAAAGTCATTGGACTGATGTTTAAAATTCCCCTGACCAATATTATCGGGGACAGCGGCATGGGCTATTTTAATTCGGCCTATACCATTTACGTGTGGTTTTATATGATCAGCACAGCTGGTTTGCCGGTCGCGGTTTCCATTATGATCAGTGAGGCCAGAGCCAAGGGAAATCGTTTAGAGGTAAAACGAATCTATAAAGTGACCTTAGGTCTGTTTTTGCTTATTGGTGCGGCCGGTACGGCGATTATGATGTTAGGGGCCGGCGGTTTTGCTTCGCTTATTGGCAACGACGGCGCTCGTCTGTCCATTTTAGCTATCGCGCCTACCTTGTTTTTTATTTGTATTTCCAGTGCTATCAGAGGTTACTTCCAAGGATATCAGTATATGGCGCCTACGGCGGTTTCGCAGTTAATCGAAGCAGCCGGAAAATTGATATTCGGTATTTTGCTGGCTTCCTATGCAGTATCTCGGTTTACCGAGCAATCAGCACTGCCTACGGTCTCCTCTTATGCAATCTTTGGCCTTGATATTGCCGTTTTCCTCGGCATGCTGTATCTTATTTTTGCAAAACTTCGTTTTAAAAGCGAGCAGTTTGATCAAGATGTTGCTGCAGAAGAGAGCGGCGTGGTTCGCAGCAACGGACGCATCGCGGTTACCATTGCTAAAATTGCCATTCCGGTTACGATAAGCTCTTCGGTGATGAGCCTGACTAATTTGATTGATCTTTCTATCGTCATGCGGCGGCTGCAGTCGATCGGCCTCTCACAGGCGATGTCCAATGCGGTATGGGGCAATTATTCCTCTCTTGCGGTGCCTATGTTTAATTTGCCGCCTGTTTTAATTTATCCCATTTCCTATTCACTGGTGCCTCTTTTGTCGGGCTATTTTGCAGACGGTCGGCGGGAGAAAGCCAATAAAACTATGCACAGCGCCATTCGTATTTCGGCGATCATTATTATTCCTATGGCGCTTGGTTTGTCTGTCATGGCCGAACCGATATTAAAATTACTCTATAATCCCCATTCGGCTGAAATGGCGGCACCGTTGCTTTCGATCTTAGCCCTTTCGGTTTTCTTTGTGGGCATGATTGCGATTACCAATGCGGTTTTGCAGGCGTCTGGTCATGAAAAACTGCCGATTTTATCAATGGTGGCAGGCGCCGTTGTCAAAATTATTTCCAGTTTGATTTTAATTGGTATTCCTTCGGTTGGTATCTATGGAACCCCGATCGGCACATTTTTGTGTTATATGACGACAACGATTATTAATTTTTATTATATTGCTAAACATACCGGCGTGGTGCCAAAATTGGTGCAGACCTTTCTCAAGCCTTTGGCGGCGGGCTTTGCCTGCTGCATCGGTGCCTATGGTACTTATTTTGTCGTGAGCCGATTTGTGGATGTATCAGGCCGTGTCGGCAACGGTGTTGCCACCTTGGCTGCTATTATGGTCGCTTGCATTCTTTACATGGCTTTGCTATTATTATGTAAAGGAATTTCGCAAGAAGATGTCCAGATGCTGCCAAAGGGAAATAAAATTGCAGGCCTTTTGCACAAGATGAGGCTGATGTAATCAGATAAATGATATAGAAGGGAAAAACAATGAGACTCGATAAATATTTAAAAGTTTCGCGCATTATTAAGCGAAGAACGGTTGCCAACGACGCTTGTGACGGTTCGCATATCATGGTGAACGGACGGTCTGCCAAAGCGTCCTATCAGGTAAAAATAGGCGACGTAATTGAAATTAAACTGGGGGCTAAAACCTCCAAATTCAAAGTGCTGGATGTGCGTGAGCATGTGCAGAAAAATGATGCCTCGGATATGTATGAGGTTATAGAGTGAGGGACAGACGCATATAATTCAAATGGATCAACCATAGGAGGTATATGCACATGAACGAACAAACCATGACCGAAAAAACGCATGCGATTGCGGTCAAAAATCGTGAGATTGCGACGGTAACCGGTGTCAGTGAGGTACTGAATTTTGATGAAGAGGGGATCATGCTGAAAACCAGTATGGGCACCCTTGGCATCGATGGAGAGGACTTAAGAATTACAAGACTTGATTTGGACCGCCAAGAGGTTGATTTTGAAGGCAAAATCAATGGGTTCATGTATGCGCAGCAGCCAAAAAGAAAAGGACTGTTTCGTAAAAACTGATGGATATTACTGATCACAAAGTCCTTATATTAATTGCTTATTCTCTGGTTTTAGGCGTGTTCCTCGGCTTTTGCTGGGGGGCGCTGTCCTTTGTTCGGATTGTACTAACCCCATCTCACAAATCGGATATAAAATCACGAATTGTGTGTGACTTGATTACATTTTTTTTCGATGTGTTCTTTGCACTGTTTTCGTCGGTGGCCGCTGTGTTTTTGTTTTTTGGTGCCAACAATGGACGCATTCGCCTTTTGGGTTTAGTTGGCTGCGGTGTGGGCTTTATCGTTTATCACACGCTGATCGGCAAACGGCTTTTAACGATAGCAGAGCGGTTTGTGCTTACAGTCAGAAGAGGCCTTGTGTTTATTTATCGGAAAACACTGGGACGAATGTTTGCCATGTTTAAAAATATGTTTACAGCGCCTTTTCGTTTTGTAAAGAGAAGGATTGGCCAAAGAACGAAAAAAGTAAAAGCGACCAAACGCCGCAAATCTACCGAGAAGTTTTCAATATAGATAAGAAAAAGCCTAATGGCTTTGTCTTAGAAAATTTGACTTGCTGTCCCAGTCGGCGTATGAAATTTTAATACAAAAACTTTATGATATAATGATAAGATAGCCTTGCGTTGAAAGGCTGAAAGTAGTAGAATAGGACGTAATGAAAAACTGGAATTTTTTTATGAAAATAGCCGTGATTGTCTTGCTTTTATCAGGCATCGTGACTACGGTGCAGTTAAACTTACAGATTTCCGAACTGCAAAAGACAGCTGCTGCCTCTCGTGAAGAAATTGATTCGTTAAATGACGATATTGACGAGTTAATCGATGAAATTGAGCAGCCTATTGACGAAAATTATATTATGAAGTTTGCCAGAGAGAGCTTGAACTATCACTTGCCGTCCGAGATTGTTTATTATAATGATATGACCAAATAAGAAAAAGCCTTGCGGCTTTGTCTTAAGAAATGTAACTGGCCGTGCAGAAGGCACGACCTGCCGGGTAAACCGGCACCGTTACATTTCAAGATAGCTGAAACTCTATGTCTCATAAGAAAAACCTGGCGGTTTGTCTTAGCAAATTTGACTTGCTGTTTTAAGCAAACAGCATTCTGCCTGAGGGCAGAACCGCCAAATTTTGAGATAGCTGAAAGGATAAAGACATCATAAGAAAAAGTCTTACGGCTTTGTCTTATGAAATGCAACTGGCCGTGCAGAAGGCACGACCTGCCGGGTAAACCGGCATCGTTACATTTCAAGGTAGCTGAAACTCTATGATCTCATAAGAAAAACCTGGCGGTTTGTCTTAGCAAATTTGACTTGCTGTTTTAGGCAAACAGCATTCTGCCTAAAGGCAAAACCGTCAAATTTTCAGATAGCTAAAAAGGCAAGAGAGATTAATAACAAGCCTGACAATTTGGTCTTAGAAATTTTGTACAATGAAAAGGGCGGCTTGACGGCATGCTGAAAGATATATAAAAACGAGGAAGTAGCTATGAGAGAAATACGCGCAGAACAAATTACAGATAAAGTGAAAAAATTGTTTATGCAGGCCAATTATGTGTTGCCGGCTGATGCCGAAGCACTGATTGCTGAAGCCAGGCAAACCGAGACAAACGATTTGGCAAAAGAAGTGCTTTCCGCTTTAAGTCAAAACTTATGTGCGGCCAAAGAGATGGAGCTTCCTATTTGTCAGGATACCGGCATGGCTGTTCTTTTCGCTGAGATTGGTCAGGAGGTTTGCATCGTGGGCGGCGAATATGAAGAGGCGGTTCACGAAGGGGTCAGACAGGCATATACCGAAGGTTTTCTGCGAAAAAGCGTAGTCAGAGATCCTTTGTTTGACCGGGTGAATACAAATGACAATACGCCGGCTATCATTCACACCAGAATTGTCCCCGGTGATAAAATCAAATTAATCGCAGCCCCCAAAGGTTTTGGCAGCGAAAATATGAGCGCGGTCAAAATGTTTACTCCGTCGGCCAGTCGGGAAGATGTGATTCAGTTTGTGTTAGATACCGTGAAAAATGCCGGGGGCAACCCCTGTCCGCCTCTTTTGGTTGGCGTGGGCATTGGCGGCACCTTTGAATATTGTGCGCTGCTTGCCAAAAAGGCGCTGACACGGCCGGTGAGCGAGCGAAATACTTCACCTGCGTATAAAGCACTTGAAGAGGAACTGCTTACCCGTGTCAATCAGCTTGGCGTTGGGCCGCAGGGATTCGGCGGCGATACAACGGCCTTGGCGGTGAATGTAGAATGGCATCCCACGCACATTGCCGGTCTGCCGGTGGCGGTCAATATTAATTGCCATGTCATGCGTCATGCAGAAGCAATACTATAAGAGCCTTTTTGGCCGTTTGTCCGATTTTGAATCTCCCTTTTTAGGGGAGATTTTTTCTTTGTTATCACATTTTGTTTTGTTTTAAAAGAGTTGATAAGAACTTCATGAGCAAAATATGACAATTATTTTGATTTTCCATTGACATGTCATCACAATATATGGTATCATCTTACCGTAAAGCCAATGTGGAGAAAAGGTATGAAAGCACTGGAAAAAAGAATAACCGAGGAAGGCGAGGCACTTTCATCAAATGTTTTGAAAGTGGGCTCTTTTTTAAATCAAAAAATTGATACGGCTTTTATGTTTGAGATGGGCCAAGAGATTGCCCGCTTGTACCAAAACGAGCCGATTACGAAAATCGTCACGATTGAGGCGTCCGGCATAGCTCTTGCGCTGGCGGCGGCCTATTATATGAAGGTGCCGGTGGTTTTTGCAAAAAAGAGCAAGACCAGTAATGTTTCTGGCGAAGTGTATCAGGCGGCGATTCATTCTTTTACACATGATTGTGATTATCATGCCGTGATTCCTCAAGCGTATATTTCATCACAGGATATGGTTTTAATTGTAGATGATTTTCTGGCCGAGGGCAACGCGGTGGCCGGCTTGACCGGCATGATCGAGCAAGCGGGCGCCTCGCTTGCCGGCGCGGCTATCGGGATTGAAAAAGGTTTTCAGGGCGGCGGTGACGCCTTGCGCGCACAGGGGATACGTGTTGAAAGCTTAGCAATTATTGAAAAGATGGAGCCGAATAAAATTGTTTACCGATAAGGTAAGCGTAATTTTATATAAAAATTGCCTAAAGGCAGGAGGAAAAACATGAAAAGACTGATTTCGCTTTTACTGGTTCTTGCGGTTGCGCTCATGGCTGGCATGGCTTTTGCTGGATGCAGCAACAAAGAGAATCAAGAGGGAGAGGGGCAGACCAATTCGTCTGAGCCGCAGAAGGATCTCAAAATAGGGGTTATTTTGATCGGTGATGAAAATGAAGGATATACCTATGCACATATCGAGGGCATTAAGACCGCTGCCGCGGCGCTGAACATTCCGGAAGACCAGATTATTTTCTATTACAATATTCTGGAGTCGGATGAATGCCACGATACAGCCGTTAAATTGGTGGAAGCAGGCTGCAATCTGATTATTTCCAACAGCTACGGTCATCAGACCTATATGCAGGAAGTGGCAGAGACTTATCAGGATGAAGATATTACCTTTATTTCGATGACAGGTGATACCGCCAAAACAAGCGGTCTTGCGAATTTTAAAAATGCATTTACTAAAATTTATGAATCAAGATATGTGTCGGGTGTGGCTGCCGGTATGAAAATTGCCGAACTGGTTAAGGACGGAAAGCTTACCGACAAAAACTATGATAAAGACGGCAATGTAAAAATCGGTTATGTAGGTGCACATCCTTTTGCCGAAGTGGTTTCGGGTTACACGGCATTTTATCTCGGCGTGAAGAGCGTGTTTGAAGATGTGGTGATGGAAGTGTCTTACACCAACTCCTGGTTTGATATTATCGCTGAGGGAACAGCTGCCGAAGCGATGGTTTCTGATGGTTGTGTCATTATTGGTCAGCATGCGGATTCGACCGGTGCGCCGGCGGCTGTTCAGGCGCTGAATAAGGCCGGTACGGTTTGCTACAGTGTTGGTTATAATATCAGCATGTTAGAGGTGGCACCCGATGCTGCGCTGGTTTCAGCGACAAATAACTGGGCTGTTTATTATGAATATGCATTCGGCCAGATGCTGAAGGGCGAGGACATTGACACCAACTGGGCCGAAGGTTATGAAAAAGACGCAGTTCGTACCACAGAACTTGGCAAAGCTTGCGCCGAAGGCACTAAGGAAAAAATTGAAGAAGTAGAAAAAGCACTGAAAGAGGGCACTCTGCATGTGTTTGATACTTCTAAATTCACAGTTCGAGGTGAAGAGGTTACCACTGCTTTTGCTACCGATACTGATGGAGATTTTGTTCCCGATGCCGATGAAGCGATTATCGATGGCTATTATCACGAATCTTATTTCCGTGCAGCGCCATCTTTCTGGCTTCGTATTGACGGCATTACAGAATTAACTGAAAATTAAGTAAAGAAGAGAAATTCAGTGTGTGACGGAAGTTGTTTATAGCAGCTTCCGTCACCGGATTTCTAACCTTTTGTTCGTATAAGAAGCGAGAGAGGCTCTCGCTTGTTCTATGAGCAAAAGCAAAGGATGTGAGTGAAAATGGAACAGACGGTTGCGGTGCAGATGCAGAAGATCAGCAAGCGATTTGGGGCGGTGCAGGCAAACCATGAGGTAACGCTCGCTATCAAGCGCGGCGAGATTCTTTCACTGCTCGGTGAAAACGGAAGCGGCAAGACAACGCTTATGAATATGCTTGCAGGCATTTATTATCCCGACAGCGGTGAAATTTATGTCAATGGCCAGAAGGCTTCGATTCGTTCGCCCAAAGATGCGCTGGCGCTTGGTATAGGCATGATCCATCAGCATTATAAACTGGTGGATGTATTTACGGCGGCTGAAAATATCGTGCTTGGTCTTAATGAATCACAGAGCAAGCGACAGGTGATGGAAAAGATTCAGGCCATCTGTGAAAAATACGGCTTTCAGATTGATCCGAACCAAAAGGTTTATAATATGTCTGTTTCGGAGAAACAGACTTTGGAGATTATCAAGGTTTTGTATCGCGGCGCGGATATTTTAATCTTAGACGAGCCTACCGCTGTGTTAACCCCGCAGGAGTCAGAGCGTTTATTTCAAGTGATACGCAATATGCGGGATGACCAAAAGGCGGTTGTGATTATTACGCATAAATTGCATGAGGTGCTTTCTGTTTCGGATCGGGTTGCTATTTTGCGAAAGGGTGAATATGTTGGTGCTGTGCCAACTGAAAAGGCCACTGAACTATCATTAACCGAAATGATGGTGGGCAAAAAGGTGGCGTTAGACATCACGCGTTCACAGGTCGAGAAAAAAGAAATACGGCTGCAGGTGGAAAATCTTAGCTGTTACAATCAAGAGGGCGGCAAAGCGTTAGATAAAGTGAGCTTTTCGGCATACAGCGGTGAAATTCTCGGTATAGCTGGTATTTCCGGCTGCGGACAAAAGGAGCTTTTAGAGGTCATTGCCGGTCTTGCACCGGCCGCCGAGGGAAGCAGCCTCACCTATTTTCCGCCAGAAGAACAGCAGCCAAAGTCGTTGTTAGGATTGAGTCCTAAAAAAATCAGGCAAAACGGGATTGCCCTTTCTTTTGTTCCGGAGGATCGCTTAGGCATGGGCCTGGTAGGCGGCATGGGCATGACCGGCAATATGATGTTAAAAAATTATGGGCAAGGACAGCCTTTTTTCACTTCTTCCAAAGCGCCGAGAACATTGGCAGAGAAAATCCGCAGTGAGCTGGAGGTAGTGACCCCGGGGCTGAATACTCCTGTGCGCCGTCTTTCAGGCGGCAATGTACAAAAGGTGTTGGTTGGACGGGAAATTGCTGCCGAGCCAACGGTTCTGATGACTGCCTACGCAGTGCGGGGGCTTGATATTCATACATCGTATACAATTTATCATTTGCTGGATGAGCAAAAGCGAAAAGGCGTTGCCGTACTCTATGTGGGTGAGGATTTAGACGTTCTGCTGGCACTTTGCGACCGCATTATGGTGCTTTGTGCAGGCCGGATGACTGGCATTGTAGACGCAAAATCGACCACAAAGGAAGAACTTGGCCTGCTCATGACAGGGCCAATGAAAGCGGCTTACAAAGAGACGGGCTTGCTAAGTCAGGAGCAAGAAAATGCGCAGAAAGGAGAGGGGCATGAAAAAGAATAATCAAAAAACGGCAGCAGCTAAAGAGCCGCTTTTTCGGCTGTCCCGCCGGGCGCAGATGGTTTGGTATAAGGCGTGGCTTATTCGGGCGGCGGCTTTGCTGATTGCTTTGGTGCTTAGCGCGCTTTTAATTTATGCGATAACCAAAATGAATCCGTTTAAAGTATACGGCACAATGCTGAAAGGTACTTTTGGCGATTCGCTGTTTGTTAAAAAGGCAGGCCGCCTTTCGCTGAATCGTACTGCATGGACTACCCTTCGGGATGTGATGACGCTTCTTTGTATCAGCGTGGGTCTGGCACCAGCCTTTAAAATGCGCTTTTGGAACTGTGGTGCCGAGGGACAAGTGCTGGTGGGCGGTATAGCCACCGCAGGTATTATGATTTATTTTGGCGGTTCGCTGCCTACCCCGCTGCTTTTTGCCTGCATGGCTGGCGCCAGCCTTTTGGCCGGCGCGGTGTGGGGACTGATTCCCGCTTTGTTTAAAGCGAAATGGAATACAAACGAAACCCTGTTTACGCTTATGATGAATTATATCGCCATTCAGCTTACCTCTTATTTTGTCGCTATGTGGGAAAATCCATATGGCTCCAATACGGTGGGCGTGATTAATCGGGATACCAAGATTGGCTGGCTGCCCAATTTTTTCTCTGCCGGAGCGAATAATGACTTTATGTGGAATATCATTATTGTCAGTGCACTGACTATTGCGATGTTTGTCTATTTAAAGAAAAGCAAGCAGGGGTATGAAATTGCCGTCGTGGGCGAAAGCGAGAATACAGCGAAATATGCAGGTATTAACGTCAAAAAAGTCATTGTCCGCACCATGATTTTGTCGGGTGCTGTGTGCGGCTTGGCCGGATTTATTGCCGTCTCCGGTTCGAGCCATACCATCTCTACCGCTACAGCCGGCGGACGCGGCTTTACCGCTATTATTGTTGCATGGCTTTCTAAATTTAACACCTTTGTCATGGCTTTTGCTTCTCTTTTAATCGTGTTTTTAGAGACAGGCGCGAATGAGATTGCCTCTCAGTATCACTTTAATACTTATGCTTCCAAAATGGTGGAGGGGATTATTCTTTTCTTTATTATTGGCTGCGAGTTTTTTATACAGTATAAGGTGCATTTGCATATAAAACGAAGCACCAAGGAGGTGGCTGACTGATGGATTCTATGATTGCATGGCTTCAGGCCGCCATTGCTTTTGGTACAGTCATATTGTTTGGCTGTATGGGCGAAATTTTGACCGAGCGTTCAGGCAATTTAAATTTGGGCGTGCCAGGGCTTATGTATTTTGGCGGCATTGCCTCTTTGGCCGGTGTTTTTATGTATCAAAATTCGGTGCAGGCGGCCATACAGGCACGTATTGAAGCGTTTACCGCTGCGGGCGGCGCAGCGCAGGACTGGCGGCCGACGGGATTATTTTCGTTTCTTGTTCAGCAAAATGCGGCCGCGCAGTCTTGGGACGCAAACGGTGTGCTTGGTATTGTGATTGCCCTGGTGTGTGGATTCGGCGCGGCGGCGCTTGGCGGCCTGCTGTATAGCTTTATCACCATTACGCTGCGTGCCAATCAAAATGTAACCGGTTTGACGCTGACGATTTTTGGTACCGGCGTGGCTAACTTTTTTGGCGGCTCGCTGGTCAAGCTTTCGGGCGGTGTTGGGCAAATTTCGGTGGCAACGACCAGTCAGGCGTTCAGAACCGGCTTGCCTTGGCTTTCTTCACAGGGCGTGATAGGAAAAATCTTCTTTTCCTATGGTTTTTTAGTGTATGCAGCGGTTATACTTGCCGTTTTGCTTCATCTCTTTCTATTTAAAACGCGCAGGGGGTTAAATCTGCGTGCTGTCGGTGAAAATCCGGCTACGGCCGATGCGGCGGGAATCGCCATTACAAAGAACAAATATTTGGCTACTTGCCTCGGTGCAGGCATTACGGGCCTTGGCGGTGTTTATTATGTCATGGACTATATCAAAGGCACTTGGGCAAACGACGGCACGATTGAAAAACTCGGCTGGTTGGCCGTGGCGCTTGTGATTTTTGCTACATGGAAATCGGTGCATGCTATTTGGGGCGCTTATGTTTTTGGATTTTTATACTGGGCGTATTATTACGTGCCTAAGGTTTTTCCGTTTATTCAGCTTTCCAGAAAGAGCGGGGAGTTGTTCAATATGCTGCCGTATGCAGTGACCATTGTGGTGCTGATTGTCGTGAGTCTGCGCCGAAAAAAGGAAAACCAAGGGCCGAGCTCTTTGGGACTGCCGTATTTCAGAGAAGAACGGTGATGTGCGATTTGCTTCGTGCATACCGAAAGGCAGATTTGTGATAAGATGAATCAGACACAGCAAGAAAATATCGTAAAGATATTTTCTTGCTTTTTGTTTTACCCCTTTTATTACCAAATCGTTTTTTGTTTACGCATTCTGCCAGCCGTCAATACTTGTTATAGTAACCGTTGGGAATGCAGCGTGAAAGATACGTTCAATTTATAGTGAAGGTAATCTATATCCAAATTGGCTCTATTCCCGCTTTTGTCTGCTTCGCAGACCCGGTGAATTTCATTTCTATTGGTGTAACCGTTAATGCGGCGGAATGGAGATTAACATGTATTATAGCAAGGTGGAAATATGCGGGGTGAATACGGCAAAACTGCCGACCCTAACTGATAAAGAAAAAATAGAATTGCTGCAAAAGGCGCAGACGGGCGATGAAATGGCAAGAGAAAGGCTGATCAGCGGGAACCTGCGCTTGGTGTTGTCAGTCATACAGCGTTTTTCGGCGCGGGGTGAAAACCCGGACGATTTATTTCAGGTGGGCTGCGTAGGTCTTATCAAATCAATTGATAATTTTAATACCGAGTTAGATGTAAAATTCTCTACCTATGCCGTGCCCATGATTATTGGCGAGATTCGCCGTTATTTGCGGGATAACAATGCCATTCGCGTCAGCCGGTCAGTGCGTGATTTAGCCTATCGTGCGCTGAGCGCGCGGGATATACTGTCTAAAAAAATGGCCAAGGAGCCGTCGGTAGAGGAAATTACAAAACAAATTATCGACGAGGGCTTTGACTGTACAGCCGAGGATGTTGCCGCTGCTTTAGAGGCGATTATTGAGCCGGTTTCTCTTTTTGACCCCGTCTATAACGACGGCTCCTCGGGCGAGACATTGTATGTGATGGATCAGGTGAAGGACGCAGAGAATACGGATGAAAGCTGGCTTGAAAATATAGCAATTAACGAAGCTATGAAAAAGTTGGGCGAGCGTGAACGATCCATTATTGACAAACGCTATTATAAAGGAAAAACGCAAATGGAAATTGCGGATGAGATGGGCATTTCACAAGCGCAGGTTTCGCGGCTTGAAAAAGGGGCGCTGTCACGGATTCGTAAACAGCTTTAGCCTTGACAGACGGGGGAAAATAGCATATAATAAGGAAAACTTAGGCTGTCGCTTTGTCTTGTGAAACCGCAGACAGGGGAGCCGTTTCTTCGAGTGGGAAAGTGAACGAAAGCATGATTTTTGCAGCGGATATTGGCAATTCCAGCATTTCGGTGGGAATTTATACGCCCGAGGGCGCTCTTGCGCTTAGCTTTAAGCTCTCTTGTGACCGTGCAAAGAGTGAAGATGAGTATGCGGTAATGCTAAAAAATATATTTGATATTTATGCTTTTGATCTAAAGTTAGTCCGTCATGCTATTATCGCCTCGGTTGTGCCGTCGCTTACGTTTGTGATTAGCGTAGCTGTACAAAAATTGTTTAAGGGAACAAAACCGCTTGTGGTGGGGCCAGGCATTAAAACTTCACTTGATATTAAGGTGGACCATCCATCTGAATTAGGGGCCGATATTGTAGCCAATGCGGTGGCCGCTATCAAGCGTTTTCCTGCACCGATTGCGATTGTTGATTTGGGCACAGCCACGACGCTTACCGTGATTAACGCCAAAAAACAGCTCACAGATGTGTTTATTTATCCGGGCGTCCAGTCATCGCTTCGCGCGGTCAGCCATGACGCAGCCGAGCTGCCGCAGATTGCTTTGTCAGAGCCGAAGGCCTTTGCTGGAAAAAACACAGCGGTGAGTATGAATGCGGGTATTTTATATGCCAATGCATTTGCTGTGGATGGTTTTATCAAAAAAATAAAAACGACTTATCAAATAGAGAATCTTAGTGTCGTGGCCACCGGCGGTATGGCTGAACTGGTAGCGCCCATTTGCGAAACGCCTGTTACCGTGCGTAAGCATTTAACACTGAAGGGACTTTACTATATTTACATAAAAAACAGTACAAACTGACTGAAGCTGCACCCATCGGGGCGGTATTTGGTCTTTTGTAAATAAATTTTTGTACGCTGTATCCTATAATGGAACGGCAGTAAGGAGGCCAATGATGGCAATGAACACACAAGCAAAAACAAGAAAAATGGTGCAGATGGCACTGCTCGCCGCGATTGTGGTGGTGCTGCAGTTGTTAAGCTATACCATTAGCGCACACCTTCAGGTGGGTTTAACGCTGGTGTTAATACCGGTGGTTTTAGGCGGCGCTTTGTTTGGACCCAAAGAAGGCGCGATTTTAGGCGGCGCTTTCGGCGCAGTTGTTTTGATTTGCAGTATTGCGGGCGTGGATGCCGGCGGCAGCATATTGTGGAATGTAAATCCCTTTTTAACAGCGGTTGTATGTATTTTTAAAGGTGCGGTCGCAGGATTTGCTTCTGCTTTGGTTTATCGTGCGTTATCCAAGGCGAATGATTTTGTGAGGACAATGGCTGCAGCGGTTGTATGCCCGGTTGTAAACACAGGTTTGTTTTGCCTTTGCATGGTTCTCTTTTTTACAGACACCCTTTCGGCGTGGGCGTTGGCAGACGGAACAAGCGTTTTAACGTATATAATGGTAGGACTTGTAGGCATTAACTTTTTGATTGAGTTTGGTCTTAATCTTGTGCTTGGGCCAGCCATTAAAACGATTTTGACAGAGATTAAAAAATAAGGCTGATCCCCAAAATATGTACATGGATAAGCGGCAGGGAAATCTCCTGCCGCTTGTTCTGACTGCGTACAGAAACAAAGCAAGGGATTGGCTGCTGAAATTTGTCTTGCTGCCCAGTATGGGTAACATTTTGGTTTTTCCTAAACCGCCAGATTTTCAGTTGCTTCTTGAGATTTCTGTTCTCTCATAAATGCGAGTTGTGTGAGTGTTTATTAGTTTTCTGATTCTATGCATAATAACGTAAGCAGCGAATGATAAAATAATGATTGAGTAAAAAGAAGGCAGGTTTTATGAAAAGTATGAACAATCGAAAAAGGCTGAATCTATTTAAATTAAGCATACTGATCATTTCGATTTTGCTGGTTTGTGTGCTTGTCTATGGCATAGCCTTTGCCGTAAATCAATTTGTTATGGAGAAGCGGAGCCAGCCGGATGAAATTAATACCGATCATTTAATCTACCATTTTCCGGATTGGGAAGAGAATATTTGGGAGGACGAAAAATATATGGAGAAGGATCATACGATCTTTTTTCAAAATGGAGCTGAAACATATCCGTTGGCCGATGTCAAAAACGATGAAAAAGGCGCGTCATTTTTTTTGAATTATATTGATGCGCTGATTCAAGGGGATCATGCTGCACTCAACACCATGTATACAAGTGAATATACAGATAAAAATGGCTTTTTCGAGCCGTTTACTATGCAGAAGGTTTATGATGTTTTAGTGTCATATAAAGGGACGGCTAAGGGCGTTGAGAGGTATGGCGAGGCAGAGGTGTTTGACCTCTCTTATTGCATTATGGAAAACAACGGCACTTTTCGGCGGGATATAGCCAGTGACAGTCCGCGTACACAGATCATTTATTTGGTGCATACAGACGATGGTTATAAAATTCATGAGGTGAGTTATTATAAAAACAGAGTATTGGATTAAAAATTTGTATTGACATTATGCTATATATATGCTAAAATAGAATCAAGTTGCTGGCTTGTTTGAAAGCTTGGCGGGAGAAGCTTATGTGCGCTTCACTGCTGTCAGGCTTGAAAATGGAGAGCATGTATCCAAAATAAGACAGAATTTGGCCAGTTGGTCTTATTCATATAAAACGGGGTGTGGCTCAGCTTGGTAGAGCGCTTGGTTCGGGACCAAGAGGCCGCTGGTTCGAATCCAGTCACTCCGACCACGTCGGAACGAGTTATGCTCGTTCCGATTTTTTTATTTCATAAAAAATCGGTCACCACTGTTCCTCCTTTGCCGCAAAAGGTCACACTCGGCTCGCCTGCTCGTTTGTAAGCGTCCTTACGGCGCTGCCAACCTTTTGCGGGTGCGCCTTCAGCGCATGGCATCTTTTTTTGTTAATACGTTGCGGTTTTATATTTGTTATCATTTGATTTAAGATATGGTCGCGTGCATATAGTATAGATTTATAGAAAAAACATTGTGAAACAATTAGTTGAGTTATATTCAAGGTTTTGTTTATTGTTATCAACTAAAAAATAGTGTATTATGTATATGTAGATAGAGTGTTTGCAAACAAAATCTAATATTTAGAAAGGTGTATGATTATGAATAAGTCAATGGCGGAGAAAATAAGTGAATTAAGAAAAGCTCGTTCTCTTACGCAGGAACAGTTAGGCAAACAATTGGGTGTTACCGGTCAAGCTATTTCAAAATGGGAGAACGCGGAAAGTATGCCCGATATTATGCAGCTACCAAGACTTTGTGAAATATTCGGTGTTACAGCAGATGCCTTGCTGGAGGTTCCGTTGTCAGCCCAAAAAGATGGCTGCTTGTCAGCTCTTTCCGCTTATGCAAAAGAAGCCGGCAGAGTGAGAGCATCCTTTGAATCTCTTTGTACTTGTACGTGCGCGGTAGATGATCATATGGACAAGGGATCAGTATATCAGGGATATGACGGAATTAGCATATGCACCAAAAATGGTATGGGTTTTGTTATAAACAGCCAAGATTTAATCCAAATGGTTTTAAATACGGACGATAAAAGCATACAAACTCTATGTCAGTTGCTGTCTGATGAATCTGTTATGAATGTAATTCGTGCAATGGATTTTTGCGATGGCATGACGGAGGATCAAATTGCGTTGAAGCAAAATATACCGGTAGAGCATGTTCATGATATATTATTCCAGTTATTAAAGCGGGGATTTTGCGAATGTGATGAGCATGACCGCTACACCTTTGGACCTGCTATTTATATTGTTGTATTTACACTATGCGGCATTTTTCTCTCCTCTGCAGAGGGACAGAGGCAAATGAATAGTTTTTCGGCATGTTTTACTAAAAAATAGTACGGCGATTTTCTTATGAAATAAGCGTGTTAACGATCAATAAGAAGAAATTTAGTAACATGAGATGTCTGTTAGTGACAAATACAGCGCGCTTTGCTGCAATTAAAAATCGAGAGGCAATGGCCTCTCGATTTTAATTAAAGAAGTGGGGATATGCATGCTTTAGATGCAGAATTTGCCTTGTTTAAAGATAGGAACGGCGGTATTTTCTTTGGTGTAACCGGTAATGGAAAGGTCAGGAGCGCCTACCATAAAGTCCACATGAATCATGGATTGATTCACGCCGATTTCACGAAGCTGTTCTTTGGTCATGTTTTCATAGCCGTTAATGAGGTTTGTATACCCGTCGCCTAAGGCAAAGTGGCAGCTTGCGTTTTCGTCAAACAGGGTATTATAGTAAAGCAAATTTTGATTGTTGATAGCGCTGTCAAAAGGAACAAGCGCTACTTCGCCCAAACGTCTTGCGCCTTCGTCCGATTCAATCATTTTGCTCAAGGCGTCAGCACCGGTTTTGGCCGTCCAGCTGCTTGCTTCGCCGTTTTTGAAAGTAATTGAAAAATCATCAATAATTTCACCATAATAAGATAAAGGCTTGGTAGCCACCAGCCGGCCTTCTGCCTTACCGGCCATAGGGGCGGTGAAAATTTCTTCAGTTGGCATGTTGGGGTTGAAATAATGGCCGTTCAGTGTGGTTTCTCCGCCGCCTTCCCATTTTGCTTCCGGAATGAGCCAAACGGTAAAATCGGTGCCATTGGCGCTTTGGTAGGTTAGACGGTCTAAATGAAGTGCGT
The DNA here is from genome assembly GCA_022791195.1 of Clostridiales bacterium. GTDB lineage: Bacteria > Bacillota > Clostridia > Oscillospirales > CAG-272 > CAKSEI01. Next base: position 37,391 of record JAAVYP010000007.1, on the reverse strand, counting down.
TTAATGTATCGCAGCGTTCTTTAAAGGTTTGATTGTGTGCGGTCCAAGCGGCAATGGGATCATTTTGCTCAGTAATGTGTACAGTTTCAAAAATGGCTTCATATAGCTTTTCAATCGCCGCCGAGGTGCGCAGGCCGGGAAATACTTTCTTGGCCCATTTGGCAGAGGGAACAGCCGCAATCGTCCACGGATATTTGTTTTCCATCGCATCGCGGTAAGGCTTTAAGACCTGATAACGCGCTTGCTGGCTTTTTTGCAGCTTGCTGCGGTTGATGCCGTTTAGCCCATCTGGATCCTCGGATAAGAGATGGATCATGCAGGGAAGATTTTGCGCGTTTTCTTTGTGCTTTTCTTCTACCCAGTCAGGCACACGGGAGAGTGTTTTCACGCTTTGGTGACGGTAATGGAGCTTTGTTATGGGCTGAAAAGACCATTCTACACGAACCTCAGAGGCCCCGGATTTGTAGCATTCATCAACGACATAGGTGACAAATTCATGCTGATCTGCTTCTGCAAAAATGACAGCGCTTTGGCCTTTTTGCAGATTGACGCCAACCTGAACAATGAGTTTGGCGTATTTACGCAGCATATTTTTCTTGATCATGATGGAATAACCTTTCTTTTGGTTTTGAATGAACTATATTTATATTTTATCAGCTTTTTTGCGGTTTTAAACTTGTATACAAACAGATGTGTCTTTTGCGGCATGAAAAGAAACGCTGTAAAACTGTTTGGCCATTTGTGCTAAAAAGGCGGTGTCGTGGGCGCCTGCCGTCTCAAAAGCCGAATGCATAGCCAACTGTGCCAAACCAATATCGGCTGCCGGAATGGATAAATGCGTGAGAGCTAAGGGGCCTAATGTGTGCGAACAGCGATGATCTGAACGGAAAGAGAAGTGCTGACAGGGTACACCGGCCAAAGAGCAGACTTTTTGGATGATGGCGCTGGACATAGAATCGCTGGTGTAATTCATGGCCGCGTTGTGCTTAATGACAATGCCGCCGTTTAGAATCGGGTAGTTGCCTTCATCGTGCAGTTCAGGATGATTTGGATGAATCGCATGCGCATTATCAGCCGATAGGAAAAAGGAATTGGCATACATGCGCATAGCTTGCTCTTCGCTAATTCCAATCGACAGGCAAATCCGTTTAAGCACATCACAAAGGAACGTAGAATCAGCGCCCTGTCTGGTGGCCGATCCGATTTCTTCGCTGTCAAAGGCGCAGAAAAGCGGAATGGAAGTGCTTGGTTCGGTGTGGAGAAAGCCCTGTAATGCCGCAAATACGCATTGCAGATCATCAAGCCTTGGCGCGCCGATGAACTCTTGTTCAGCGCCGAAGAGAAAACCTTTATCTCGGTTATATAAATACAAATCAGCAGACAGCACATCCTTCATATCAATAATATCTTCCAACTGTTTGCCGCCTGCGCTGATAAGCGGCAGGGTATCGATTTGCGGATTTATTGTTTTTGCATTATTCTGGTCCCGTTGCATATGAATGGCAACATTCGGAATCAGGCAAAGATTTTGGTCTATATTGATGAGTTCGCTTTGGATTCCCTCAGGTGTTTCCTTGGTGATGCGTCCGGCGATCGAAAGCGGGCGGTCAAACCACGAGGAATAAATCATGCCGCCGTATTTTTCGGTATTTAGTTTTGAATAAAGGCGGCAGGAGGAGAGAGAAGCGTTTGTTTTTAATTTAAATGAGGGACTGTCTGTATGAGCGGCTATGATATGAAAGCCGTGCATAGAAGAAGCAATACGGAAGGCAATGATGCTTGCGTCATTGCGGCAGACAAAAAAGCCGCCTTCCGTTATATGCCACTCTTCATCTTCATAGAGCCGGGTATAGCCAGCATCGATTAAACGGGTGGCAATGTTTTTCGTGGCATGAAAAGCGGTAGGGCTTTTTTCAATAAAGGTAAAAAGGTCTTGATTGGTGATCTTCATATTGATAACCATATCCTTTCTTAGAGAATTGAGATTTTTAGCATCTTTTAGCCGAGAGGGGCGCAAAGCATGGCATCTTTACCTCTCTATAATCGTCACGACATTTGACAATAAAGATGTATATGAATCATTTAAAACTGATAAAGCACTTTATCCGGTTCGCCATTTGCCTCGAACAAAATATGTAAAGTTCCGTTATTTACTGATATGCCTACCGGATTTCCTATAAATTCGTTGCTGACGCCGATGGGAAAGCCGTTTGTCATTGTATAATCGTGTAAAGGATATTTGGCGCCCTCGATAAACACACCTCTCGAAACTTCGTCGAAAGAAAAAACCGAAAAGAAACCTTGACTGGCCGCACGAAAGTCGATCCGATCATTACGGATAGCAGCCGCGCAAATGTTTTTGCCGATGAGCAGACCTTTAGCGCCATGATCTAAAAGGAATGTTAATGTTTGCAGAGCAGAGATAGTGTGTGAAAGCGCACCCCCTAATACACCGTATATGATAAACCGGGTGTAGCCTCGCTGTAAGCCTTGTCGTACGGCAAAAAGAGTGTCTGTATCGTCTTTTTGCGGATTCAGTTGAATGACAGCAGGAAAATCAGGGCATACCGATGAATCAAAGTCACCCACCACTAAATCACAGCGTATATGTTGTTTTGTTAAATGGGAAAAGCCGCCGTCGGCGGCAATGACAAAATCATCTTCGTTCGGTGTGAAATTGATTTCAGGGCCGGCTTCCGGACTGGCGCCGACAATGTAGCAAACAGGTTTCATAAAGCTCCATTCCTGCCGCTGAAATGTTGGTGCGGCATATCGTTTACAAGGGCGTTTGAATAACGGTATTGATTTTACATCACTTTTAGGATGTTTTTTAAATATGCAGCAGTGCAGACGCGGTTTGAAAATAGATTAACAAAGAGATAGCGTCTACAATGGTGGTTATAAACGGACTGGACATCACGGCCGGATCAAATCCCAATTTATGTGAGACTAACGGCAGGATGCAGCCGACAAATTTAGCGCAGAAAACAGTTAAAACCAGAGTAATGCAAATGACGGCTGCAATGACAGGTGTGATGCTTTCATTGCCCATGAGCCATCCGTCAAACAGCAGAATTTTAAAGAAATTGATCACAGCTAATGTCAAGCCGCATAAAACAGCCACGCGAATTTCTTTCCAGATGATTTTAAATATATCGTGAAATTCGATTTCTTTAAGTGAAATGGCACGAATGATGGTAACAGATGATTGGCTGCCTGTGTTGCCGCCGGTATCCATCAGCATGGGGATAAAAGCGGTTAAAATGGTAACAGACGCCAGCTTTTGTTCAAAGCTTGTAATAATAATGCCGGTAAACGTGGCCGAAATCATGAGCAGCAACTGCCAAGGGATTCTGGCTTTAAAAAGCGAAAAGACGCTGAGCTTCAAATAAGGAACGTCCTCCTTCGTCGGCGTAATGGCCGCCATTTTTTCAATATCTTCGGTGGCCTCTTCTTCTAAAACGTCAATGGCGTCGTCAATGGTGACGATACCGACTAAGCGGGCCTCGGCATCCACAATGGGCAGAGCCAAAAAGTCATATTTTTTCATTTTGTTCACCACATCTTCCTTATCGTCAGAAGTGGCGGCAAAAATGATATTGGTGTCCATTATGTTTTCTATTTTCGTGTTTTCATCGGCAAATAGCATCTCTCGTACCGTCACAATGCCTAGCAGCTTGCGTGCCTGGTCAACGACATAGCAGGTATATACTGTCTCTTTATCGAGACCTACCTGACGAATCCTTCCGAAAGCCTCTTGTACAGTCATATAAGACTTAAGGTCCACATACTCGGTGGTCATGATGCTGCCGGCTGAATCTTTAGGATAATTTAAGAGTTCGTTGATCGTTTTTCGGTCAGAGGGTTTTGTGTTGCGCAGAATGCGTCCTACCACCGAGGCCGGCATTTCTTCAATAATGTCAACAGCGTCGTCTAAATAAAGTTCGCTGATAACTTCGCGCAATTCTTTATCAGTAAATGATTGAATCAAAAACTCCTGTTCGTCGCCGTCCATTTCGACGAAGACCTCGGCCGCCATGTCTTTTGGTAAGAGCCGATAGAGCACAGGCAGTTTTTCGTCTTCAAATTTCTTTAATTCTTCCGCTATGTCCGCGGGTGCCATGTCTTCAAAAAGATGATAGAGCTTGGTGATTTGCTTTTCTTGAAGCAAGGCTGTAATAGTTTCTTTCATGTTTACTTCCTCCTGAAAAATTGTTTCAGGCGGGAACAACAATCACGGCCTTGCATGGAAGGCCGGATTTTTGCTGCCCGCTGTTATCGTTGCCGCTCGTGCCGGCTTCCATACATGTTTCACCTCTTTTCATCATTTTGCTCTTATCATATCACAAAATTTCCACAACTTTAAAATTTAACAGTGCCGGTTTTGGCCGGCAGATCGTGCACCTGCATGATCTGTTAAATTTTCAAAGCAAATCTTTGATTTGCTTTTATTTTACCATGTCAATCATATCTTTACAAGTGAAATTATCAATTGAATATGTGCATGTAGAGACAGGGGATTAATCCGCCTGCTCTTTGGCCATTTTTCCTTCTTTTAAGAGTTCGCGCAGCGTTTCAAAATCATTTGTTTTCATCGCCTCGCTGTATTTTTGCAGTTCCGTAATCAAATGATCGATTTCTGCGGTTAAATGATCGCGATTGTCTAAAAAAAGTTCGGCCCACATCGTTTCGTTCAGATAGGCCACGCGGGTTAGATCTTTATAGCTGCCGGCCGAAATGCCTTTGCGTTCAGGTGCACTGGGACTTTTAACATAGGCGTTTGAAACAACATGAGCTAATTGCGAAGTAAATGCAATCAGTTTGTCGTGCCGCTCAGGCGTCATAACCGAGACCCGACCAAAGCCAAGCGAAATGATTACCTCTCTGGCCTGTGCTAAAACGAGTACATCTTCGTTTTGTTTAGGCGTCAGCACAAAAGGGGCGTTCCAAAACATGGTGTCTTTTGCGTGTTCATAACCGGAAAACTGTGTGCCGGCCATAGGATGGCCGCCGATGAAAGTGAAACCATGTTGATCCGCTATACGAAAACAGGGCTCGCATACGCTTCTTTTAACCCCGGCACAGTCAATGATGACCGAATCTTTTTGAAAAAGCGCGGCATGTTTTTCGACAAATTCAATGACTGCTTTGGGGTAGAGCGAAATGAAAATATAATCGCATTCAGAAATGTTTTTTTCGGTCAACTGATCGTCGATAGCGCCGTCCTCCAGCGCTTTGTGTAACGATGTTTCTTGAATATCGTATGCATATACAGTGTAATCGCCATATTTTTTTGATGCTTTTGCCAACGAACCACCGATTAATCCCAATCCTACAATACCAATAACCATGTTTTATCACCTCTTTGCAAAAATAAAAGTCCCGCAGTGATTTGAACTGCGGGACTCGAAATCAAATTCATCTAAATGCAGCAAAAATCACTATTACTTTTTAATTAAGTAATAGTAATAATAAGCGTATAAATTTACTGCAAAATCAACCATTTTTCAAAATTCCTATTCATAGAATAAAATGATTATAGCACACGTTTTGTTTGTTTGTCAAGAGAGAGCAAAACACTGTCATATGTTGCAGAATCGTATCTTATGACAACGAACAAGATGATTATGTCCTAATTAAACGTATCCCACCAGTGAGGAGATCAGAATAACCACCATACAAACAGGCACTACATATTTTATCATAACCCTGTACAATTTCTCGGACTTAAATTTTCCCGATGCTTTCACTTCTTCGGAAATGTAGTCGGGCTTGGCGGCAAAGCCGATTAGCGCAGCCGTAATCATGGCAACGATCGGCATCAAAATGTTGTTGCTGATAAAGTCAAAGAAGTCAAGTATCGAATATCCGAAAATGGTAATTCCCGATAATACCCCAAAGCCCAGTGAGGACGGAACGGCTATCATAAACGCTGCAATCATAACACCAATACAGATTTTGACCCTTGAAAATCCAAATTTATCGCTTACAATCGATACGATGGTTTCCATCAGGGAAATTGCTGATGTAAGCGCCGCGAAGAGAACCAGCAGGAAAAACACAAGTCCGAAAATGTGTCCGCCTTTCATGGAATCAAAAACATTGGGAAGCGTGATAAACATCAGTGTAGGGCCTGCCTGCAAGGCGTCTTTATTGCCGCCAGAGAATGCAAACACCGCAGGAACGATCATAAGCCCTGACAAAAACGCAATACCCGTGTCAAAAATTTCAATGTTTCTCACCGATTTTTCAAGGTCATCGTCCTTTCTCATGTACGATCCATAAGTGACCATAATTCCCATCGCAAGCGACATGGAGTAGAAAAGCTGCCCCATAGCCGCCACCACGGTTTTTATTGAAAATTCACTGAAATTAGGTTTGATATAGTAAATGAGACCATCGATCGCACCGTCTATGGTAAGACTATAAAGCGCCGTTCCCAGTGACATCAAAATAAGCAAAGGCATCAGAATTTTGCTCACCTTTTCAATCCCCTTTTGAACGCCCATAATGACTACCAGCGAAGTGATTACGAGAAAAATCGCGAGGCAAAGAAGAGGCTCTGCCGTGCTTCCGATAAATCCCGAGAAGTAATCCGCACCTGTTGCTATATGGCCTTGTCCGGATAAATACACGCCCAAAAATTTCACGACCCATCCGCCGATAACACAGTAGTAAGGGAAAATGATAATGGGCACAAGGGCAGCTAAATAACCTAAGAATGAGAATTTCTTGTTGATCATTTTATACGCTTTAATGGCGCTTTTACCTGTTTTTCTGCCGATTGCAATTTCAGTTACCATCAGTGAAAATCCGAAGGTGACCGCAAGAATAAGATACACCAGCAAGAAAATGCCGCCGCCGTATTTTGCCGCAAGGTAGGGGAATCGCCAGATATTGCCCAGTCCCACTGCTGAGCCTGCTGCCGCAAGGACGAATCCTAAACGGCTTGAAAATTTTGTTTTTTTCTCCATCATTTTATCTCCATTATTTAAAGTTTTTGAATTTATAGTCAATCTTTCTTTTTTACTAAAAAATAGTGATCCTGACAGCCAGATCACGCGTTTTGCGTGTTCTGGTGCTTTGCTTGCGCAGTTGTTCAAGGAAATCGATCAAACGGTTGCGTGTTCAGCTTTTTTGAGAAATATTTTTTCTTGTATGATTGAAATGATTAGATGTACCACCATACCAAAGCCGAACATGGCTATAATCATGTTCATTGAAAATTCGATTTTATTATGTAGGTACAGCAAATAGAAAATGCCGTAGTACCCCAAATTGATAATGAGTGAGTTTATTGCATTGTATTTTGTTTTTCCAAGCCCCACAAAAATGTTGTCAATGATGGCACATCCCGCATAGGCAATATAGAATGGCACGAGTTTTATCACGATATTAAATATTTCATCGGCGTTTTTTAATTGTTCTGCATAGGTAAAAAAAGGTTTCCAAAGAGGAAGTGTTATGGCCCACAGCAGAACCGAACAAACAGCAATAAAATAGTAGTTAGACTGCTTTAGCTTCCGATATCCTTTGCTGCCGTCTCGGCGAATAACTTCTGACATGGCCGATATAGGAATAAGCAGCCATCCCCAGATAAAATTATTGGCAATCCAATAGTTTCCTTGTTCCGCGACCATGTTGACCATTTTGCAAACCATGATTGCGTATATCAAATTGTCAATAAATTGCTGAAGACCCGAGAAAATACCGGTTTTTGTCCATTCCTTGAACATGAAAACGTCTCTTTTGCAAAATTTACAGGGAATTATCTGCTTTTGCATATAGAGAAGTGCAACAGAGGCAAGAGCAAGAAGACCGTTGACGACAATATTGGAAACAGCTGCGCCATACACACCCATTTTAGGTATTAGCAAGAAATCGGAAAACACCGACAAAGACGTGCGGATGATAAGAAAAATATAAATGTTACGAGTTCTGCCGGCAACAACAAAAACTACATTTACAAAACTGACAATGATTCCAATCATAAACGCAACTGTTTCCAGGCGCAGATAATTAACTGTAACAGTAAGGTCAAACTCTGCCGGATTCATTGCGGAAACAATACTTGTGCCATAAATGAAAACACCGGCTGAAAAAACGCCATAGAGACAAAAAGTTAAAATTCCGGTTTTGAAAACATTTTCTGCAAATTGCTTTGTATGTTTATTTAAATGTTTATTTAAAACCGAATAAAGCGGTATAATTAAAAACGCTTGTAAGGTTTCGTTGATAAGGTCAAACCATTCCATTTGTCCGATAATATCGAACGCTAAACTGGCATTTGAAGAAATCAAAAAAGTTTTTAGTGTTTGATAAACTGCCGGCACTGTTGACAGCGCACACAGCGCTGCAAATAAAGCGAAATTGAATGACCGAAGTTCTTTTATTGCAGCTTTCATATCAATCCAGTTTTTCCTTCACCTTCGATAACAAAACTACACACTCCACATGTCCGGTGCGAGGGAACATATCAAACGGAAAAACCTCACAGGCGTGATAGCCAGCATCAAATAGCCGTCGGCAGTCGCGGGCGAGGGTATCCGGCGCACAGGAAATATAAACAATTTTATCCGGTGCGTTTTTATGGAGGGTCTGAATCAGGGCTTCGGAAAGTCCTTTGCGCGGCGGGTCTACGATAATCACCTGGCAGTCGGCGATACGCGGATCATTCGCGTCTCCTTGGTAAAAGGAAACATTGTCAATGTGATTTCTCTTGGCATTTTTCTTGGCGTTTTCGATGGCATCCGGCACAATTTCTACGCCAATGATTTGGGTGTTTGGCGCGCTTTTTGCGGCGGTGATGGCGATTGTGCCGATACCGCAGTATAGATCAGCCGCTTTGTCTGCTTTTTCGATTTCGGCGAGTTGCAGTGCCTTTTGATACAGCAGCTCGGCTGTGTCATGATTAATTTGATAAAAAGAGTGAGGCGAAATTTCAAACAGGTTTCCGCACAAACGATCGGTAATATGGCCGCTGCCATAAAGAATTTTGTTCTGAGCGCCTAAAATAACATTTGTGTTTTTTTGATTGATATTCAAAAGTATGGTTTGAATGTCATGATATTCGGCTAAAAGCTGACTGACGAGCTGCTCTTGGTGGGGCAGGGAGGTTCCATTAATCACGAGACAAACCATGATTTCACCTGTTTCTTTGCCAATGCGTACATAGAGATGGCGTAAAAGGCCAAGACCGGTGGCTTCATCATAAACCGATATTTGATGCTCCTTGGCAAAAGTGCAAACCGTTTGCGCAATTTGATCAAATATAGCGGGATGCAGACGGCAGCCATCAGCGCAAGGTACAATGCGATGGCTTTTGGGCGCGTAATAGCCGAAACGATAATCGGATGTCAGCGGCAGTTGGACTTTGTTTCGATATCCTTCGCAAGAAGATCCGCTGATGACCGGATGTACCACCATGTACGAAAGCCCTGCTTTGGTAAATTCGGCTTGTACAAATTTTTGTTTAAGCTCTTTTTCGTATTGATAATCAATATGAGAAAAAGCACATCCGCCGCAAGCCGTGCTAACAGCGCAGGGGTGCTTGATACGGTAGGGAGAGGGCGAAATTATTTCTTCGATAATAGCGATGGCATAATTTTTTAAAACTTTTATCATTTTAATTTTTAGCTCATCGCCCGTCACGCCGCCGCGCACAAACACCACAAAGCCCTCTATGCGGCTTACGCCGTGACCAAGGGCATTCATATCCTCTATAAAAGCGGTAATAATTTGATTTTTTTGTAATATCATGTTTTTATTTATCTTTGGAGTGATTATACTCAATCGTAAAATGAATCTATGTGGATGCCACAGGCCGATTATGCACAGGCATGGCCTAATTTCCTTTTTATTTTAGCATATTCGTAAAATTTTAGCAATGGTTCATTCGTGGCGTTTGACAAACACTTGACAAAGGGATAAAAAAAGATTATAATAGCAAAAGTGTATCATATGATACAACTCGAGGTGCTTTAAGTGGACGAATCTTTGGTGAAAAGCCTGTTCTTGTTTCGCGGTATGGCTGCGGATCGAGCGAAAGTGTGGCTTGGAGATGAACGTATTTTTGAAAAAGACTTTGAAAGAGGCGAGAGGGTTTTGCCTTCCGATCAATATTTGCCTTGTCTGGGTCTGATTACACGTGGTTCGGTTCGTGTTGAAAAACAGGCGGATCATAAGCATGTGCCTTTGCGGCAGATGAAAAAAGGGGAAATTTTTGGTGCGGCGGCTCTTTTCGGCGGTCAATCATATGTGACGGTGATTACAGCCCGTGCGAAAACCTCGGTTTTGTTTTTCCCACAGGAATTTGTAAAGGATCTGCTTTTAGCTGAACCATTAGCGGCGATGAATTACATCCTTTTTCTCTCGGACAAGGTAAGATACTTAAATGAAAAGATTGATTTTTTTACGGCCGGCGATGCAAAAGATAAGGTGTATGAATATTTTCAGCGTCATGCGAATGAAGATGGCACGGTTCGTTTAACGCTTAGCTTAAAAGAATTGTCCGAACAATTGGATATAGGACGCGCCTCGTTATATCGTGCCATTGACGGTCTTGTTGAAATAGGCAAAATTATGAAAACCGATAACGGTTTTCAAATTGTAAATATACAATCAAAATAGCGAAAGGAAGAAAAAATGAAAAAAATCATTTCACTTGTATTGATGCTCTCCCTGCTGCTTACATTAGCGGCATGCGGCAGCAAACCGGAAAAAGAGGATACACAACCGTCGGCAAGCGAACCGACAACGGAAAAAATTAATATTAAAGCAGCAGTGCTCTCAGGACCGACCGGTATGGGCGCCGCGAAGTTGATGGATATGGCAGCTAAGGGCGAGACAACAAATGATTACCAGTTTACTGTAGCTGCTTCACCAGATGAAGTGACGGCTTCTTTAATCAATGGCGAATTGCAGATTGCCTGCATTCCAACCAATTTAGCTGCTGTGCTGTATCAGAAAACAGCGGGCAAAATTCAGACGGCGGCTGTCAATACATTAGGCGTGCTGTATATGCTGACAAGCGGCGCAGACATTGAAAAGGTGAGCGATTTAGAGGGCAAAACCATTTATGCCACCAATCAGGGTTCCACTCCGGAATATATTTTGAATTATGTGCTGACGAAAAATGGATTGACGCCGGGCGAAAATGTGACGGTTGAGTTTGCCGATGCCGACACCGTATCGGCCGGTTTGGTAAGCGGCGATATTGAAATTGCTATGCTGCCTGAACCGAAAGTGAGCGCTGTGCTGATCAATGGAAAAGACAAAGTAAAAGTGGCGCTTGATATGACCAAAGAATGGGAAAAAATAGATGAAACAAGCACGGTTATGCAGGGTTGCATTGTTGTGAATAAGGAGTTTGCCGAAAAAAATCATGCCGCGGTTGAGGCGTTTTTGGATGAATATCAAACGTCGGTAGATTTTGTTGATGAAAACCTGGAAACAGCGGCAGCCTTGTGTGAAACATATGCTATTTTGCCCAAAGCGGCGATTGCTATGAAGGCTTATCCGAATTGTCATATCGTGTATCAGGACGGTGCACAGATGAAAGAGCAGTTAAGCGCTTTCTTGAAAGTGTTATATGAAGCGGATGCAGCCAGCGTGGGCGGCGCTTTGCCCGACGACGGATTTTGGTATGAATAAGCTTAAAAAGATTTTTGTATGGGCAGCCATTCTCCTGTTTTGGCTGTTGGTGTGGCAGGCGGCGGCTATGCTGATTGACAAAGAGTTGATCTTTGTCAGTCCGGCGGCCGCCTTGCGGCGTTTGTGTCAGCTCGGGCGGACGGGTGCTTTTTGGAAGAGCTGTTTTTATTCGCTGGCCCGTATTTTTACGGGCTTTTTGGCTGGAATGATATTCGGAAGTGTGTGCGGCGTTTTTTCTTTGAATCGTTATCTTCACAGGCTGATTTCTCCTTTAATGACGGTCATTCGCTGTGTGCCGGTGGCCTCTTTTATCATATTGACCTGGTATTTTATGGATCGTGAGCAGGTGCCGGCATTCGCCGCCTGCATTATGGTGATTCCTATTGTGTGGGGCAATGTGAAAAAGGGGATGGACGAGGTGAATCCGCTGCTTTTAGAGGTGACGAATGTTTATGGGTTTTCCTTTCGTAAAAAAATGAGAGTTTTATATCTCCCTTCAGTGTTGCCATATTTTGCGGCTGGCTGCGTGACGGCGCTTGGCCTTTCATGGAAGGCCGGCATCGCGGCCGAGGTTTTATGCCGGCCTGCGTTGTCTATTGGCAATGAAATCTTTTTATCAAAAAGCTATTTGGAAACCGCAGATCTTTTCGCGTGGACAGCGGTGGTTGTTATTTTCAGTGTTTTGATTGAAAAAGTGTTTTGCACCATAATAAGGAGGCTTGGCTTTGATTCGCGTTGAAGAAATTGACAAATCGTATGGTGATACAAAGGTGTTTGAGCATTTTTCTTGTACGATATCATTTGAAGAGCAGGTCATGACGGCTATCATGGGGCCTTCGGGCAGCGGGAAAACGACTCTGTTACGGATGATAGCGGGCTTGGAGCGTCCAGATCAGGGACATATTATAGGCGTGCCGGATAAAGTGGGCATGGTGTTTCAGGAGCCGAGACTTTTTTTGCATATGAGCGCTCTTGAAAATGTAAGTTGTGTATCCAATCGAGCGATAGCTGAACAAATTTTGGTTGATTTAAAGCTAAAAGAAGCACTGGACAAAAAAGCAGCTGCTCTTTCTGGCGGGATGCAGCAGCGGGTGGCGATTGCCCGGGCGCTGGCCTGTGGGCGTGATTTGATTTTGTTTGACGAACCATTTAAAGGGCTGCATGAAGAGTTAAAATATGATACGATACAATGTGTGAGAAAATATATGAAAAATGGAATTATTATCACGCATGATATAGAAGAAGCAAAAGCGTTTTCGGCTCCTGTCATTTCGGTAGGAGATAGATGAAGAAGCGGTTAAACTAATATTTCTGAATTTTGGAATGGATTAACTGCACTTTTTGTATTTTTTGAGCAAAGTGCTGCCTTATGCGGGCAGCATTTTTATCTATCCTCTATTGAATTTAATTTATTTTTAGAAAATAGCCAACCTTTTTGGATTCGCGTGTCTATATGAGTGAAAGCTTTCAAAAGGAGAAAACAAGTGAACAGACAAGAGGCAGAAAAAATCATAACGGAATATGTAAAACCCATATTCGGATTTGCGCTGAAAAGGTGTAAAAGTCTCTACGATGCGGAAGATCTTTCGCAGGAGATCGCAATAAGGGTGTTCCGAGCGCTTCTCGGTAAGGACGATATTGTGGATATCAGCAAATTTATCTGGACGATTGCTCATCATACGCTTAGCAATTATTATCGTGATACCGCGAAGAACATGGTCGGCGTTTCAGTGGACGAGGTAGCGGAGCTGCTTGCCGATCCGTGTTCTGAAATCGAACTTGGCGACCAGGGTGAGATCATCAAACGGCTCCAGACCGAGATTGCTTATCTTTCAAAGCTGCAAAGAAAAATTGTGATTGCCTATTATTTTGAGAATCACAAGCAGGCAGATATTGCGCGCGATCTTGGCATTCCTCTTGGTACTGTTAAATGGCACTTGTTTGAAGCAAAAAAAGAATTGAAACGAGGTATGGATACGATGAGAAAAGCAAGTGATTTAAAGTTTAATCCCATTAAATTTCACTCTTACGGTATCAACGGTTCGGTTGGCACAAAGTCCCCGGACGAGTTTTTCCGTTCTGCACTTTCCCAGAATATTTGCTACTGTGTGCGAAATACAGCGAAGACAATAGCAGAAATTGCTGATGATTTAGGCGTTTCTCCTGTGTATGTCGAAACTGAAGTGGAATTTCTTGAGGAATATGGATTTCTGCAGGCACAAAAAGATAAGTATATGATTAATTTCATTATCAGTGAGCCAACGGCAGAGCTGCTGACGATGCAGAATGATATGTATAAACGTGCTGCCGAGCTGTTTGCCAATGATCTGTATGATGAACTTACAAAGAGCGGCATTTTGGAAGATTCGGATATCTGGTGTCATCAGACTGATAACCCAGTGCTTCTAACCAAGTCGCCTAAAGCAGATCGGAATTTTATTTTATGGTCACTAATTCCGTATATTGCCGCCCAGTCGGGCGAGAAACGAATGGACGACAGCATTTCTTTTGAAGAGGTTGCCACCTATCGGCCGGACGGCGCACACAATATTTTTCACGCTTCTGTCGTGCCGGATGAAATGATTCTCCCTGATGACTACGTGTATATGAAAAACTGGTGCGGTCCCATGTGGAATGGAGACGGAGAGAGAATTTTCTGGCAAATAGACAGCGAGTGGTCGGATCGGCGAGAGGAATTCCGTTTATCATTTGGAGAAGATGCGAAACGCATACTTTCTCTGTATGCAAGAGAGCAGGATGGCCCTCTTTCTAAGGATGAGTATGCATGGCTATCCGAACGCGGATATATCAAAACAAACGGCGATTATGACGGACAGTTTAAAGCCTCATGGCAGATCGTCATTTTGGCAAGCGATGAAATTCGTGATAAATTACTGGCTGTTGGCGAGCGTATTAAAGCAAGGTATCAAGCTGATTTTGAAGAGCTAAAGGCGCCTTATGCAGAAGCGGTATTAAAATCGGTTCCGGCGCATCTAAGAAAGTGCAAGGAATACGAGCTTCAGTTTATATTTCATTCTGACGGCTGGTTTTTGCTTCATTGTGTCACAGCTCTTTTGAAAAACGGAAAACTGAAAGAACCATCAGCAGGACAGAAAAAGGCCTTGACAACGCTTATTGTTAATCGATGAAAATAACAGCGCCGCGAATTTGCGGCGCTGTTATTATATATATGGCGTATATTATGTGATTTTATGATGAATTAAACATCCTCATGGAAAAATGATTTTTTATCAATGTTTGTTAAATTCTACCAAAGCAAGAAAAGGATTTTGGTATGAATAACCCTCGAATCGCGGATAATATCTAAGAAAGCAATATGCGGCGTAAAAATAAACAATAAAACTATATAGTTTTTGCGCCGATAGTTTCAGAATGGGATTTTGCCCGTTTTTGCATGCTTTCGAGGTGCAGCCGCTAAAGCGGCAGAAAGGAGATTGCAATGAAAAAAATTATCATTACGTTCATTTTAACACTTGCGTTGACTCTTTGTCTTTGTGCTTGCGGCAATGGTAAGGTAACCGACGAAGATGGTTTTATAGGAAGCGATGAAGAACTTGATCAAGCAGGAGACCAGATTCGCGATGATGTTAATGATGTCAAAGATGACGTGCAGGATAAGGCACAAGATATAGGCAACGATATAAAAGACGGTGCCGAGGATATTGGCAATGATGTAAAAGATAAAGCGGAAGACGTGAGTGACGGCGTAAAAAACGGCGTTGAAAAAGGCGTAGACGAGGCTAAAGATATTGGTGAAAATATTATTGGAGATGTAAAAGACGACAATAATCATTTAGCTGAGGGCAATACCGAGGAAACGGCCGGCAATAATCAAACCGGCAACAGCGACAATAATGACCGTTCGATTGGCGCGTCTGCCAAGGCGCGTCTGAATTTAGAAGAAGCAAAGCAAGTAGCTCTGCGTGATGCCGGCCAGCCTGCAAAAGAGGCGACGTTTTTGAAATGTTATCTTGAAAATGAAAACGGCCGGGAATATTATGCGGTAGAGTTTAATGCGGCCGATACTGAATATGACTACAAAATTGATGCGTATACAGGCCGTGTGATTCAAAAGGAACAGGAGAGTCTCCAATGAGTCAGGACACCTTGTATTTGTTAAAGGAATGCGCTTCGGGCATTCAAATGGGAATTTCAACTATTGAAAATGTGGAAGAAAATGTAGAAGACGAAAGCATGGCTTTGCTGCTAAAGGACTCTAAAGAAGAACACGAACGCTTATTTGGCGAAACAAAGACCTTGCTTGATCATATGGATGCTGAAACCCCGGAACCGAATCTGTTTGCCAAAGGAATGGCCAAAGCGAAATCGGAATTTGTTCTTGTGATGGATGATGATAAAAAAATTGCAGATCTCATTGTAGATGGCTGCAATATGGGCGTTAAAAGCGTTCATAAATATATGAATCAATACCCGAATGCAGACGAGCAAACCAAAAAAATAGCTCGTCGGTTGGTGAACATTGAAGAACGTCTTTCGGTAGATTTGCGCAATTATTTGTAAAGTAAAAGCATGATTTGTAGAAAATGATGAAAAACTGAAAATGACTTGACTTTAAAGGGATTAAAATTTATAATAAAAAGGTACTGCACTGATTGAAAATTTTATGTGATGCATGAAGTTTTCATAAAGAGGCGGAGTCTTTGAGAGTTTACCGTTTTGGCAGTTTAATTCGAAGGGGTTAAACTGCCTTTATTTCGTCAGAAATAAGTGATTTCGTCAGAAATCGTTAGTTTTGAGTACAATACATTCTTTCTATCGTAATTTTTACTTATTTGTCGTTTATAATAAAGCTCGCTGTATGCGATGAAATGGAGAAAAAGATGAAAAAAGTTGCCATTATTATGGGTTCCGATTCAGATTTGCCTGTTGTTGAAAAAGCATTTGCGGTTTTAGAGGAATACGGTGTTTCCTATGAGGTGCATGTGTATTCAGCACACCGTACACCCGAAGCTGCCAAAGCTTTTTCGGTGAATGCACGCGGGAATGACTTCGGCGTCATTATTGCTGCGGCCGGCAAAGCGGCGCATTTAGCGGGCGCTTTGGCCGCGAATACCACACTTCCTGTTATTGGCATTCCTGTAAAGAGCAGCACGCTGGATGGACTCGACGCACTTTTGTCGACTGTACAAATGCCGGCGGGTATTCCTGTGGCAACCGTTGCAATTGACGGCGCTGCTAACGCGGCGTTGTTAGCTGTACAAATTCTTTCTGTTTCTGATGCGTCCCTTGCTGAAAAGTTAAACAAAGCAAGGGAGGCTTCCTGCGCGCAGGTATTGGCTAAAGATGAAGCTGTATCACATCGTTATAATCACTAAGGCACTGCCGCCAAAAGCGGCAGTTTCTTGTTTTCAAAAATAAATTTATGTACATAAAGAGGTGCTTGATTATGGAAAAACGTGAACAAATGTATGAGGGTAAGGCAAAGAAAGTATTTGCAACGGACGATCCTGCGCTTTGTATTGTTTCTTACAAAGATGATGCAACTGCGTTCAATGGCAAGAAAAAGGGAACAATCGAAGGAAAAGGCGTTGTCAACAATAAAATGTCTAATTATCTGATGAGTGAAATGGAGAAAGCGGGCATTCCCACACATTTTGTCAAAGAACTTTCAGATAGAGAAACGGTTGTGAAAAAGGTTGATATCGTGCCGCTTGAGGTGATTATCCGCAATACGGCCGCCGGCTCGTTTTCAAAGCGTTTTGGTGTGGCTGAGGGAACAAAGCTGCTGCGGCCGACGCTTGAGTTTTGCTATAAATGTGATGAGCTGGACGATCCGATGTGTAATGAATATCATATCGTGGCTTGCGGGTGGGCTACCCAAGAAGAGATTGATGAAATTACAAAGCTGACTTTCCGTATAAATGAGTTTTTGTGTGCATTCTTTGCAAAGGTCAATGTTGATTTAATTGATTTTAAAATAGAGTTTGGTAAAACACAGGATGGAACTATCATTCTGGCTGATGAAATTTCACCGGACACCTGTCGTTTTTGGGATGCAACGACGCATGAAAAGTTGGATAAGGACCGTTTTCGCCGGGATTTAGGCCATGTTGAGGACGCTTATCAAGAGATGATGAGACGGATTTTTGGCGAATAAGTATTGACAGGCATCTGCCTGCGAACAAAAAAGGAATTATGGCAAAGGAAATCAATATAATATGGGAAAACTAAGAGAAGAGTGCGGCGTATTTGGTATTTTCGCAAACCAGACAACCGATGTGGCGTCCAGTACGTATTATGGCTTATACGCTTTGCAGCATAGAGGGCAGGAATCTTGCGGTATAGTCGTGAATGATGACGGAATTTTTAGACATCATAAGGATTTAGGTCTTGTCAACGATGTGTTTGATCATAGCGCTATGAAAATGTTGGGCCATGGCAATATGGCCATCGGCCATGTGCGGTATGGCACAACTGGTGCGACTGACCGGCACAATACACAGCCGATTGTAGTGAATCATGTAAAAGGCCGTATGGCTCTTGCGCACAACGGCAATGTGGTCAATTCGTCGACGCTGCGGGAAGAATTAGAGAATCAGGGCAGTATTTTTCATACAACCAGCGATACTGAGGTCATTTCTTATATTATTACTAAGGAGCGTCTTTCGGCCCCTTCGATTGAAGAAGCATTGAATCGTGCTATGAGTCGAATCGACGGCGCTTACTCCTTGGTGGTGATGTCACCGTCTAAGCTGATTGCAGCAAGAGATGAAAACGGGTTCCGGCCGCTCTGTTATGGACTTTTGCCTGACGGCGGATATGTTGTGGCGAGCGAAACCTGCGCATTAGACGCAGTGGGAGCTACTTTTGAGCGAGATTTGGCGCCGGGTGAAATTTTGGTGTTTGATCAAAACGGCGTGCGTTCCATTCAAGATCATTGCGGCAAGCGCAAGCCCTCTTTTTGTGTTTTTGAGTACATTTATTTTGCCAGACCCGATTCGGTCATAGACGGTGTGTGTGTACACGAAGCACGAGTGCAGGCCGGCCGTTATTTGGCTAAGGAGCATCCGGTGGATGCGGATATTGTGATCGGCGTGCCTGATTCGGGCTTGGATGCAGCCGTTGGCTATTCAAGAGAATCGGGTATTCCATATAGCATCGGCTTTATCAAGAATAAATATATAGGGCGCACTTTTATTTCGCCCGGCCAAAAATCCAGAGAAAATAAGGTGAAAATCAAACTGAATCCGATCGCTTCTGTTGTGAAGGGGCGGCGTGTTGTTTTGATTGACGATTCGATCGTGCGGGGTACGACCAGTGCCCGCATTGTTAAGCTGCTGCGGGAGGCTGGCGCTAAAGAAGTGCATATGCGCGTGTCAGCGCCGCCCTTTATAGGCCCCTGCTATTACGGAACTGATATTGACTCCAAAGAACGGCTGATTGCCTGCCGATATACGTTGCCCGAGATAGAAAAGGAAATCGGCGTCGATTCATTGGGCTACTTATCGGTGGAAAATACCCGTCGGTTGGCGGGCGAGCACAAGTGCGAAGAATATTGCACCGCGTGCTTTGATGAATGTTATCCAACGGCAAAGCCGGCTGTAACTAAAAAAAATCGTTTTGAACAAAAAATTTCGGTCAATCGAAAAGAAACAACAGAAGAGGGGACGCAATCATGAAAAGCTTTTCGGAAAGTTATAAAGCGGCCGGCGTTGATATAACGGCAGGCTACAAAGCAGTTGAGCTTATGAAAACGCACATTGCCAGAACAATGACCGAAGGAGTGGTATCAGGCATTGGCGGTTTTGGCGGCTTGTTTGCGCTGGATTTATCGCAAACAAAGAATCCGGTTTTGGTTTCGGGCACCGATGGTGTGGGGACAAAGCTGAAAATTGCTTTTATGATGGACAAGCATGATACGGTAGGTATTGACTGCGTAGCCATGTGTGTCAACGATATTTTATGCTGTGGAGCAAAACCGCTTCTGTTTTTGGATTATATTGCCTGCGGCAAGAATGTGCCTGAAAAAATTGCTTCCATTGTAGCGGGTATTGCCGAGGGATGCGTGCAGGCTGGCTGTGCGTTAGTAGGCGGTGAAACCGCTGAGATGCCTGGCTTTTATCCCGAGAATGAATATGATTTAGCCGGTTTTTCGGTTGGCGTGGTGGATAAAGAGCGCATTTTGGATAATGGCACCATGCGTGCCGGCGATATTATGATCGGTCTTGCGTCAAGCGGTGTGCATTCAAATGGTTTTTCGCTGGTGCGTAAGGTTTTTGATCTTGAAAATCGGGATATTACCAAACCGCTTGCTGTATTAAACGGAAAATCTTTGGGTGAGACGTTGCTGACCCCGACTAAAATCTATGTGGCGCCTATGCTGGCTCTGTTTGATCAGGTTCAGGTAAAAGCGGTCTCGCATATTACCGGCGGCGGCTTTTACGAGAATATTCCGCGCAGCCTGCCTGAAGGATATGGCGCAAAAATTGAGGAGAGCGTGCTGCCTAAGCTGCCGATCTTTTCGCTCCTTATGCAAGAGGGCAATATTGATAAACGCGATATGTATAATACTTTCAATATGGGTGTGGGCATGACGTTGGTTGTGGCGCCGGAGGATGCGGACAAGGCGATGGCTGTATTGAAAGAAGCAGGCGAAAATGCCTTTGTGATGGGCGAAATTACAAAGACCGAGGGCGTAGAACTATGCTAAAGGCAAGAATCGCGGTGCTCGTTTCGGGTGGCGGAACCAATTTGCAGGCGCTGATTGATGCACAAAAGAATGGACTTTTGCACAGCGGAGAAATTGTGCTTGTCATTTCAAATAAAGCCGGAGCCTATGCTTTAACCCGTGCTAAAGAAGCCGACATTGAGACAGCAGTATTTACCACCGAAACCTGCGGTTCAAGGGCGCAGGTAGAGGCATGTATGCTGGCGTTGTTAAAAGAAAGACAGGTTGATCTTGTGATTTTGGCCGGTCTTATGATGATTTTAAGTGAAGACTTTGTAAAGCAGTACCCAAGGCGGATGCTGAATGTGCATCCCTCTTTAATTCCCGCTTTTTGCGGCGATGGTTTTTATGGACTGCGGGTACATAAAGCTGCCTTGGATTATGGGGTGAAGTTGACCGGCGCAACGGTGCATTTTGTCAACGAAATTACCGATGGCGGCGAGATTGTTATGCAAAAGGCAGTAGCGGTGGAAGAGGGCGACACGCCCGAGATCCTGCAAAAACGAGTAATGGAACAGGCCGAGTGGGTGATTTTACCGGCGGCGGCTGAAAAAGTGGCAAAGGAGATTATCAATGAGCGTATATGACAGAGCGTCGCTTGGCGCGTTATTAGAGGCAAACACCTATCCGGGCCGAGGTATTGTGGCGGGATTGACGGCCGATGGCAAAAAAGCCGTCGCTGCCTATTTCATTATGGGGCGCAGCGAAAACAGCCGCAATCGCATTTTTGCAGAACAGCCGGACGGCAGCATGATGACAGCCCCGTATGATGAAAGCAAGGTGCAGGATCCCTCTTTGATTATCTACGCGGCAATCAAGTGGGCAAAGGATGATATGCTGATTGTGACTAACGGCGATCAAACGGACACGATTTGCGAATATGTAAAACAGGGAAAAAGCTTTGAAGAGGCTTTAGAGAGCCGTGCTTTTGAGCCGGATGCACCGAATTTTACGCCGCGAATCAGTTTGGCTTATTCTTTTAAGGGCAAAGACACCAGTTATAAAATGAGCATTTTAAAAAGTGCTGACGAGGCCGGCAGCGGCTGTAACCGCTATACCTTTACTTATGCGCCTACGGCCGGTACAGGTCATTTTATTCATACCTATAATCATGACGGCAATCCGATTCCCACCTTTACCGGCGAGCCGGAACGCATCGTGATTCCCAACGATATTGATGCGTTTACAAGAGAAATTTGGGAAGGATTAAATCCCGATAATAAAATATCACTGGCGGTTCGTTACATTGATATCGAAACCAAAGAGGCAGAATGCCGCTTAATCAATAAGTTTTGCGTAAAGGAAGATAACAAATGAAAGAGTTTGAACTGAAATATGGGTGCAACCCCAATCAAAAGCCGGCTAAAATTTATATGGAAAATGGCGAAGAGCTTCCGATTGAAATTTTAAACGGCCGCCCCGGCTATATTAATTTTTTGGATGCGCTCAACGCATGGCAGTTGGTCAAGGAAATTAAAGAAGCAACCGGCCTTGCGGCTGCTACCTCGTTTAAGCATGTAAGCCCTACTTCGGCGGCTGTTGGCCGTCCGCTTAGCGCCAAACTGAAAAAAGCGGTGTTTGTGGACGATATTGAAGGCTTAGACGCTTCGCCGCTGGCCTGTGCGTATGCAAGGGCCAGAGGAACCGACCGTATGAGCAGCTTTGGTGATTTTATTGCTCTTTCGGACGTATGCGATGAAACAACTGCCAATATTATAAAAAGAGAAGTTTCAGACGGTATCATTGCTCCCGGTTATACCCAAGAGGCGCTGGCGATTTTAAAGAGCAAGCGTAAAGGCGCTTATAATATTATTCAAATTGATCCTGCCTATGTGCCGGCACCGATTGAAACCAAACAAGTGTACGGTATCACCTTTGAGCAGGGACGCAATGAATACAAGATTGACCAAACATTGCTTGAAAATGTGGTGACAGCGAATAAGGAACTGCCCGATACCGCGAAAGAGGATATGATCATTGCGCTGATTACTTTAAAATATACCCAGTCAAATTCGGTTTGCTATGCAGTGGACGGACAGGCGATTGGCGTAGGCGCCGGTCAGCAATCGCGCATTCATTGTACGAGATTGGCGGGCAATAAAGCGGATATTTGGCACCTAAGACAGCATGAAAAGGTGTTAAATTTGCCTTTTAGAGCAGAGCTTGGCCGACCGGATCGTGATAACTGCATTGATGTGTATATTTCAGATCAGGCAGAGGATGTTTTGGGCGACGATGTTTGGGCGAATTACTTCACCGAGAAACCCGAACCGTTTACCAAAGAAGAAAAAGAGAGTTATTTGGCGGGCATTCAAGGTGTGAGCCTGGCTTCAGATGCATTCTTTCCGTTTGGCGACAATATTGAAAGAGCGCGCCGCAGCGGCGTGAACTATGTGGTGCAGCCGGGCGGCTCTGTACGGGATGACCAGGTGATTGAAACCTGCAATCGTTATGGCATGGTCATGGCGTTTACCGGTATGCGTCTTTTCCATCATTAATTTTTAGGAGGAAGTAAGGAAATGTTTTATGATAAATTAGAAGCCCTTGATAAAGAAGTGTTTGATGCGTGTTCGGATGAGCTGCAAAGACAGCAGCACAATATCGAACTGATTGCTTCTGAAAACATTGTGTCCGAGGCAGTATTGCTGGCCGCCGGCAGCGTTTTGACCAATAAATATGCCGAAGGTTATCCTGGCAAGCGTTATTATGGCGGATGCGAATATGTGGATGTTGTCGAAGAAATTGCCAGAGAGCGGGTAAAAAAGCTTTTTGGCGCGAATTTTGCAAATGTACAGCCACACAGCGGAGCCAATGCTAATTTAGCAGCGCTGTTTGCGTTATGTGTGCCGGGCGATACGGTAATGGGCATGAATTTGGCGCATGGCGGCCACCTTTCGCATGGCTCACCTGTAAATATCTCGGGCAAATATTTCAATATTGTTCCTTATGGCGTGGATGATAATGGCTTTATTGATTATGAAGAAATGAAACGCATTGCCAGAGAGTGCAAGCCCAAAGTTATTATTGCCGGCGCCAGCGCTTATTCGCGCGTAATTGATTTTGTAAAATTCAGAGAAGCGGCTGATGAAGTCGGTGCGGCGCTCATGGTTGATATGGCCCATATCGCTGGGTTGGTAGCTGCGGGCGAACATCCCTCACCGATGCCTTATGCTGACATTGTGACCTCGACTACGCATAAGACTTTACGCGGTCCGAGAGGCGGCTTGATTTTGTGCAATGATGAAGAACTGGCTGTTAAGATTAATAAGGCAGTTTTTCCGGGTACGCAGGGCGGACCGCTCATGCACATTATTGCGGCGAAGGCTGTTGCGTTTGGCGAAGCACTTCGTCCCGAATATAAAGCATACCAGCATCAGATTGTGACCAATGCAAAAGCACTTTCAGAAGGACTGCTTGATAAAGGCGTGAAGTTGGTGTCGGGCGGAACCGATAACCATTTGATGTTGATTGATTTGCGCGATACAGGCGTGACCGGTAAAGAGTTAGAGCATCGTTTGGATGAGGTGCATATTACAGCGAATAAAAACACGGTGCCCAATGAGCCGTTGTCTCCTTTTGTGACAAGCGGACTGCGTATCGGTACGCCGGCTGTTACAAGCCGCGGTTTTAAAGAGCCGGAAATGGCGCTGATTGCGGGTTGGATTGCTGATGTGATTACTGATTTCGAGGCGAAAAAAGAGACTGTAGCAAGTGCGGTAAGCGCGCTTTGCGAAAAATTTCCCATCTATGGATAATGAGAAAACGGAGTGCTGACCATGAAAGTGATGGTTGTAGGCGGCGGCGGACGAGAGCATGCCATTATTAAAAAATTAAAAGAGAATAAAATAATTGATACACTTTATGCTTTGCCTGGTAACGGCGGCATCGCGGCCGACGCGCAATGTGTTGCCATTGATGCAAAGGATATTGACGGCCTTGTTTCTTTTGCGACCGAGAATAGCATCGATTTTGCTGTTGTAGCACCGGATGATCCGCTTGTGTTAGGTGCAGTGGACGCGCTTGAGGCGGCGGGTGTGCCGTGCTTTGGTCCGAACCGGGCGGCGGCTATGATAGAAGGCAGCAAGGTGTTTGCCAAAAATCTGATGAAGAAATATGGCATTCCGACAGCGGCATATGAGGTGTTTACTTCGTTAGAGGACGCATTAGCCTATATGGAAACCGCGCCGGTGCCGACAGTGATTAAGGCCGATGGCTTGGCGCTTGGCAAAGGCGTGATCATTGCCATGACAAGGGAAGAGGCCATAGCAGGCATTCAAACCATCATGGCCGATCGGGTGTTTGGTGATTCGGGCGCCCAGATTGTGATTGAAGAATACTTAACCGGGCCTGAGGTGTCGGTGCTTTCCTTTACAGACGGCAATGTGGTGATTCCCATGGTTTCTTCCATGGATCATAAACGTGCATTTGACGGTGATCAGGGGTTAAACACCGGTGGTATGGGCACGATTGCACCGAATCCGTATTATACAGACGAAATTGCAGCCGAATGTATGAAAACGATTTTCGTGCCAACGATCGAGGCCATGAAAAAAGAGGGCAGATCCTTTAAAGGATGTCTGTATTTTGGCCTGATGCTTACGCCGACCGGACCAAAGGTGATTGAGTATAACTGCCGTTTTGGGGATCCCGAAGCGCAGGTAGTTTTGCCTCTTTTACAAAGCGATCTTTTTGAGATTATGCAGGCGGTTCGCTCGGGTACGCTTGAGCAAACGCCGGTTGTGTTTGCAGATGGTGCGGCGTGCTGTGTAATCATGGCGGCTGATGGATATCCTGTTGCTTACGAAAAAGGGCATGCAATCAATATACCGGACGAAGTTGCGCCCTATGTTTATATAGCTGGTGCGGCCTGCAAAGACAATAAGTTGGTGAGTGCAGGCGGACGTGTTTTAGGCGTCAGTGCTGTGGCTGATCATTTGCAAGACGCGATACAAGCGGCGTATAAACGGGTAGAAAAAATACGGTTTGATCACTCTTTTTATCGTAAAGATATTGGCGCGAAGGCGTTGAAAGCGGCCAATGAGGGAGGCGCACGTGGTATATAGAATTTATGTAGAGAAGAAAAAGGAACTGGCTAACGAGGCAAAAGCGCTTAAGGCGGAAATAAAAGAATTTTTAGGTATTGAAAATTTAGAGGATTTGCGCCTTTTTAATCGTTATGATGTAGAGGAAATCTCAAAAGAGCTGTTTGATTATGCTGTGGGTACTGTTTTCTCAGAGCCTCAGTTGGATGTAGTCTATGAGACGCTGGAAGAGGATGATGCAGTTACGTTTGCAGTTTCTTTTTTGCCGGGACAGTTTGATCAGCGCGCTGATTCAGCCGCTCAGTGCATACAGATTATTTCACAAGGCGCCCGTCCGCTGGTGCGCAGTGCAAAGGTTTATAAGCTTTATGGCGCTTTGCGCGAGGACGAGATTGCCGCCATTAAAAAATATGTCATTAACCCTGTAGAGGCAAAAGAAACATCGCTTGACTTGCCCGAGACGATTGTGCAGCAGTATGATGTTCCAAAGCAGGTGGAGACCCTTCATGGCTTTACTTCGTTTACCGAACAGGAGTTGAATGTCTTTTTGGCAGACAAGGGTCTGGCTATGGATGCTGATGATCTTGCCTTTTGCCAGCAGTATTTTAGAGAAGAAAAACGGGATCCGACTATCACTGAAATTCGCATGATCGATACCTATTGGTCAGATCATTGCCGTCACACGACTTTTTTGACGCAAATTGATGATGTTGCTTTTGAAGATGATCGGCTAAAAGCGGTCTATGAGGATTATCTTGTGGTGCGTCAGTCAGTTGGCAGACAGGGACCTGTAACTTTAATGGATTTAGCTACCATCGCAGCAAAATATTTGAAGAGCGAAGGACGGCTTCCTGATTTGGATGAATCAGAAGAAATTAATGCTTGTACTGTCAAAATAAAAGTGACTGTGGATGGTGAGGAGCAGGATTGGCTGCTTCTGTTTAAAAACGAAACGCATAACCACCCGACAGAGATTGAGCCTTTTGGCGGTGCTGCAACTTGCATTGGCGGCGCTATCCGCGACCCTCTTTCCGGACGGGGTTATGTCTATGCAGCCATGCGCGTTACAGGCGCGGCTGATCCAACGCTGCCTGTGGAAGAGACGATGCAGGGCAAGCTGCCCCAGCGTAAAATCGTAACTACGGCGGCGGCCGGCTATTCTTCTTACGGAAATCAGATTGGTCTTGCCACCGGACAGGTGGACGAGATTTATCATCCGGGTTATGCGGCCAAGCGTATGGAAATTGGTGCTGTTGTCGCAGCGGTACCGGCCGACCATGTGCGGCGGGAAAAGCCGCTGCCAGGCGATCTGGTTGTTTTGTTGGGCGGACGTACCGGGCGTGACGGCTGCGGCGGTGCAACTGGTTCTTCTAAGAGCCACACGCTGGATTCTTTGGAAAACTGTGGGGCAGAGGTGCAAAAGGGCAATGCGCCCGAAGAAAGAAAGCTGCAGCGCCTTTTCCGAAATCCCGAGGTTTCAAAGCTGATTAAACGATGCAATGATTTTGGTGCTGGCGGCGTTTCGGTCGCTATTGGCGAATTGGCCGATGGACTGGAAATCGATTTGAATCAGGTGCCGAAGAAGTATGAAGGCCTTGATGGTACGGAACTGGCTATTTCGGAAAGTCAGGAAAGAATGGCTGTGGTCATCGAAGCATCGGAAAAAGAACATTTCTTGTCATTAGCGGCCAAAGAAAATTTAGAGGCCACTGTGGTAGCCGTGGTTCAAGAAGAAGCGCGCTTGCGCATGAACTGGAACGGTGAAACGATTGTTGACCTTTCTCGCGATTTTCTGAATTCAAATGGGGCCGAAAAGCATATTCATGTAAAGGCAGCTGCGCCGGGTGATTATCAAAAAGAATTGCCGAACGACTTTGTTTCAGGTTATAAAGCGTTAGCAGCTGACTTAAATGTATGTTCCAAACGAGGTCTTTCTGAGCGTTTTGATTCAACGATTGGTGCCGGAACTGTGCTGATGCCGTTTGGTGGACGCCATCAGTTAACGCCGATTCAGGCGATGGTCAACAAAATTTCATTAGAAAAAGGACACACCAAAGATTGTTCTGTGATGGCATGGGGCTATAATCCGTTTATTATGGAAAAGAGTCCTTATCATGGTGCTTATTTGGCGGTTGTAGAGTCCATTGCCAAGTGTGTGGCGACAGGTGCTTCTTTTGATAAAGTATATTTGACTTTCCAAGAGTATTTTGAAAAATTAGCAAAAGATCCGCAGCGCTGGGGTAAGCCCTTAGCAGCGCTGCTTGGCGCCTATGCGGCACAAAAGGATTTTGGCGTGGCTTCTATCGGCGGCAAGGACTCTATGTCCGGTTCGTTTGAAAAATTGGATGTGCCGCCTACCTTGGTTTCTTTTGCAGTTACGACCGATAAGACAGATCATGTTCTGTCGCCTGAGTTTAAGGGCGCCGGTCATCAGGTTGTCCTTTTGACGCCTGAATATGACGAAGAGGGTCTGCCGAAAGCCGAAAGCCTGCTTGCTCTGTTTGACAAGGTAACATCTTTGATGCGAGAAGGCCGGGTGGCGGCGGCTTATACACCGACCTACGGCGGCGTAGCGGAAGCTATCATGAAAATGTGCTTTGGTAATGGTCTTGGTTTTGCATTTGAAAATCTTTCCATAGACACTCTGTTTGGCTATTGCTACGGTTCCTTTATTTTGGAGGTAACAGAGCCTGTTGAGGGCACCCTTTTGGGTGTTACGACAGAGAACGCGGCGATTGGTATGGCGGGTGAAGAAATAGCGCTTAAAACGCTGCTCTCGTTATATGAAGATCGACTGGAAAGTGTTTTCTCTTGTAATATTGAGCAAAAAGGCGGTTCACTGCAATCGTTTACGTATAAAACGGAAACGATTGCCAAGGCAAAAACATCGGTTGCCAAGCCGAAAGTGTTGATTCCGGTGTTCCCGGGTACAAACTGTGAATACGACTCGGCGAAGGCTTTCTTGGATGCCGGCGCTGACCCCGAAATTTTTGTGATTCAAAACGGCACCAAGGAGCAGGTGGCAAGCAGTGTACAATATTTTGCTGAAAAAATAAAGCAAGCACAGATCATCTTTATTCCCGGCGGCTTTTCAGGCGGTGATGAGCCGGATGGATCAGGCAAATTTATCACTGCCTTTTTCCGCAACGAGGCGATTAAAGAACAGGTGCATGAACTGTTAAAAAATCGGGATGGCTTAATGGCCGGTATTTGTAATGGTTTTCAGGCACTGATTAAGCTGGGCCTTGTTCCGTTTGGCGAGATAAGAGAGGCGGACGAACAGGCGCCAACGCTGACGTTCAACACGATTGGCCGGCACCAGTCTCGATTGGTGCGGACCCGCGTAGCGTCTAATCTTTCGCCATGGCTGTCGGGCGTGAACCCGGGGGACATCTTTACCGTGCCGATTTCGCATGGGGAAGGTCGCTTCCTTTGCTCCGATGAATGGATTCAAAAATTGGCTGCGGGCGGGCAGATTGCAACGCAATATGTCGATCTTGCCGGCGTTGTTACCGATGATATTCATTTTAATCCCAATAATTCGGTATATGCCGTGGAGGGAATTACCTCGCCGGACGGCCGTGTATTTGGTAAAATGGGCCATTCTGAGCGTATTGGTGAGGGGCTGTATCAAAATGTGCTGGGACTTTATGATATGAAACTCTTTGAATCGGCCGTGCGGTATTTCCGCTAATGTTAGAATTTAATAGTTAAATCGGGCAGGTATGCTTTTCAAAATGCACTGTATTTTGAAAGCATACTTTTGCCACGTAAGAAAAACATAGAAAGCCGGATTGGATTTTTTGAAAGGATCCGTGATGAAAAGACATATTTTAGCGTTGACCCTATGTTGTTTGTGGCTGTGTGCTGGCTGTAGCCAGCACGCAGAGACTTCTCTGATAAAGGCGGCAGACGGCGCATTGTCGGATGCGTGTTTGACCGACTATCTGCATCAGTTGGAACCAACGGATGCCCAACCCGTGTTCGGCGAAATTTCCGATGTGCCGCCCGACGCGGGCGAACCCGAGCAGACAAAGGAGCCGATTGATAATCGTAATGACATTTTTTTGCCGCATGAGGTAACGGTCAATCATTCTGATTATGCTCTCTTACCTGATGATGAGCAAGCGCTGCTTTGGCTCATGGAAGAACGATATCGGTATCGTAAAACGGCTTTTTATGTGTTGGATCTGAAATCGCAAATGTCCTTTGGTTATGCGGCTGATCAATATTTTAGTCCAGCCTGTACGCGTAAGGCCGGCTTTGCACTTGCGTGGTATAAGAAATTAGAGGAAAACCGGCTGTCAGACGAGAGCGGCGTGCCGCTTGCGCCTGGCGAAACGCGCCTGCGGCTGACCGATACTTATTTTTATGATGGAACCGATTATATGCCGGGGGCGGGCACGCTCATCCGCAAAGGCTATCATACCTATACGATTCGCGAATTGCTGCACTATTTGCTGTATAATAGCGATAACGCTGCGTATAAAGCACTTTGGGGGCTGCTTGGCTCGGGGGATTATGTGGCCTTGGCAGAGGAACTTGGTATTCCGCTTGAAGAACGGCAGGAGTTTTGGACCTATATGCGTCCGTTGGATTTAGGGCTGATTTGGCAAGAAATATGGGCCTATAAAGAGACGGGCTCGCCTGAATCGCAGCTTTTCTGGCAGGAACTAACGAATAATTTGTATTGTGAAATCAGCGAGTCAGTACAAGGTGCTGATGCGATCGCACACAAATCCGGCTCAGATGAATATGGATATCACGATGCGGGCATTGTGGTACGCGGGGATAATGCCTATGTGGTGGTGGCTATGTCTACGGTGCCCCTTTCCCAGGTCTACGGTCATCAAGAGTGTATCAACCAAGTGTTTGAAAGAGTGGACTTGGTTATGCAGGATTATTATGCGACGCGTAAGTAATAAACGTCAAAGTGTTATCGTATGAGGGTCTGTCAGACTCTCTTTTACCGTAAGTACCGCAGAAATATAGCTTTTGCGCTTTCACCAACTACAGGTTGAATTTCAAAATTGACCGTAGCATAATGAAAATGACAAATACCGATTTGAGGAGATAAATATGGCTGGGATCATTCTTTATCAATCCAAGTATGGCGCAACAAAGCGTTATGCAGGGTGGCTTTCAGAAGAGACAGGATTTGATTGTGTAGAAACAAAGAAAGCGAAGATAGAAAGTGTACGGCAATATGACACTATCATTCTTGGCGGCGGCATTTACGCTTCGGGTATTGCGGGATTGTCATTTCTAAAAAAACATATGAAAGAATTGCAAGGAAAAAGAATTCTTGTTTTCTGTGCGGGGGCATCGCCTTATGACGAAAACGCCTTTGCGCAGATTATTGCGCATAACATGAAAGATTCGTTGGCCGGCATACCCTGCTTCTATTGCCGGGGCGCGTGGGATATGAACCATATGAATATTGTGGACAGAAATCTTTGCAGAATGCTGCGAAAAGCCGTCATGAAAAAAGCACCTAACGATTACGAAATATGGGAAAAGGCTTTGATGGAAGCAGGCGATAAAACATGTGATTGGACAGATAAATCTTATCTTGTGCCAATCGTGGACGCAGTTAGATAAATTATTTAAGTTTGTCGGGTCTTAGTGTTTTGGTGATGACAAATTCAGAAAATTAGAGCATGAGCAATACAAAAGGTATAAGAGCGGTCCAGAATTGAGACTTGACAAGAATGGAGCTTGTAAGGTATAATAAGAAAAACCAAGAAGAAATAAAAAGGAATTTGCAATGACCTATTTTTTTAAAGACGCTTATTTTTATCAGCACGGCCAGTTTGTAAGAGGGGATTATTTCCTTTCAGACGGTATTCTTTTTTCTTCCTTTGAGGGTGCGGTTTCCATTACATTTGAAAATGTATATATTTTTCCCGGTTTCGCAGATGTACATGTTCATCTGCGTGAGCCGGGTTTTTCTTATAAAGAAACCATTGCCTCGGGCAGTGCAGCTGGTGCACGCGGCGGATATGTGCATCTGTGCGCTATGCCAAATCTTGATCCTGTGCCAGACTGCTTGTCTCATTTGAAGGAACAGCAGATACTGATTGGGCGGGATGCGCTTGTACAGGTGCATCCATATGGGGCGCTTACCGTAGGTGAAAAGGGCGAGAAAATAGCCGCATTAGAAGAATTGGCAAAGGATGTAATTGCTTTTTCGGACGATGGAAAGGGCGTTCAAAATCCTGCTCTTATGAAAGAAGCGATGCAACGTATAGCCGCATTAGACAAGGTGTTGTGTGCCCATTGTGAGGATGAAAGCCTTATTCAAGGCGGATATATTCATGATGGAGAATATGCCGACTGTCATGGGCATATTGGCATTCCGTCTGCATCAGAATGGCGGCCTATTGAGCGCGATCTGGCTCTTGCACGCGAAACCGGCTGTGCCTATCATGTGTGTCATGTTTCGGCAAAAGAAAGTGTACAGTTGATTCGAGAGGCAAAGAAACAAGGTGTTAATGTTACCTGTGAAACGGCGCCGCATTATCTTACGCTATGTGATGCTGATCTCAAAGAAGAGGGGCGCTTTAAAATGAATCCGCCTTTGCGCTCTGCAGCGGACAAGCAGGCGCTGATTGACGGAATCAACGACGGCACAATTGATATGATTGCTACCGATCATGCGCCGCATGCGGCCGAAGAAAAAGCCAAAGGGTTAAAGGGCAGCCTGATGGGCATTACTGGTTTGGAAACGGCTTTTGCTGTCTGCTATACAGAACTTGTTAAAACAGGGATTATTACTCTTGAGAAGCTGATTGAACTGCTCTATGAAAATCCAAAGAAACGATTTGGCATTGGCAAAGAGCCGGTTATCGGAGAAAAAGCGACATTGACGGTATTTGATCTTTCAAAAAATTACACAATTGACCCCACGTTATTTTTATCAAAAGGAAAGGCAACACCTTTTTCCGGAAAAGAAGTGTTTGGGGAATGTTTGCTGACTGTTATGGAGGGCAAGGCGGTTTATGAAAAATATAGTCTATGAAATAAAAGAAAATAAGCAAATAGCCGATAAAATTTATCAGATGCAGCTTACCGGCGATACCAGCGCTATTACACGCCCCGGACAGTTTGTGAATTTGAAAGTGAACGATTGTTATTTGCGCAGACCCATTTCTGTTTGCGATTGGGAGGAAGGGATGCTTACAATTATCTATAAAGTGGTAGGCACCGGTACCGAGAAAATGGCTCATATGTGTCAAGGTCAGCCGATTGATGCTTTGGTGGGACTTGGCAATGGTTATGATATCGCCAAAAGCGGCGAGAGACCAGTTCTCCTCGGCGGCGGCGTAGGCGTGCCGCCTTTGTATGCACTGGCCAAGCAATTGAAGAATGAGGGAAAGCGCCCCATGGCGGTTCTTGGCTTTCAAACGGCTAAAGAGGCCTTTTTTGTGGAAGAATTCAGCCGTTTTTGCGATGTTACGGTGACAACCGCAGACGGCAGTATGGGCATAAAGGGATTTGTGACCGACGCCCTTGTGCAAATGGAGTATACTTATTTTTACGCCTGCGGCCCTATGCCGATGTTCCGGGCGATTGAAAAAGTTGCCCAAGGAAGCGGGCAGTATTCATTTGAAGAGAAAATGGGCTGTGGATTTGGCGCCTGTATGGGCTGCTCCTGCCAAACAAAACAGGGAGCAAAGCGCATTTGCAAAGAGGGCCCTGTCTTAGAAAGAGAAGAGGTAGAATGGTGAATACAAAGGTTCATGTAAGTGGATTAGAATTGGATAATCCTGTGATACCAGCCAGCGGTACATTTGGTTTTGGCTATGAATTTGCCGATCTTTATGATATTAATGTTTTAGGCAGTCTCTCGCTGAAAGGGACAACACGAGAAGCCAGATATGGCAATCCGTTGCCGCGTATTGCTGAGTGCACAGCGGGACTCATCAATTCAGTAGGGCTGCAAAATCCCGGGGTACAGGCGGTTATCGATGAGGAACTGCCTAAATTGAAAAAATGCTTTCATAAAAAGGTGATTGCGAATATCAGCGGCTTTTCACTGGAAGATTATGTATATTGCAGTGAAAAAATGGATAGAGAAGAGCAGGTTGGCCTGTTAGAGATTAATGTGAGTTGCCCCAACGTGCATGGCGGCGGCATGAGCTTCGGTACTACGGCCGAGAGCGCTGCACAGGTCACGAAGGCGGTAAAGGCGGTCACGAAAAAACCTGTTTATATTAAATTGACACCGAATGTAACTGATATAACCGAAATTGCTAAAGCTTGTGAAGAGGCGGGAGCAGACGGACTGTCGCTGATTAATACATTGATGGGGATGCGAATTGATTTAAAAACTCGCCGTCCGGCTATTGCCAATACCATGGGCGGTTTTTCCGGACCGGCTATATTGCCGGTGGCTTTACGCATGGTTTATCAGGTGTATGAAGCGGTGCAGATTCCCATTATTGGCATGGGGGGCGTGCAAAATGCAGGCGATGTTATTGAAATGATGTTGGCTGGTGCATCGGCTGTTCAAGTTGGTGCGGCCAATCTGGTGAATCCTTTCGCCTGTAAAGAAATCATTGAGGCCTTGCCGGCAGCAATGGAGAAATATGGAATTAATAGTTTAGAAGAGATGATAGGAGGGGCGCATCATGGGTAAGGATGTCATTATTGCCTGCGATTTTTCGTCGGCGGGAGAATGTCTTGATTTTTTGTCGGAATTTACAGGACGAAAACCATACGTCAAAATTGGAATGGAGCTTTTTTACAGTGCCGGACCGGATATGGTGAGAAAAATAAAGGAAAAGGGACACCCCATTTTCTTAGATTTAAAACTGCATGATATTCCAAATACCGTTATGAAAGCAATGCGGGTGTTGTCGAATTTAGATATCGACATGTGCAATTTGCATGCCGGCGGTACAAAGGCGATGATGGAAGCCGCGCTTACAGGACTGACAAGAGCAGACGGAAGCCGTCCGCTGCTGATTGCTGTAACACAGCTTACGTCCACAGATGAGGCGCGTATGCGTGCTGATTTGCTGATTGAGCGTCCATTGGCAGAAGTGGTGCAGCACTATGCGGTATGCGCCAAAGAAGCTGGTTTGGATGGTGTTGTTTGTTCACCATTAGAAGCAGAACAGGTGCACCACGTTTGCGGTAACCGTTTTTTAACGGTCACGCCGGGCGTTCGTTTTCCGGAAGGAGACAAGGGCGATCAGGCACGGGTGACATCACCGGCAGATGCCAAGAAGATGGGTAGTGACTATATTGTAGTGGGCCGGCCCATTACAGCGGCGGCTGATCCAGTGGCTGCGTATGAACGATGTGTAGCTGATTTTGTGGATTAATTTTTGCGAAGCCAATAATAATAAGCGCGAGAAAAGGATGGAAGAAAAATGGAAAAAAGAATTGCAAAGGCTTTACTTGATATAGGCGCTGTGTTTTTTAGACCGGATGAGCCTTTTACATGGGCCAGCGGTATTAAAAGTCCGGTTTATTGTGATAACCGGTTGATTTTATCATCACCCGAGGCGCGTGATTTAGTGGAAAAGGCGATTGCCGATACTATAGCGCGGGACTATAAAGACTGTGAAATGCTGATGGGAACCAGCACGGCCGGCATTCCTCATGCCGCTATTGCAGCACATCATTTGGGCTTGCCGATGGGCTATGTTCGTTCTGGTGCGAAAGATCATGGCCGGCAAAATCAGATTGAGGGACGTATGGCGCCGGGAACCAAGGTGGTTGTGGTAGAAGATTTGATTTCTACAGGCGGCTCAGTGATTGAGGTAGTGCGTGTATTAAAAGAAGCAGGGGCAGAGGTGCTTGGCATTGTAAGCATTTTTACCTATGGAATGCAAAAAGGTCTTAACGCATTAACTGCCGAGGGTGTACGTAATGTTTCGTTGACTTGTTTTGATGTCATTGCCGAGGTGGCAGCAGAAACCGGATATATAAAAGCAGAGGATGTACAGCGTTTGAAGAAGTTTAGGGACAATCCGTCCGATGAAAGCTGGATACAAAGATAATAGTTGTCGATCTGCTGTTTTGATAGAATTGATAATAGAGAAAAGACTGCAAGCGGTTATATTTAGTTAGGAATAAGTCTTACGTTATAGAAAGGCGGATTTTTGTGAATAATTGTTGCTTTTACCGCCGCAGAAAAGGGAGTAGCGTGAAATTTACATTAAATCAGACTTTTTGTGAGGTAATTTCACGACTGTTTTGTGCTGCGCACTTAATTGCAAAGCGATTAAGTGCGGCAGAATGGAGATTAAAATGAAACATTTAATTGACGTGCTGGATTTGACTCCGAACGAAATTGAGGATTTAATCAATACAGCAAAAGAGATTATGAAGGAACCGTCTGCCTATTCGCAGGTATGCCAAGGCAAAAAATTAGCCACACTTTTTTTTGAGCCCTCTACCAGAACAAGGCTCAGTTTTGAAGCGGCTATGTATGAGTTAGGCGGCCATGTGCTCGGCTTTTCAGAAGCGGCCAGTTC
Organism: Clostridiales bacterium; assembly: GCA_022791195.1. Lineage (GTDB taxonomy): Bacteria > Bacillota > Clostridia > Oscillospirales > CAG-272 > CAKSEI01. The sequence goes on along the minus strand of JAAVYP010000007.1, from coordinate 1,497 downwards.
ATCGGCTGCCAAGGGAGAGAGCGTGTCGGATACCGTGCGGGTTGTCAGCGCCTATGCTGACATTATAGCGATGCGGCATCCTAAAGAAGGCGCGCCTTTAGTGGCCTCTATGTACAGCGAAGTACCGCTTATTAATGCTGGCGATGGCGGGCATAATCATCCGACACAAACCTTGACCGATCTTTTGACCATCCACAAGGAATTTGGTCGGTTAGACGGACTCACGATCGGTTGCTGCGGCGATTTGAAATTCGGACGTACAGTACATTCTCTTCTGCATGCTATGGCGCGATATAAAAATATTAAATTTGTGCTGATCTCGCCTGAAGAGCTTCGTGTGCCTGAATATTTGCGGAAAGAACTGCTTATCAAAAAAGGGCTTGATTATGAAGAAACAACCAATTTAGAGAGTGCTTTGCCTGGTTTGGATGTGCTTTATATGACCAGAGTGCAAAGAGAGCGTTTTTTCAATGAACAGGATTATATCAGACTGAAAGACAGTTATGTGCTGACAAAAGAAAAGATGGCCTTAGCAGGACCTGAACTGCGGGTGCTGCATCCTTTGCCAAGGGTCAATGAAATTTCAATGGAAGTAGACGAAGACCCAAGAGCCGCCTATTTCAGACAGGCGAAAAATGGAAAATATATTCGTATGGCGTTGATTATGAAGCTTTTAGGAGTATCCTTGGAGGGCAAAAAATGATTGTTGGTCAGATAAAAAATGGAATCGTGCTTGATCATATTACCGCAGGGAAGTGTATGGAAATATACGATGCATTAGGTTTGGCTGATTTAGCCTGTACGGTGGCGGTCATTAAAAATGCAGATAGTAAAAAACATGGGAAAAAGGATATTTTAAAGGTTTTTGAGGTCATTGATTTGGATCTTGATATTCTTGGCTATTTGGATCCTGGTATTACAGTCAATATTATTAAAGATGGAAAGGTATCTGAGCGCAAGCATCTTTCGCTGCCAGATAAAGTTGCCGGGATTATTCGTTGTAAGAACCCGCGTTGTATTACGTCAATCGAACAAGAGCTGCCGCATGTTTTTAAATTAACTGACCAGGAACAGGGGCTTTATCGTTGCATCTACTGTGAATCAAAAGCAAAATAGCTGTCAGCAAGTTCCCCTTGATTTTTTAGATGATATATGATAAAATAACATCCTCACGTAGGGGGACGTAAGGGTTTCGACGTGGATTAAGAATCAAGATATAAGCCGGTAGAGCTGGGAAATCTCTTAAAAGTCCCAACCTTAAAATTAAACGCTAACGATAATAAAGTAGCTCTCGCAGCCTAAGGGCTTGCGCATCCGCCCCGTATACCGCGGACGGATCAGCGGGTGTTATAGACGCGGTAAATGTGAACGGAGGCTTTTCCGCAGTCCCGTCACACCTTAGCGGAATACCAAAATGCGCGGCGTGTCAGCCCGCGGCATAGAGGGAATCATAATAGACTGACTGTACCGGGAGAAGGTCTTGAGGACGAATGTGCG
>JAAVYP010000076.1 GCA_022791195.1 Clostridiales bacterium | reverse complement strand
GGTCCAAAAATGCGGTTTTGCCTATGATGGCGGCTGCTCTTTTGCAGCAGGAAACAGTCATATTTCATCGCTGTCCCAGAATTGCAGATGTATGGTGCATGGAAGAAATTTTGAAATCGGTTGGCGTCAGAACCGAATGGTGCGGAGAAAGCCTTTTGATAGATTGCAGCAATATATATTCGGGCAAAATTCCAGGAGCGTATGCGGATAAGATGCGCTCCTCTGTTTTTTTGCTGGGAAGTTTCCTGCCCAGATATGGAAAAATCTCCATTAGTTATCCCGGCGGCTGCACTATAGGAAAAAGACCAATAGACCTGCATCTGGATGTTTTGCGGGCTTTGGGAGTGGAGTTTTATGAAGCCAACGGAGGTCTTTATGCCTGTGCAAAAAAACTGTCAGGATGTAGATACCGTTTTTCAAAAGTGAGTGTGGGCGCAACTGAAAATGCAGTAATGGCGGCGGCTGTTGCATGTGGAGAGACTTATTTGCTGAACTGTGCCAGAGAACCAGAAGTTGTACATCTTTGCCGTTTTCTGCGTGCGATGGGAGCCCGGATATGGGGGGAAGGAACGGGAGAGATACGGGTACTGGGCGTGAATAAATTGTATCCCACGGAGTTCTCAGTGCCTAGCGATCGAATCGTGGCTGGCACTTATCTGCTTGCAGGAGCTGCGACCCGGGGAAAGATTGCTCTTGAACAGGTTCCACTGGAAGAAATGGACGCAATTATGTGTGCATATCAGAAAATAGGTGGACAATATGAAGTGAAAGGTGGTACACTGATAGCGGACAGCAGGTATATTGAGCGGCCAATTCCGTTTTTAGAAACAGCGGGCTATCCTGGATTTCCTACAGATCTTCAATCACCGCTAACAGCTGTATGCGCTACGATTGAGGGGCGAAGCAAGATTCGTGAGACCATTTTCGAAGATCGTTTTCGAGCGGCTGTACAGATGAAAAAAATGGGAGCGGATGTTCGAAGATGTAATGATATGCTGGAGATTATAGGTGGATCTTTACAAGGCGCACGCGTATGTGCAGAGGATTTAAGAGGCGGGGCTGCTCTAGTGGTTGCAGGCCTGGCGGCCAGAGGCCAGACGGAAATCGAAGGGCTGACCTATATTGATCGAGGCTATGAGCACATGGAAAGAGATATCACCCTGCTGGGAGGAAGGATTCGTAGAATACAGAGAAAATAATAGATGTTCTATTATTTAGAGGAAGAGAGTCCTGAAAGGAGATTACATGGGAAAAAGAAAGTCAGGCTACAGAAAGCTCCCCCAAAAGACCTTTCGTCTCTTGATAGGGTCTGTGATTGGTGTAGTTCTGTTGGGGGCTTTACTGTTCTGGGGCTTATTTTATATCACAGATGTGGAAGTAGTAGGAAATACCAGATATACAGAAAAAGAAGTAGAAGACATGGCGTTAGACAGCTTTTTCTCTCATAATTCTATTTTGCTTTCCAGATTCCAGAAGCATATTTATCTGGGAGATATTCCCTTTATGGAATCGGTAGATGTGGAATACTTAAATAGAAATAAAATCCGCCTTCACGTCAATGAGAAAAAAATTATTGGTTATGTGCGGCAGGATGAGGTGGATTATTATTTTGATAAAGACGGTATGGTATTAGAGTCTTTTTCTGCATCAGAAAGGCAGGGGACAGAAGATCCCAGCGTGATAGGAAATGGGCTGATTGTCACCAATGAAGGAAACGGTAACGGAGAAAATGATGATGGCAATATGACAGATTCGACTACTTTTAGACCCGCGTTGACGAACGTATCTTTGATTACTGGCCTTAAATATGAGAGTGTGGCGGTAGGACAGAGATTAACTGTAGAGACGCCTGCGGTTTTCAACACAATTTTAGCGTTAACCCGAATGATTGATAAATATGAAATACAGCCGGATCAGGTGGAATTTTCTGACGATCAGTCTATGATTCTTCACTATGGTTCAGTAAAGATACTTCTGGGAACAGATTCCAATTTAGAGGAAAAAATGACGAGAGTTGCGGCAATTTTACCAAAGCTTTCTGGAATGTCAGGCGTACTTCATTTGGAAGACTTTACGGATGACACACAGAATATCATTTTTGATCCAAATTCATAAATAATTATGGAAAAAAGTCGGTTAAAAATCGAAAAAACAGTTGATAATTTCAGGAATAAATTATATTAT
>JAAVYP010000002.1 GCA_022791195.1 Clostridiales bacterium | reverse complement strand
GGTGCCGCTAACTCCCCGACTGGTATGGCCTTATTTCGTAGCTTGCTATTTATTTGTTATAATGAATTACATTTTAAAACTATGCTTGCTTGTGATTTCTCGATTCCATGCGATATTCAAAAACACACGGCGATGAAACATGATCATGCAACGCCGCAGCCGATTCAATCTACCTTGCACGAATATTGACAGCTTACTTTTATCGTGCCATAAAGATTTGTTTCCGTAAAACTCATCCGGTTTAGCCTTGCCGAAATATCACTTGAGAAATTTTAAATAATTGTAAAACAAAGCGTTTTATTTACATTTATTATAGCACAGACAACCGTGAATTGCAATGACTATTTTTGTCATCTGGGCCGTTGCAGCAACATCACATATCCTATTCATGAAGCTTGTTCATAGAACGCTGCGCCATGACAAGGCCATAATAAATGCCCTCTTTCTGCATCAGTTCTTCGTGAGTGCCTACCTCGGCCACACGTCCCTCATCCAACACCACCAAACGGTCGGCATTACGCAGGGTAGATAACCGATGCGCAATCGCAATGGTCGTCCGGCCGGCCATCAGCTTCAATAAAGCATCCTGCAGTTGTTTCTCGGTCTCGGTATCCAGCGAAGCTGTTGCCTCATCCAGAATAAGAATTTTCGGATTATGCAAAAGGGCTCTGGCAATGGCGATCCGCTGCCGTTCGCCGCCCGAAAGGGTGTGGCCCTTCTCGCCTACCTTTGTATTATAGCCATCCGGCAGATTCATGATAAATTCATGCGCCCCCGCCATTTTGGCGGCCATGATCACTTCTTCTCGGGAAGCCGCGGCCTTGGCATAAGCAATATTCTCATAAATAGTCCCTGAAAATAAGAATGTCTCTTGCAGAACAACGCCCATCTCCGAGCGAAAATGCTCTTGTGCATATTCCTTAATATCAATACCGTCAACCGTAATCCGGCCTGATTCCGCTTCGTACATACGCATAATCAAATTGATAAGCGTACTTTTTCCTGAACCGGACTTGCCGACAATACCGATCATCTCGCCCGGTTTTACCTCAACATTAACATGCCGCAGCACAGGCTGGCCGTCATTATAACCAAACGAAACATCCTCTAAAACAATGTGGCCCTCAATCGGTGTGCTGACCGGATTGGCCGCTTCAGGCACATCGGATTTTTCATCGATAATTTCATAGACCCTGACGATGCTGGTGATTTCCCTGGATAAATCACGGGGCAGCATGGCCATCCACCGCAAAGGTCCGTACAGCATGCCCACATAGGCAGAAAACTGAGCCATTTGGCCAAAGGTCATCGTTCCGCCTAAAATGCGATTACCCACATAATAGAGCAGGAAAAACTCGCCAACCCCAGCCACAAAGCCAATCATTGGCCAAATCACACGGAAAGTCGATTCATTTGAAATCAACAATTTTTCCAAATCATGCACCGTGCTGTTATACCGCTGTACCTCCCGCTCTTCCATGCCAAACGATTTAACCACCCGGATGCCCTGATAGGTATCATATAAAATAGTAGAAGCCTTATGATCGACTGTCCATTCCTTGTTCCAACGCCGCCGCATAAATCCCCAGAAATACCGGTAAAAAACGAGGATAAACGGAATCGGCATCAGCACAAATAAAGCTAATCGAAAATCATAAACACATACAATAACGCCAATGCCCACAAAAATAATCAATTGCTCAATCAAATTTGTAATATCATTCGTCAAAAGCTTTTGTATAATTTTTGTATCCCGATTGACACGGCCGATCAGTTCTCCGCTCGGCCGTTTGGTAACACCCGACAAAGAAAGGGCATGGATTTTGCTGAACACAAGCGCACGCAGCTTGCCCGTGACAGCCGTGCCTGCCAGGGTCATCAAATAATTCCGCAGCATGGAAATAAACATGGAAACGAACAAGATGCCCACCATCAACAATACCATCAGCACAAACGCGTGCAGCGCCGGCGGCGTATTTGCCTGGATGTATTCATCCACGAAAACGCCCTGCACATAGGGAGCAATCAGTTGAAACAGCGTATAGACAAAAAACAGTAAAACAGCGCCTAAAATCAAACCGCGCTGGCCTTTTGTCACCGGCCACAGCCGGCGAAGCGCGCCGAATTTATCGGCACATCGGATACAAACCGAAGTGTCGTCCCGTAAAATACGGCCGCATGTAGGACACATGTACACAAGTTCTCTGGGCTGCAGCGTTTCGCCCTCCCTCACCAAAAGATTCAGCAAGCTGACAGCCGCTGAAATCTCGCGGTGGCAGCGCATATCAGACGAAAGCAGATAATGTGTTCCCGTCCCATCATCATAAACCACTTGGAAAGAACCCACCAAATTTTCAACGCGAAATTCGGTAATGCCGTCAAACGACAGCTCCTTTATCAAGCAGCCGTTATTATACAAAAGAAGCTTATTTTGATAAACACAGCCTATGCCATCTGTGTAAGAAAACTTATCATCGCCCTGCAAATTAAAGGCAAACAAAGCCAATAAACCTTTCTCTAACACGACATTTTGCTTTTCCAGCGCCTCGATTAACCGTTTACTTCTTGTCATTGTCACTCACCTCCTTTAACGGTACTCTTTTTTACAGATATAACTCTATTTTTTTATAGCTTGCGTGATCGAGCGCCTCTACAGACGGAATTTCATAACGGTTGCCATCCACATCGATAATAAAAATCCGTCCGCCGCCCACTTTCAGAATATTTCGGTATATATCGCGGATACCGAAAGTCAACTCGCCATGATCGGTCACAGCTTTCATTTGCATAAAACCGTAATTATCCTTCATGCCTGTGATTTTCTGTATTTTAGGACAAAAATATTTTTTGGCAAGTTCTTCTTTCAGAAGAGCAGCCGCCGGCTCGTCAAAATCCTGCTCGACAGAGCGAATAAAGCCCACTTCCTTTTTATCCTCATTCAGCACAGAAATATATTCAAATTCCTTTTCAAACGGAAAGGCCCGGTGCAAATAAATTCGCACATATTCTTCTTCGCCCGTACGCAGGGAAAGAAAACCGTTTTTCCGTTCAAAAACCGCATTGGCACCGTTTAAATATTTGATATCCACTACGTTTGACAAACCCGTCACGCGTGAAAGTTCTGCTTCGTTCATGTTGGTCACCCCTTTTCTCTATACCATTATCAAAAGACATTGAGCCGATAATTTTTATGATTTATTCGGCAATAACAATATTTTTTAATGCTTCTGCCTGCAGTGTATATAATTTATGATACACACCATCTTCTTTTTGCATCAGTTCATCATGCGTACCGCTCTCACAGATCTTTCCGTTCTCAATGACAAGCAGCCGGTCTGACCCGCGCAGCGTTGACAGCCGATGCGCAATCGTAATGGTAGTGCGCCCTTTGGTCAATTCATCAAGCGCGCTTTGTATTTTCATCTCGGTTTCGGTATCCATAGCCGAGGTAGCCTCGTCCAAAATCAATATTTTGGGATTATGTAACAGCGCTCTGGCAATAGAAACACGCTGTCTTTCGCCGCCGGACAAATCGCGATAGCCAAAACCAATCTTAGTATCGTAGCCATCGTCTAACTTCATGATAAAATCATGCGCACCTGCGATCTTAGAGGCCATCAGCACTTCATCATAAGTCGCGTCGGGTTTGGCATATTTGATATTTTCAAAAATACTGCCATAGAATAAATAGGTCTCCTGCGATACGATGGCAATGTTTTCGCGCAGTTCTTTGAACGGAATCCGTTTTACATTCACGCCGTCAATCAAAACCGCACCCTCTTCTGCGTCATACAGCCTGAGAATCAGGTTGGCAATCGTGCTTTTACCCGCGCCCGAATGTCCCACAATACCAATTCGATGGCCGGCCGCCACCGCAAGGTTAATGTGATCAATCACCGTTCTGTTTTTGACGTACGAAAAAGAAACATTATCAAATTCAACACTGCCTTTGCACTCTCCTAAAGAAATCGGTTCTGACGGCTCGGCTACGTCCGGCAAAGCATCCATAATTTCAGAAAGACGCTGCATTGAATTCAAAAAGTCTGAGAACATGGAAACCATGTCCACCACATTGACAAGCGGATTGATAATCATGCTGACATACGCGATAAACACAAGCAGCGTGCCATACGTCATGCCCATCGTATGATTCACCACAAACCAACCGCCAAAGCCCCAAACCAGATACAAACTGAGCTGCATGAGCAAGCTCGCAAACGGAGTGGTCTTTAACTGAAAGACGCTGACCCGCCGGTCTGCTTTGATGCTTTGATCACTGGCATTTTCAAACCGGTCAATTTCATTTTTCTCTTTAGAGAAAGCCTTGACCACCCTAACGCCGGCGATTGAATCGGCCAAAATACCATTCATTCTTCTTCTTTTGGTCCAGGCCTTTGCATGCAGCTTGCGCGTTTTGGCAATCAGCTTGATAAAAACAAACAGAGCCGCCGGTGCTGTAACCATCGAAATCAGCGCCAACAAGGGATTCATGATCAGAATAATGACAAATACCGTAATGATCTGCACAATATTGACAATGAAATAAGGCAGTCCGTCGCAGAAAAGCCAATAAATCGTTCCCGAATCATTATCCACCTGGCTCATAAGACCGCCCGTCTGTCTTCCGGAAAAGAAGCTGACTGACAAGCGTTCAATGGCGCTGAAGATGACTTTTTTTATATCACACATCAGCTTGGCCGATACCCGTGCGGTGATGAGACCATTGATAATATCAATGAATACCTGCAACAGCCGGGTGGAAACGATCAGCATAATGACCAGCAAAAGCTGCCCGTAAAACCGGCCGCCTACGGTTAACACCTGGTCAAAATAAAATCCTGAAGAAATATACGGCGTTACAATGGCAACAATGTTTGTCAAAACCAATGTTAACAGTACTAACAGCACGCCCGTTTTATATTTCTTCAGGAAAAACCACATTTTTTTGATTAAGACCGATTTGTCCATACAATGGGGACAAATTTTTCGGTCGGTATCGGCATAACGCCGTCCGCAGCGCGGACAATATTTTTCGTCCCTTTCTTCCGCTTCGGGAAGAGCCTTGCCCTCTTTGACCGATTCAAAGCATCGGCATAAAATAACAAGAGAATCTTTGGCAGTAAAGGAACCATACGTTATCAAAGTGTAGGTTTGATCTTTCACACCCACCAATCGGATAGATGAAATCAATTCTTCCACACGAAGCGAATCAAATTCGTCAAGCGGAAAAAACTGATATGCGATTTCCTGAAATGCACAATCTGGCGTCTTGTGTTTTTGATTTTTCGCCGGTTCTTGGTTCACAACAGCATTGCTTCCGCTCAGCACAGCAAGACCGTTTTCGGTCAACAGAAGGCCGTTATCAGTGCGAACTCTTTCGGCGTTCATGTCGCTTAATGCAAAAGCAATCATATCATTCTGCAAATACCCTTTGTCCTCAAAAACCGCAAGCATACTAGGCGAAATGCGGTCTATTTCTCTCACGTTTCTCACCTCTTTCTCCTTAATGTTTTGACAGTATAGCACCCTAAAATATAAATGTCAATAGAAATTTCCAATTTAGTCAAAATAAATATTTATTTACATTAAATAGATTATATGATATAATTTTGAAGGAGTTTACTCTTTTGGTTATGTAACAAGATTC
>JAAVYP010000006.1 GCA_022791195.1 Clostridiales bacterium | reverse complement strand
GTACAGCATGATATTAAATGGCGTAACGGAGGAGGAGAGGATTGGAGTATTTCGGCACACACCAAATACCTTTGATCGAGGCATCCTCCTTGACCAGCGATTCGACCAAGTCCATATCCGGCCCTTCGGGGGTCATAGGCACATAAATCATCTCGATGCCAAGCGATTCACACACGGCAAAATGCCGGTCATAACCAGGGCTGGGGCAGAGAAACTTCACCTTTTCCTCTTTGCACCACGGGCCATTTCCGCCGGGAACGCCGTAAAGCATACAGCGGGCCATGGTATCATACATAATGCTGAGCGATGAATTGCCCATCACAATAATATTTTCGGCCGGCACCTCTAACAGCTCAGAAAAGAGGGCCTTGGCCTCTGGCGTGCCATCGGTAAAACCATAGTTCCGATAGTCGGTTCCGTTCGCCGAAAGGCAAGCCTCTTTGCCCGTTAAAATATCCAGCATGGCAATGGATAAATCAAGCTGATTGGTATCCGGCTTGCCTCTGGACATATCAAGGGAGAGTCCCCTTGCTTTATACTCTTCATATTTTTCTCGTAGCAGCTTTTGTTCTTCCGTCAGCTGTTCTTTTGTCATCTGTGCATATGTCATTTATGTCCACCCTTCCTGCGGAATCGTGATGAGTTCTCCGGCGGCACTTTCCGCAAAATACGGTCTGAAAATGTATTTTCAGACTTAATACGCCGCATTGCCAACCGTTCTCGGATAGGCCTCCACATCCCTTATATTATTCATGCCGGTTACATACATAACAAGCCGTTCAAAACCCAGTCCAAATCCGGCGTGCTTCGCGCTGCCGTATTTGCGAAGGTCTGTATACCAATCATAGGCCTCGGGCACCAGCCCAAAGCGCTCATAACTGCGCGTTAAATAGGCAAGCCTTTCTTCCCTTTGCGAACCGCCGATCAGCTCACCCACACCAGGCACAAGCAAATCCATGGCCGCTACGGTCTTTTCATCATCATTTAAGCGCATATAAAAAGCTTTTATTTCTTTCGGCCAATCGGTCACAAAAACCGGACGGCCGGCTATTTTCTCGGTTAAATACCGCTCATGCTCGGTTTGCAGATCACTGCCCCACACCGGCTCATAGGCGAAGGCTTCGCCGCTTTTCTTGAGCCGCTCAATCGCCTCTGTATAGCTCATACGGGCAAAATCATGCTGGCTGATATTTTCGAGCCTGTTAAGCAGTGTATGGTCCACTCGCTCGTTAAAAAAGGCAAGCTCGGCCGGACAGCGCGCCAACAAATGATTGATCACATATTTAAGCATATCTTCGGCCAGACGCATATCGTCCGCTAAGTCGGCAAAAGCGATCTCGGGTTCCACCATCCAAAACTCGGCGGCATGCCGGGGGGTATTGGAATGCTCGGCACGAAAGGCCGGTCCAAACGTATACACCTTGCCAAAAGCCATGGCGTACGTTTCGGCCGCCAACTGGCCGGACACAGTTAAATACGCCTCTTTACCAAAAAAGTCTTGGGTATAATCAAAGCCGCCATCAGGCAAACCAGGTCCGTTCCCGTCCAGCGTGGTCACACGGAACATATCACAAGAGCCTTCACAATCACTCGTGGTGATGATGGGCGTATGCACATAGACAAACCCCTGCCGATGAAAAAATTCATGAATCGCAAAAGCGCATTCGCTGCGCACTCTGAAAACGGCGTTAAATGTATTGGTACGCGGCCGCAAATGCGCAATAGTGCGCAGATATTCAAACGAATGCCGCTTTTTTTGTAACGGATAGTCAGGTGCGGAAGCGCCCTCAATCACAATCGAATCAGCCTTTAATTCAAACGGCTGTTTTGCCTCGGGCGTCAACGTAAGCAAGCCGGTGATCACAAAAGCCGTTCCGCTGTTTTGTGAAGCAACCTCTTTATAATTGGAGATACGCCCGCTCTCAAAAACAATTTGCAGCCCCCGAAAACAGCTGCCGTCATTTAGTTCAATAAAACCAAACTGATTGCTGCTGCGTATACTTCTGGCCCAACCGGCCACCGCGATAGTCTGTCCGGCAAATGACGCCGGTGAATCATACAGCTTGTCAATCTCGATTTGATTCATGTAAAATCCTATCCTCTTTTCTATACTGCCGCCGGCGGTCACAAAGCCGCAAACGATATGCCAATTTTACATGCCGGGTGCTCTTTGCCAACCTATGCGAAACACCCACTTCTTATTTATGCTGTCACAAATGCCAGCCACAGCCTGCATTTTTATCAGAACTTTAAGCAATCACCCCGCCGAAAGTTTGGCGGTTCCGATAAAATCGGAATTGCGCTTGCAAAAGCGCAAAGGCAAACTTTCTAATAAATGTTGGCGACAGCCTGCATTTATTATAGCGTAAACGCCCCTATTTTTCAAGTATAACCGGCAAAAAACAGCGCGGAGCGGTTCGTATTTCCCAAATTAAACAAAACAGAGCAGCCAAAAGAGAAAAACCGTTTGCAGCAGAGCGCACAAGGGAACAAAAAACCGAAAAACACGCTTGTTTGTCTTATGCCGAAAAAACTGCATGGCCGCAAAAGACCCGAGGGCGCCCGCTAAAAAAGAAGACAACAGCAAAGTGCGCTCTCTGATCCGAAATCGGCCCTTTTTCGCTTTTTGTTTATCGATTCCATATAAAGCAAAAGAAAGCACCGTCATAAAAAGAAAAACCACTAAAATCAGCTCGCGATATTGAGATAAAAAAAGCGGTACAGAAAAATCCATTGGCACCTCCCTAAAACATTTTTTATATTATACACCAATCGCTAAAGGGCCGCAAGCTGTCGCCGTCTCATCTCTCAACAGAAAAACCCGCCGTTTTCCGGCGCAGACCTGCGTAAAGAAAACAGCGGATTTTTAGTTTGTACATACTGGCTATCCGTTTTTATAATAATCGGTCGAAAGCAAATAATCGTTCACCCGCATGCGGTTATATAAATACTCAATCATATAATGGACGTACGATTCATCATAACCAGGGCCATATTCCTCTACCACCTCATCATGCCAATACAGTTCTTCTGTTAAATAGGAATAGTTTGAAAAAATCACATAACCCTTGTAATCTTCATCAAAAACATCCTGTCCCATCATGGGCTTGTCAAGATCCAAGGCGAAAAGATTGGCGATGGTAGGCAAAAAGTCTGCATTTGAACAAACCTTATCCACCGTGAAGCCCTTAAAATCAGGATCCTTGGTATAAATAAAGAACGGCACCTTTTGGCGCAGGGCCCACTGTTCGCCCTTTTTCTCGACCAGCGTCTCTTCCTCCAACCCATAGGCAAAATGGTCTGCCACACAAATCACGACGGTGTTTTCGTTGATTTGCTCGATCAATTCGCCCAGCATCGCATCGGTAATGCGCGCTTTGGCCAGCAGGCAATCCAGGTCCTCTTGTCCGCCTAAGTGCTCGCCCGGCTGTACATACTCGACAAAGGCGTATTCAGAGAGTTCGCCATCATAGGTATAGGGCAAATGAGCCGAATAGCTGATCACAAAGCTCATAAAAGGCTGGCCCTCTTCGCCGGCGCCGCCCAGCACTTGCTCCATGAGCTCAGGCGTGCGGGTCAAAAAGGTATCGATAATCACATCCTCTTTTTCATCGCTGTAATCATAATACGAATAGTAATGGTCATAGCCAAAAGCATTATGCATGAGCATGCGGTTATAAAACCAGCCGTGATTGTGATGAAAAGAATTGGCTGAATAGCCCTTTTGTTTGAACAGATTAGGCAGGCTCTGGCTAAAATTATTATTGATAAAGGCATAGGCGGCCGAGCCGTTCGACGGCGAATAAACACCGGTATTCATCACAAATTCATTTGAAAAAGTGGCCCCGTCGCCAAAAATAGAGGCATAATAATTCGTAAAACAAATGCCCTCCTGCATCATTTTGTAGATCGAGGGGGTGTTTTCCTCGCTGACGGCCAGCTCATCCAAGCTTTCCATCATCACCAAAACCACGTTTTTCCCCTCAAACATGCCGGTCATCTCGTTTTCCTTTTGCTCAGTTCCGTACTGTTCAAAAAAGGATTCGATTTCCTCCTCCTGCGAAGCGGTGTCGGCCGTCAGCGGACGCACAAAGCAATTATAGAAATCCAACCCCATGTACTGGTAAAAGCCCGAAAGACCGAGCAGCTTATGCGGATCGGTATAATGATCATAAATATACCGTGCATCCTCAAAAGAATTCCAGACCGCAAGCTCGCTTTTCTCCCCATAGGCTCTTGGCAGGGTTAACTGGGACAGCGCCAAAATCAACAGGGTGGCGGGAATCGCCGCCACACGGGTCAAGCCGGATATCGGTATAATGTCTTTCATTTTCACAATCACATAAATGCCCAGTGCAAAGAGCGCCGCAAACACCATGACGATCAGCGGTTCCACACACGTGATGCTGGCGCCCAAGTATCCGGCCCCCTCATTGAAATTAGAAATCACGGTAAAGGAAAACAGCTTATTGAAAATCTGATAGTAAATATACTGCGCCATGCCGTAGATCAAAAAGAAAAAATACAGAACGGTATATACAATCCGACCGGCACGGCGGGGCAGCACAATCACCAGCGCGCAAAAGAAGAAAGACCACAGCACCGTAAACAATACATTGGCCGCGTGAAAGGTTTTGAAGCTGTCGGTAGCGGCGCACACAAAGAACGAAACAAGTACAAAAGACAAAAACAGAACGCTCGTCATAAAAGCGCTTTTCGTTTCATGCGTATATTGATTTTTATCAAATAAAGATCGAATTTTCATCCAATTCTCTCCGGAAACTATACTTTTTTATTATAAACCGTTAGACTTGTTTATCGACTGTCTCTTGCGCGAGCCGCTTAGCGCAGCCCTTCAGATAGTAATAACCAACCACGGCAAAAAGGCAGACACGCACGGCAGGACCAAGCAAAAAAGTCCAATCCCCAAAGGATGTCGGAGCGCCCGCCTGCATAACAAGCGTGATTTTATTATACACAACCGCTGGCAATTGCAACACAAGATAGCTCACGATGATTGTCGTTCTTTGTGTCCGTTCTGAAAAACGGGTCGTGCCAAAAACCAGCAAACCAAGCAGGACGATAGAGGCCGCGCCGGCAGCAAAGTCATACAAAGAAATGCTTAGCAAATCGCCCTGCATATCGTGCAGCATAGACAGCGTTAAATTGCTTTTCCCCAAGGCGGTCAAGCCATAGGTGGTCAAATAAGCGAACACCTTGTTAAGCGCCAACAAAACCAAATAGACCCCAACCGGGAGCCAAAACTGCCTTTTTGGCCGCCGGCGGAACGCCGCCGTCAAGCCGGCCAGCGCCGAAAAAAGCACCAGCGCCGAAAGAAGGTATCCCAGATTCTCAAACACAACCACAGCCGCGCCAAGAAGGGGTCCGTCCTTATATGCGGCAAGATAGCTAAGATACTGATACAGCGGATTGACAACCAGCCCTTTCAAAAAGGCCGGCGCCGCCATAAACCATATGCTGAATTTTGTTAGTTTCATTCAACCCCTCTTTGTTTTTTTATTCTTTTCCTTTGCTTTTTGCAAATAGCCGCTTCGGGCAATCTGCGCATAGAGCAATGATAGTCATTATGCGCGGTTTGATGAATCGGAGCCGCCGCTGCGTTTATTTTTATATACTTCCGCAGCGCACAAAAGTGCCAGCGTCACATAGTCTTCTTTTTCGGCTGCAATTTTTTTGTGCTGTTCAATCTCTTGCATAGTCAAGGCCGAATCTTTGCATATTTCTTCGACCAAATCAAAGTTATTGATAAGCCAGCCAATGGCCTGCTGTTCCTTGTATGGCAGTTTGCCGATTTCCTCTACCATTTCATCAATGTCTCGATTAAACTCTTTTTCCATCGTAATTTTCCTCCAAAAAATTCATAACTGGATGTATTTATCCAATTATAGCACATTATTTGGTGTAAAATCAATATGGATATATAAATCCAGAAAAATTTTATGGAGGCACACATGTCAAACGGACTAAAACAAGATCTTTCAATCGGACAAAATCTCAAAGCACTGCGCAAAAAAGCCAAGTTATCTCAGCGTGAAGCCGCCGCTCAGTTAGAAATTTTAGGAATCCCCATGTCGGAAAACATTCTTGCTAAAATAGAACAAGGGCGCTATAGTGTGCGTATCAGTGTCTTATTGGCGTTAAAACAAATTTATAACGTCAAGTCATTTGATGTATTCTTCGATGGACTGCACCTTTAATATAATAATATTTTAAATCAATCACCAAGAACAAGCCTTATGGCTGACACCTATTTTAACACACGCAAACCTCTTTTGCAAATGTATATTTAGGAAAAAATGTTCATACTTATGAATTGGTGATAATTTTGAAAATTGATTTCTCGCATGCTTGCGACTATGCGTTTCTCGACTATTCGTTAGACAAAATCTGCTCTGCTTACTTATTTGCCGAACGGCTGACGCTGGGGCGTTCCCTTTTGGGACGGGACATTCCGCTGCTCAAAATCGGGCACGGCCAGAAAAAATTAATCTACGTCGGCGGCGTGCATGGCTCCGAACACATAACCGCCGGGCTGCTGCTGCGCTACGCGGCCGATTACTGCGCGGGGGTTGAGGACGGCGGAAAAATTTACTCTTTGTCCATGAAATATTTGTTTGAAAACCGCACCCTTTACATCGTTCCCATGCTCAATCCCGACGGGGTCGAGCTTTCTCTGCACGGACCCGGACCTGAAAATCCGCTTTACGACCGGCTCATGCGCATTCAGCCACAAGACGGCTTTACCCACTGGCAGGCCAACGCACGCGGGGTGGATCTCAACCACAATTTCAACGCCGGATTTGAAGAATACAAGCAGATTGAAATCCAAAACGGCATTGGCCCAGGCGCCACGAAATACAGCGGCGAATATCCCGAAAGCGAGCGCGAAACCTGCGCCATCTGCAACTTCATCCGCGCTGAGGACATTCGCATGCTGCTCGCTTTCCACACGCAGGGCGAAGAAATATACTATGATTACAACGGCTACACGCCGGTCATGTCCCGCGCGATCGGCGCCGCTTTAGCCAGAATGTGCGGCTATCAGCTGACAGAGCCCGAGGGCGGCGCCGTATACGGCGGACTCAAGGACTGGTTCATTCAGGAATTTGACCGGCCCGGCTACACGATTGAATGCGGAAGAGGGAGCAATCCGCTGCCGCAAAGCCAGTTCTTTCCGATCTATGCTACCCTGCGAGAGCTGTTTTTCACCTCGGCCGTTCTGATTTAACCGCAAAAAAACAGACACTGATCAAGCGATTTACACAAAGAAGAAACGCTGACGTGTCTGTTTTTTGTTTTATGATCACAGCTTTGTTTTTACTACTTGGTTTTATCCTCGTAATAGGGTTCATCCGGCATAATCAGTGCGGCCAAAATATACAGCAAAACGCCCGAGAAAGCACCGATGGCCAGCACCACGAAAATCAGCCGGACAATGGTCGAGTCAATATTGAGATACGCCGCGACGCCGCCGCATACACCGCACAGCTTCTTGTCTGTGCTTGATTTGTACAACTTTTTACTCATCGTTACACGCCCCTTGTTAACACATATCTATATATATATTATATTATCATAAAACACGCTCATTCGCAAGATAAAAACACGTTTCTTTACAGACTGTGCACCATATGGTATACTTACTAAGCAGCCGATTCTTTTATCGTCACCATCACTCGCCAAAACACAAGCGCCTGATGCGATCAAAACGGTCTGTAAATATAACAACACACAAGGAGGCAAGTGATGAGCAACAGCTTTTACGCACTTGTATTCAGACAAAAATATATCAAACGATGGGGCCTCATGCGAAATGTCGAGCCTGAAACCCTGGCCGACCATGCCAATGACGTAGCCGTGCTCACCCATGCGTTAGCCACCATCGGCAACACCTTATTCGGCAAACACTACGACGCCGAAAAAGCAGTTGTCTACGCCCTTTTTCATGACTTGCCGGAGGTTTTCACCGGCGATCTGCCCACCCCGATCAAATATTTTAACGACAGCACCAAAGAAAACTATCAGCAGGTCGAAGCGCAAGCGATTCACATGCTTTTATCTAAACTGCCCGATGAATTAAAGCCTGCCTATGACAGCATTCTTCACTACGAAGACAGCGAACAAGAGCTGCACCACATCATCAAATGCGCTGACAAATTGGCCGCACTCATTAAATGCATGATGGAAGAACGAAGCGGCAATCACGAATTTACAAATGCGAAAGCCGCTACCCTGCGGGCCCTTCGTGCCTTAAGCTGTCCTGAACTCGATTATTTTATGGAAAATTTCCTGCCGTCCTTTGACATGACGCTGGACGAAATGAACGAACAAGACCTTTAAAAGAGGCTGTGATACCACGGAAAGCCTGAACGCACCGAAAGTTTGACGATCCAGCACAAATGGGACAAACTTTCTAATCAACACAGCGCAGGGAAGCCCAGTGAGGGCTTCCCTGCGCTTTTTATTGACCTATTTGAACGTCACCCTTATCATTTGGCAACAACGACATAGCGGTCATGCGGCATAGCCACCCCCCGGTAGTGCTTGACCCAGCGGTCTGTTGCCGTCATGCCGTTTTTGAGCGCTACTTTTTGCGAGGCAAGGTTGGTATCTCGGATAATCGAGCAGACCTCCTTCGCGCTCAGCACCTTAAACGCATATTCCTTACAGGCACGGGCCGCTTCGATCGCATAACCCTGATGCCAATACCGCCTGGCAAAAAGATAGCCGATCTCAAGCACTTCCTGCTCCTTCCACGGCTGCATGGTCAGGCCGCATTGGCCAATCATGCTGCCACAATCTTTTAATACAACCGCCCACAAGCCAAAATGCCACTTTTGATAACGGGCAATCTGCCGATCCAGCCACTCTTGTACTTCCGCATCACAAAATGCGCCCTCATAAGCAACCATCACTTCCGGATCCTGCAAAATATCACACAAAGCCGCAAAATCAGTTTGCTGTAATTCGCGCATATATAGTCTTTCTGTTTCCAACACCATTCTTGTCTCCCCAAACAATCAATTCACCAAAATACGCAAAACAATCCCCGTCCCAAAGCAACTGCGTTGGACGGGGATTTATTTTTGTCATCGCTAAGCGAGTCAGCGTGCCTTATTGATCGATATTCGCTGTGGCCTTGGTAAAGCGCATTAAGATGCTGGCCATCTGTGCTCTTTCCGCCTTGCCTTTCGGATCAATTAAATTGTTAGCATGGCCGGTAATATACCGGTTTGCATTGGCCCAGCGCAGGGCAGGCACTGCGTAGCTTTCCGTTTTGTCAAAATCTGCATACTGGCTCATGTCCGCGCTTTGGCTGGTATCCATCTTTTTGTATGCTGCATACCGATACAAGATAGCGGCGAACTCTTCTCTGAGGACGGGCTCATCCGGTGCAAACTCTGTTGCCGAACGGCCGGACACAATTTTATTGGCCGCAGCCCAGTGCACCGCCTCCTGATACCATTTTTCCTTCAAATCAGTAAACGATGATTTGTCTGTAATGGCGGGACGTCCCTCTAAGTTATACAGCACCTGTACCAACATACCTCTTGTGGTTGCTTGTTCCGGATCAAACCGTGTAGCACTATTACCAGACATCAGCTTGCAGCAAACAGCATAATCAACTGCATCCGCATACCATTCTTTCGCCGGAACATCATTAAACTTGCCTGTGTTGATCTGGTTAAACGATGTTGCCAAGCCGCCTTTGCTGTCGCTTACAGTGATGGTGCCCAAATAGTTGCCGCCCACCTCTTCATTATAAATATCCTTGTTGGCAAACTGGATAGCACCGGTTGACGGTGTTTTGGCTTTATCATAAGAAGTCAGACCCACACGCAGATATACTTTATAGTCACCCGCCTTGGCATCAGCCGGCACCGACATGGTGATAGCATAATCGCTTGTTTTGGCACTTTCCCATGTTTTTACATCAATAAATGCGTCGCCTGTATAGGTTTCACCGTCCGGTCCCACCAAGACAAGCTCTGAAACAGTATCAAACAAGCAGTTGGCAAAGCCCACATTCTCGACCGTGCCTCTGAATTTGACAAATCCGCCCGGGTCTGCACTGCCCGTGGTTTCCGATGAACGGACCACATAGCGGTAGCCAATATGATCGACCAAAAACTTGGATACGGTCTGTCCGTAATAATCAGAAACATCCGGCATTCCCTCAAAATCATAGTCATGAGTGAAGTTAATTTCTTTTAAATACGCAGGAATCCGCGGATAATCTGATGCTAAGTTGTGCAGATAACTAAGATGGGTATCGTAAAATTCTTCTACTAAGCCAGTCGAAAAGATAGGTGACTTATTGTTTCTCAAAAATTCAAGATCCTCAACATAAGCAAATTCACCGCCATAGGGAATGTGCTTGTTCTGCTCTTTCATAAATTCAACCGAAAGCTTCCGCCCCATGTTCTTAAACGGGAACGGCTCATCGCCGCCGAAAGTGCCGTAATCAGTGTTTGTTCCTAAATAACCGTCATTATAGAAACCAAGCCGATATCCCTTAGAATCAACACTGAACGGGAGCTGCTTGGACATACCAAAATAATAATCCTCTGGATCAACATATCGAATCAAATAAGAGGGCGCTCGCACCTGCACCATAATGCTTTCATCCAGATTATCAAGCCAAGCGCCGATGATCGTATTCATGCCCTCCTGCGTCTCATGCTTACTGCCCCACATCTCGCCGAAGGCACCAATCATGCCGCACTCAACCGAAATAACCGTTCCTTTGTAACGATTGATGACTTTAGAAATCTGCTCAATATGCTTGACAACCCACTTAATATCGTCAGGATCGCGGCCGACGATACCCTCCTCATCATAACCAAAACGAGGAATGCAGATCACACCGTTTTCCTTAGCTGTTGCGAAGGTTTTATCGATAAAGTCTAACGTCTGTTCGTTAATTAATTTATTCTCGCCGCCGACTTTATTGGGATGCGTCTCCAAATTGGGCGTCCCCTTCCAGATATAGCCGCTGGAAAAAGCGGAAAGCTGGAACATGGGTGAATAGATACCGCTTTTAGAAAATCTGGCCTCCAAATTGACGCCGTTGCCAGTTGTTCCGTCATCTTTGCAGACAACCCACGCATAGTCCGCCTGTCCTCTGCCGGGATTGTGCGTAATTTCCTCTACCGAATCCCGATAGTCAAGACCAGTGTCTTTCCATTCATCGGCACTGCTGGTGCAAAGCGCAAAACTGCCCACGAGCAGCGCCGCCGCCAGCAAGATAGCAAATCCTTTTTTCATATTATTTCTCCCTACAATAAATTATATTAATTTCATGCTAATTAATATAATTTATTGTATCATTTTTACCCTCAATAATCAATAAATATCGGCTGTTTTTTAATTTATTGTGCACACCATACAAAAAACAAGACAAATCCACAAGGCTATACCAGTATAGTCTTGTGGATTTCAACTAATATTGTATTTGTTTTATCGTTTCGCCAATATTCCGTAATAGTCCAGCAGATCGTCCAGCGCATCATTCACACTGGACGATGCATTTTTGGCATTGTTGGTCATAGACGTGCCGTTACTGCTCACAGCCTTTTGCGCCGCATCAAAAGCCGAAACCAGATTTTTATCGGCCGCATTCATGGCGGTGTAGGTTTGATTGGCCCGCTCGCCAACCGCCTTTTCCCCCTCCGAGATAAATGCCTGCCGCTGCCGGTTCGCCTGGGCGGCTGCATACGAATCTAAATTGCCTTCATTTTCAGCGGCCCCTTTTGCAGCCGCCGCCCCGGAAGCTACGCTGCCTTCTTTCGCATAAGCCGCGCGAATCGCCTTTGCGCCTTCGTCGTTATACGCTTTTCCTGATGTAATATATTCTTTGGTTTTGCCTACTTTCTCGGTCAGATCCGAATAGGTGGATTGATAATACACCCGGTTGCTCTTTAAGATATCCTCTACCTTTTTGGCACTCACGCCCTCGTTATTCCTTTTTACCGTCCCCAGTAAAGAGGTAATATCTTCATAAGGATTATAACTTGCCATTTTTATTCCTCCAAATTTACTGTTATACTGTATTTTTGACCGTCTCTTAGTTTTAAGCACAGCCGTTTTGTCTCCAAATCAAAGCCAAGCGTGAACGGCACGCTGCCATGATTGGCCACCGGCGTAAAAGTGAGTTGATCTTCACCTATATTTTCTAACAGATCCTCATACTCACGCCTCATAAATAATAACTGGTCCTCGACCGAATCAATACGCTGGTCATACTCATTCATAGCTTTGCGCCTCCTTCACTGCCAAAACTTCAATCCCTCTGATCGTGACATCCCCATGACATTCAATCTTTAAACGATGGTTATAGTGGGCACCCGATCGTATCAATGCCCTTAGCATCTGCCGGCCGAATTTTCCGCTGCCAATACTGTCAATCACCTTGATGCCGCCTGACGCGCCCGGCGCCTGACGTTCATCCATCAAATAGGCTTTTACATAACCGCCGCGCGGGATGGTGCACAACAAGGAAATCTTGTTCAATCTTTTCACATCAAACGACGAAAACATGGAGAGATCAGTCTCAAAAAACCATGTATCCGGCTCATCGGACAGCCGATAAATCGTATTCTGGTTGATGCCGCCGCTGGCCAAACAATAAAGTGCGTCCTCGTCCGAGCAAAAGCTAACAATTTCCCGGCTTGCCAAAGGCACCGGAATTTTGCTCCACAGGCCATGCACCGTATTGTATGCATAGATCACATCTTCTTCATACACATAATAGGTGTCCCGAAAAGCGCCGGCCACCCCGCTTGTGAATTTTTCGATGCCAAGCGGCCGGCTGATATTCCGCACCTGTCCGCCAGCATACGCCATCACGCCGCCGCTTGCGATAAAATACAAAGTTTCATTAATCTCGGCAACCGAACGAAAATCGATCGTCCCAACCGCGGCGATATCTTTAATACGAAATGGATTTTGATTGTTGTTGATCTGATACATAAAATCCCGCTTAAACGCAATCACCTTGCCGCCGTATTCGCAGATGGCAGTAAAGTCGCTGTCTGCTTTTGTATTGGCACCCGTAGTCGACACCCATGCATTATCGGGATTTATGTCGGTTGCTGTATCCACATCCCAATTAGTATAATCATTATAAGCGGATGCATACACACGGTTATCGTCCACGCCGAACAAACGAGAAGCATGCACCGTGACATACTTTAGCGTAGGAATCAGCATCTCTTTGCCAAACTGTGTAAATTGAAAACCGCTTTCCGAAACATGATAATCGATAGAAACCTTATCCGGAAAAATCAATATCTTCTTATCGTACCGACCGCCGACAGCATCCTCCAAATTACCGTTAGAATGATAGACATTAAACTGCACAATACTGCGCGGATGGTTGGAATCAGAGGGCAGGTGCGATGTTTCGCCCGGCTTGCGGTAATTGGTATAGTCACCAATATAGGCGGTGCCGTCTTTATTAATCACAACCGCGCCGATCAGATCCGTCTGGCCGCCCCCCACCAGCTGCCGGCAGAAAGCAATAATCTGACCGCCGATCATCGCAATGGATTGAGGATATTTCTCGTCGTTGAAAGTATAAAACGGCTCCCACCTTTTGCTGCCTTTTATAACCGGGTAATCATCATGGTCAACACCCAAAACTTCTACTAAACAACCGGCATCAGGCGTCTCTGTTTTAGAATAACCTTTAAAGTTTGTCTTGCGGAGCTGATATTTCCTGGTTTCCTTTGGAATTTTCGCTTTCAGCACGCTGACCACTCCTTTCCATATGCGCATGAATATGATCGCTGAACGCTTGGGCTAAGTCGGGTCTTTTGGTTCGGAGCGCATCAAACCGAAGCTGCAAAGCAAAGCGCCGGTGCTCTTCAATATGCACATCGTCGTTGTCAAATTCACCTATTTCAGGCGGCTTTCCGGTCAGCAAAAGGCTGTTTTCCCGTTTGGCCCGTTTCATTTGCAGTTCTGTTTCGTTCATCAGCGTTCCGTATTCGCCAATGCGCATGAGTTCCGCCGCACGCAGCTTGAAGCGTTCGGGGATTCTTCCGTTTTCATCGGTGAATAGTCCCATGTTATAAGCCGAAAGAAAGGCCTCTTTCTGCCTTTCAGGACTGTATTTTAATTCGTTTTCGGTATCAAAATAGACATCATATGAATTAATATCATCAGCACACCAAGTCAGCACAGAACCAAAATCGTTGCTGCCTGCTACCGAAAGCACCATAGAGCCTGATGCATGTTCTTTGTAAATTTCTAACCAAATCTTAGCCGTTTCGATCGCACCGGCGCGCATATTGTCAGCCGCCAGCGCCATACGTGTTGAGTCGATCTCTCTCAGGCTGTTGATCGCACGTCCGGAGGTAATGCCCGCGCTCATGCTGCCCACCACCATCAGTTGTGAAACTCCGGCCGTATATTCCATATCTCTGGCCAGCTGTTCGCACTCTACATAGATTTCGCCGGGCATGCTCTCGTGACGCAGCGGCACCGGCGCTGAATAGCCTTTTTTATACACCACCGGCGTACCGGGCGCCGTGCCGTTTTCCTCCATCGCCTCGACATCCACGCTGCCCTCTTCCACCAAAAAAGAATTGGCGGCCAGGGTGGTGATATAATCGTGAATTTTATTTTTGCAGCCGTTATAAGCCCGCTGCAAGGGAATCAGTTCTTCGATTACGCTTGTGCCGTAAAATTGTCCGGCCGCTTCTTTGGCTCTGAAAATAGTCAGCGGAATCCTTGAGAACGGCAGCCGGTCATAATAGACTAACCGGCCGGCGGCAATCAGCGCCATGACACCTTCCGGATGTTTAACCGACGGTTTCTCCATATAAGTAATCACCTTTTCACTGGCGCGCAGCTTGGTGTCGCCCATTCGCAGCGAATAATCCTCCGGCAATGAAGAAACCGGCGTAAGCACAACAGTATCAATTTCTCTTCCATCCGTTTCAATGCCATACAAATCATAAATTTCCTTGGCGCTCATCACCTGTTCAATGATAAAAGAACCCTGTTCATCCATCCCCTGCCGATATAAATGTTCCGGATACACCTCGTAAGGGGACAGCAGTGTAAAACCAATTTCCCCTTCACGCACCGAAGGGCAGCCTTCTTCGTCAACCGCCAGCGCCGGCCCTTTTTGCTCATCCCAAAAAGAGAGAAGAAAAGCACTGCCGGTCAGCTCCGCCCACTGCATCAGCATGTTCTTTTTATGATCGAAATTGCCCTGCAAACTGGCATAGCGAAGCAGCTTGCTGGCTACCTCCGCCTTATCATAGTCATCCGCCTCATCGGTGCGCGGTTTGACAGACATCGCAAAGCTCACAGTTTTCAGGTTGGCTAGGCGGGTCTCCATCAGCGGGGCAATTTTGTTATAAACGCCCCGCTCCTCATAGTCATAAGCCGGCAGCATTTCCTCAATCTGCATAGAATACGGATTAATTTCACAAAGCTGTTTGCCCGCCATAAAATTGGCGTTTAATCGCCATTGCAGTTCAAACGGCCGCCTTTCTTCTTTTCTTTTTTCCAGTTCCGTAAGCACAGCGTGCACAACATCTTCTTCAAATACATTCTTTTTATCCGGCGAAAAGAGTGTTTTCACTTTTTCAATAACTTTCACTTTACCACTCCCTCAAATTTTTTATCAGCCAACGCCAGCCACTCGGTCAAATCATCCAGTTCCGCATTATAGCGCTCCAGCCACTTCGCTGCCTGACCGTCTTCGCCGGCCAGTGCATAAGCATTGCCCGTCAAAAAATCAAGCGCCAACGGCAAAAATTCATCTGGCAGCGAGACCCGCTCATCGGCAGCGCCCGTCTTGGCCGCCGGCCGCACACGGTATACAACGGTAACCGTCTCGGGCAATCCGCGTGCACGCACCAAACGCACTTTCGCTCCGTCGCCATAAAAAGATCCCTTGTCTGTAAAAACAGCGGCCGCACCGGCGTCGGTTTTCGTCAATTGATCCTCTTCGGCCAATACAAATGCGATATCACAGAACCGCGGACGACTCTGGTTCGCCGGAACCGCTATATCACCTAACTGAATATAGAGCATTCCGGGCGCACCGGCGCCGCTCTCTTCTGACTTTTCTGCATATACGTCACAAACAGCACTTTGGTAATCCTTAATGATGCCGGTATAAAGACGGCTTTCCAAAGAATTGAGCCACAGCAAATAATATTCGGTATCAATATCCGGCGCTATGTCGCACGAATCCTTGGCCAATTCAATTAAATGGCTAACTGTCATATTGCTCTCAAACATCACCATGCCTCCCTGTGAATTCTTTTTCCTTTGTTCTTTTTTCGCCAAACATTATGGTATGCATACTGCGCATGGGCCACAAAATCAGTTTTGTAATTCGATTCATTGGAAGCAAAATACATAACATTGTCATATAACGCATCCTCATAATCCTCGTAAATACCCGGATCGCTGTTTACATTCAATAACGGCCGAACCGGTCCATCCCTTTGCACATAGTCGCTGCCATACAGACTAATCAGCTCTCGAACCGTATAATTCACAGCCGCTAAAAAGCGGTCCTGCTCGATTGGCGCCTGCATACATACCCGTTCATATAAATATTTTATATCCATGTCCATCTCCTACAATGCGGCGCGAAAGCATCCTACAGCATCTCTTATTTCGCGCCATGATCCTTGTTTCTTTTTCAACAAAAAGGTGCGCCATAGAACTATACAGCGCACCCCTTTCGTTTCCTATGACTTGCTCAGATCACAATTGTAAAAACGGACGCAGCCGCCTGGATTCGCACACATGAGGTTGCCATAAGAGGCAAGCAGTGCACGATATACGCTGGTACCCGGAATCAAGGTAAAGATGCCTGAATCCTGTGACGCAAAATCCCAGCCGGTGCTCTCAAAGGAAAATGCCGTGGTGTCAACGCCCCACGCCTCGTTATCCGGCACAAAGCGTTCATTGACAATGACCACTTCGCGGTTGCCGACCAACACCTTGTAGCCAACAGCGCCGCCGACAAACTGATGCTTGTCCGAAACAACGACGTTGTTCTCTTTCATATATGTCTGATAAGACGAGAATGCCGTATCGCCCATCATGATCAAATCAATTTGGGAATTTTTATAATCAAAAGCCTGTTTAACGCCGCTGTGAATGACAATATCGGTAAAGTCATGGCCGGCGTCAATAGCAAGCGGATTGATCCATGGGTTGTCAGCCTTCTTCAAGCCATACAGAGAATCGATCGAAGCATCAAAAATAGCACCCAGACCGCAAATCTCCCGTCCTAAGCTGTTTTGCACCGTGATAAAGCCAACCTGGTCAGCTGCCTCAACAGCCGTCAGTGCTTCGCCGTCCACGGTAATAGTTTTTGCGGCACGGTCCACTCTGGTAATGCGTCTTGCGGTATAAGCCGCGCTCGCACCATCGCCCACATAAATGTCAATGACCAAGCCTTCGATCACTGATTTTGTGGACGTAAGGGACAGCACATTGTCTGCACCAATTTGTGTAATGGCAGCCAATTTGCCAGTGCCGTCACCAAAGAGGGCACGGCCGATATTCCATTTTGCCGAAGCATAGCTGCCCTTTACTTCGCCGTCCAGCGCGTTCACCATCGCGCCGGCATTGGCCCCTGCTAATTTCACTGTCTTGTCCGAAATGCGGATATCGACATACATGTCCACCGCATCCAGGGTAAACGCAGCGTAATTCTGCGCACCGGCTGTGGGCGTGTTGGTTCCTTCATAACCAAAACCAAAACCGCCGTTAATGCCAATCGGAGCCGCCGCCTTGATGGTATTGGCCGCCAAAGGCACTTTTTTAACCTTCTCTAAGAAAGGTGATGGTTCTATGCCAATCTGGTTTTCCAGCGCCGGTTTATAATCATTTTTTAATATTTCGCTGATTTTAAGTAAATTCTGTGACATTGTATCGTCCCCCTATATTATAATTTAAAATATTTTTGCGCTTCTTCCCTGGCATCAGCCAAGGTTTTCGGCTTCTTTTTCACGTTCGCTGCAATGCCGGATGTTTTGGCAAACACCGGTAAATCCTGCACTGCCTCTTTCGCGCGTCTTTCGTTTAACAGCTTCATCACTTCTGTGTTTTCATAAACACGGTCGGCCAACTCCTGCGCATTTTCCTGCATTGGTTCCTTATGTTCGCTAATGGCCTGCGCGCCTTTAATCATAAGATAAGCCGCCGTCAAAGCGCATTTGGTATCCATCTGCGCCAGCACCGGCACAGACTGAATGAGCGACTTTGCTTGTTCAAGCTTGTCTGAAAAATCATAAAAATCTTTATTGGCTTTCAGTTCTTCCTCGGCCTTGCGGTCAAGCGCCTCGCGCTCTCTCTTTTCCATTTCTTCCATCACGGGCTGAAGCTCCTTCGCCAACGATTTTTTGACATAAGCCGCTACCTCTTCGGTATACTGCTTGCCATAACGATTCAGTTCTTCTTCGGTCATCGATTTGATCAAACGAATATCGAAAACCGGCATATTTACTTTCTGTTCCACTTTTAGCCTCCATGCTGCGACTGTTTTTAGGGAGCTTTTATGGCTCAAGCTTTGGCGCAGCGCAAAACTTGCCGATTGAAAATATTCTTTTTCAGTCTTTCCCTTTTATGCTTTCTTTCTGGTTGTTTTTACGCGTGTATTTGTCTTGCCGGCGTGCGCCAAAATGGCACCGCAAACATCCTGCACATTCTCACATGAAAGAACATCAACGCCTGCCATGGCCGCAAACGCCTGAGATGCGCAGTCGGGACACAAAAACAACACCGTGCTGCCCCCGTTTGTCCGTGCAATCTTATAGCTCTCCTTGTTCCTGCAGCCGGGCACAGAACAAATGTGCCGCCTCTTCACAAATTCTTTAAATGCTTCCATAAGCAACTTCCTTTCCATCACGAGGGTGCGTCAGCGTCTGCTTGAAAACGCTTATTTATCCTGATTATGTTTGTTTTTCAAAACATCAAGTGCGTTTTTAATTTTGTCAGGCACCGGCACGCCCATAAGCGCTAAATTCTCAATAATGCTTAGTACCTCGTTACACAAATAACAGATCACCACCGCGTCTCTGATATAATCGCTTCCTATCAGGTTGTCTAACATACAAGCAATCATCACCACGGCCAGCGTACCGAATTTGCGGCAAAGCCCCTTCCAGCCGGCGCGCGATTCCAGCGCACCGCTTTCGGTTTTGTTAGAAGCGCCAAACACCCCGGCCACGATAATGCCGCAGATAAAATCAAGCAGCATAAATACAAGCAGCACCGCAATTCCCTTGTCAAAACCTCCGAAAAGGGCAGAAACAACGCATCCGACCGCAGCGACTGCGGCGTTAAAAAAACTTTTTAATTCCATCATGTTTTCACCGCCCTCTCACCACAAAGCGGGTGCCGGTATAAAAAGGTGCGGCGCTGGTATTGCCCTTTATCGCGCCATTGATACTAAAGCTGGACAATG
>JAAVYP010000071.1 GCA_022791195.1 Clostridiales bacterium | reverse complement strand
GTAAAGTACTCATATTTAACCCTGCTTTCTTTTATTTTCCCGGCACCGTATCTTTCAGAGCCTGTACCTCTGCCAGGAAGTTCTCTGACGGAACCCCATACTGCAGATTGTGTACGTTGCCGCCTATAAAACCGCCGCCCTTTGAGAATATTTCTGCATTACGCTTCGTTTCCTGATAAACTTCCTCAGGCGTCCCCTGCGGCAATGTTTTCTGAGGATCGCAGCCGCCGCCCCAGAATACGATATCTTTTCCAAATTTTTCTTTCAGCATAGCCGCATCCATATTGTCAGCAGATACCTGAATCGGATTCAGAATATCAAAGCCTGCGTCAATGAAATCCGGAACCAGCGGCACAACAGAACCACAGCAATGGATAAATGTCTTCCACTCTGTATGCTTATGAATCCAATCGTTCACCTGTTTGTGATAAGGCTGGAACAGTTCTCTGTACATATCCGGGGAAATCAGAAGTCCGTGCTGATGAGCAAAGTCTGTACCTGTATGTACCATAACATCCAGTTTATTGCCAGCTACCTGATAATACAGTTCCATGTTCTTCAGGGTGATTTCTGTAATCATTGCGAAAGCATCCTTATAATAATCCGGCTCAATGTGCATATACATAAACCAGTCTGCAATGCTTCTGATTCCTTTCGGATTTTTCAGCCATGCGCCCGGCACATGGAGATTGTCGCCGATTCCGCCGTTCCAGTAATTTCCGATCAGTGAATACTCTGTATCGTTATAGAAATGATTCACCTGATCTTCAATATCTTTCAGATCCTGATCTGAAAAAACGCTATACTGATCTTTGTAATCCTCACGGCCATCCCACACTTCTTTTTTATTCAGATCTTCCTGACGGGTAATGTTGTCAAAATAAAAACCGGTTTTCGTCATACGAGCACTGGGCGCTACCGATGTATCTCCCTGGGGATATGTATAAGTACATCCGTCATCGCCATACGTACACTGGAAGCCGCCGCCCATGAGCACTTCTGTACCATCCGGCAGATTCCACGGTTTGTAATTCTCGTTTCTGTAACCCAGAAGGGTACCTTTTGTATAAATACCCACACAGTCTACACCCAGAGCCTGACGCACATCTTCATCCACATCAGATATAAACATCATAGGATCAATGACCTTCGGCGTTCTGTCTTCCAATTTCAATGCCTCTCTCAGTTTTTTCAATGCTACCGCATGAATTCCGGAACAGGCGGTTCCACCCAGGTCAATCGGCACACGGTCTGTCGGTTCATGATTAATCGCTTTTCTTACTCTCTCTCTTGATGTCATATTTTTTCTCCTTTTATCTCTTTATTTTTTATTTTTTTCTTTTTTTCAGTGCATCAATATATACCGCCAGCAAAATTACTATTCCTTTGATAATCAGCTGATAGTAATAGGACACATTCAGCATGTTCAATCCATTGCTCAGGATGCCGATAATCAGTACGCCGATGACCGTCCCTCCCAGGCCTCCTACGCCTCCTGTCAAGCTGGCGCCGCCCAGTACAACCGCCGCAATGGCGTCAAGCTCTGCTCCCTCTCCAGTAGTCGGCTGTCCTGTATACATACGGGAAGCCAATATAATACCGCTGATTGCTGAAAACAGTCCTGAAATCACATAAACGCTGATTTCTATCTTCGAAATATGGATTCCTGAAAACTTGGCTGCTTCTCTGTTTCCACCAATCGCATATACGTACCGTCCAAACTGTGTCTTGTACAGGACAATAGACATGATAATCAAAATAACGACCATATAAATAACTGGGAAAGAAATCGGACCAATAAATCCTCCGCCGATTAATGCAAATCCATCATCAAAAACACGCACCGGCTTGGCATTGGAGGTAATATAGGCAATTCCCCGCACGATGGTTGTCATCGCCAGCGTGACAATAAAAGGAGCCATGCCTGCTTTGGATATAATCACTCCGTTTACAAATCCTACCACTACGCCGAACAGAAGACCTAACAGTACACCGCACACAACCGGAACATTCCAATAGGCAATCGTACATGTAGTCACCATCATCGCCGCCGCCGAAATGGCGCCTACAGATAAGTCAATTCCACCAATAATGATTACAAATGTCATGGCAAAGGCAATGATGCCGTTTGTCGAAACCTGCCGCAGCACATTCAGCAGATTGGATGCGGTTATAAAGTTGGGAGCTGCAATTCCAAATACCACGCAGATACCAATCAGGCCGACCAGTATTCCCCAGTTTCCTTTCAGGAATCCCAACGCTCCTATATCAGCACCGCCTAATTTACGCTTCTGCATTCGTCAATCCTCCTGTAGCATATTTCATAATGTTTTCCTGTGTAATTTCTTCTCCGCTCACTTCACCGGCAATACAGCCATTTCTCATCACCATGACCCGGTCACTCATATTAATGACTTCTGGCAATTCAGATGAAATAAATATAATGCCCATTCCCTGTTCTGTCAGAGAATTCATAATGCTGTAGATTTCCGCCTTTGCTCCCACATCAATGCCTCGTGTTGGCTCATCCAAAATTAATACCTGCGGATGTTTCATAATCCATTTCGCCAGCACCACCTTCTGCTGATTGCCGCCGCTCAAGTTCTTAACGGTCTGCTCCATAGACGGCGTTTTAATGGAAAGTTTTTTTACATACTCCCGGCATATTTCGCGTTCTTTTGCCTTATCCTCCAGCATATGTTTAAAAAATTCATTGAGGATACATAAAGACATATTGTAACGGACGGAATTAATGAGAATCAGTCCCTCTTCTTTTCGATTTTCAGGAACCAGAGCAATTCCTTCTTCAATGGCATCCGATACTCTGCGGATTTTTACGCTCTTCCCATTTAAAAAGATTTCTCCGCTATCATACGCATCTACTCCGAAAACCGCGCGCATCACTTCCGTTCTTCCAGCGCCGACTAAGCC
>JAAVYP010000001.1 GCA_022791195.1 Clostridiales bacterium | reverse complement strand
ATTCACCGATACGGTTAGCGCGGTCAGTATATTCTGTATAATAAAGCTGCGTTGTCATGTCCTGCCCTGTCGACAGCAACAAAATATCGTCCACACTAATATTGACAAAGCTGTGCAGATAAAGAGCAAATGCAGCACCAACAATGGTTCCGGTAATTAACCCGATTAAAAGAAGCGTACATAAAACACTCAATATTTTTGAAAAGATACTCGAGCCTTTGTTGCTTCTTTTATTTCGACGAGAGGTGCCAGTTGCTTTTTTGGGACGCACTGGCCGCCTGTTTGTTTTTTAGCAGAGCTTTGATTCATTGATTTGATAGGCCTTTCTATTCCATTCGTTAACCACTGGGCATCGCAGTGGTATTTGTCAATATAACTATTTTGATGGTATCACTTAAATATGAAACGAATATGAATATGACAAAAAATTAAGATAATTTAATAATTTTGTTCAGAGCTGTCATATAAAACGCAATAACGTTATTGAAGGACAACATTCTCTTCTCCGCAGATTTGCCGGATAAGAGCTAAAACTGTCTGATTCAGTGCAATGCGGCAATTCTGTGCTTTGCTGTATTTTCCTGTTGATTGGTTGTATAGAATCACTTCGCAATCACCTGGAAAAATTTCGACTAAGCTGATAATGCGATGAAAAGCACTGCTTTCAGTATCCGGCAAACGCAAATACATTTTTTTTCCTTCGGTACTTGTCTGATTGGATGGAGATTGAGGCATCATATCTTCCGCCTTTCCTTTAAAGTCTTTATTTTCCATTAACGGCACAACACGGCTTACTAACAGCTTCGGTTTTTCTCCCTCTTTTAATGAAATGCTGCCGGTAATGGCAAGACAAGCATCTTTGGTCAAATAAGGCTCATACTGTGCAGTCAATTTAGGAAAAATCAACATTTCAATCGATGAAGCGGTATCTTCTGCTGTAATAAACAGCATTCTCTCTCCGTTTTTCGTATCTTTAGCCGTTTTGTTCGTTACAATACAAGCGATTGTTACCGTCTGCCGGTCTTTAAAAGGGTACCCTTCCGGATGCTCTTCATCATAACGAATCACATCTAAAATTGCAGTTGGTTTCAAAGCATTTATGTGTGCTGTATAGGCATCTAGCATTGAGCCGGATAAAGAAAGACCGCAACTTTCTCTCTCCAAAAGCAATTTTTCCTGCAATGTAAAATCATCAATTATTGGCAGCGAAAGTGTATCGGCCTCTGGCTCATTCGGATCCGAAAACAAATCGATTTGCCCCGCTAAATTCCGGCGTCTTTTCTCATTCAGTGAATCAAGAAATGTTTCATAAACCGCAAATAATTGTTTGCGATTTGCACCCAATGTATCAAATGCACCAGAACTAATCAGCGTTTGCATTTGCTTTTTATTGAGCTCCTGTCCGCTTAACCGATTCGCAAAATTTTCAAAAGATCGATAAGGACCGTTTTGATTTCGCTCGGTTATAATAAGCTGCACAAACTTTTCGCCTAAGTTTTTGATAGAACCTAAGCTAAAGCGTATCTTGCCCTCTACAGGAACAAATGTATCTCTGCTCTCATTAATATCAGGCGGTAAAACTTCAATGCATGCGTTTTTGCATACAGCTATATATTCATTAATCTTGTCGGTGTAACCTGTCACACTTGTAAGCAGCGCGCACATATATTCGGCTGGATAATGACATTTTAAATAGGCGGTTCGATAGGAAATAAAACTATAGGCTGCCGCATGGCTTTTATTAAAAGCATATTTTGCAAAATCAGCCATTTCGTCAAATAAAGCCTGTGCTTCTTCTTTTGTATTTCCTGTAGCAAGCGCACCCTCTATAAACGCAGTTCTTTCTTTCTCAAGCACATCTGCTTTCTTTTTCGACATAGCTTTGCGTATGAGATCGGCCTGTCCATATGAATAGCCGGCTACCGAACGAAATATCTGCATTACCTGTTCTTGATAGACTATACAACCATAGGTTTTTTCTAAAATATCAGAAACAGCAGACCGTTTTTCTGAGGCAGTTTCTGGATGGTGTTTATTATGAATATACCGTGGAATTGACTTCATCGGCCCTGGCCGATACAGCGCAATCGACGCCATAATATCATCCAGCGAAGTGGGCTTCATTTGTGTCAGCATTTGCCGCATGCCGGCCGATTCCAACTGAAAAACACCGTCTGTCTTTCCGGCGGCAATCATGGCATGGGTTTCTTCATCGTTAAAAGGAATAGTATGCACCGAAAAAGAAGGATCACTTTGCTGAACAAACGCCGCGCAGTCATCAATAATGGTCAAATAGCGTAAACCCAAAAAGTCGAATTTCAATAGTCCAAGATCAGCCACTGTATCCATGTCAAATTGGGTGAGCGGCATATCTTCGTTCACCGAAACCGGCACATAATTGCGTGTCGGCTGTTCGGTAATCACAACGCCCGCTGCATGAGTAGAAGCATGTCTTGGCATGCCTTCTAAGGCACGTGAAATGGAAAGCAGCCGATCAATTTGCGGATCCTGAGCGGCCAGTTCTTTTAAATCTTTATTTTTTTCAAGTGCTGTTTCCAGGGTAATATTAAGCTCACGCGGAATCGCTTTTGCCACTTGATCGACCGTCGCATAAGACATTCCTAAAGCGCGGCCTACATCTCTGACGACAGCTCTTGCAGCCATGGTGCCAAATGTGGTGATTTGCGAAACATTGTCTTTTCCATATTTTTCTCTGACGTATTCGATCACTTTGTCCCGATTTCGATAGCAAAAATCGATATCAAAATCAGGCATGCTTATTCTTTCAGGGTTTAAAAAACGCTCAAAAAGCAAATCAAACGCTATAGAATCCACCTCAGTAATTCCTGCCATATAAGCGACCAAGCTGCCTGCACCAGAACCTCTTCCCGGTCCTACGGTGACGCCGTGCTGTTTGGCATAGTTAACAAAATCCCACACGATTAAAAAATAATCGTTATAGCCCATCTTATCGATTATCGACAGCTCATAGTCTAATCGCTCCCGATACACCTCGACGGGGTGTTCATCGGTAAAATGTATCTCTTCTTTCATAATTTTTGAAAGAAAACCGCGCTCCACAATTTTTCTTAAATATTCTTTTGCTGTTAATCCGTTTTCTATATAATAAGCGGGTAAATGAAGCTTACCAAACTCAAAATCAAAATTGCATTTATCGGCAATTTTGACGGTGTTTTCAAGTGCACGAGGATAAGCCTTAAAAATCACTTCCATCTCATCGGCGCTTTTGATATAAAACTCATCGGTTTCAAAACCGATTGGCCGGCCATTGGTAATGACTTCATTTGTTTGAATGCACATTAACACGGCTTGATTTTCTGCATCTTGCTTTCGCAGATAGTGTGCATCGTTCGTACAAACAAGCTCAATGCCCAGCTTATTGCCCAAATCGAACAACGCATGATTGACTTGCTTTTGCTCATTCAAACCATGATCCTGCAGCTCTAAATAATAATCTTCTCCAAATAATGTGCGAAAAGCAAGAGCCGTTTTCTCTGCCTTCTCCTGTTCGCCGCGCAAAAGAAGCTGCGGCAAAAGGCCGCCCAAACAGCCCGAAAGACAAATCAACCCTTCATGATGCTCGCGAAGCAGTTCCATATCAATTCTCGGCTTGATATAAAAGCCTTCTGTATAAGACTTTGACACCATCGATATTAAATTTTTATAGCCAGTCTCGTTTTTCACTAACAATATTAGATGATAGTTATCACCATATGGATTTTTTTTCTTCTCTTGGCGATTTGCGGCAGCCATGTAAACCTCACAACCAATAATGGGTTTAATACCGCGCGCTTTACAGGCTTTGTAAAACGCAACTACGCCATACATGTTACCGTGGTCAGTGATAGCCACAGCTTTTTGACCCAGTTGCTCAATCGCCTCTGGTATATCCTTAATACGGCTGGCGCCATCTAACAAACTATATTCGGTATGTAAATGGAGATGAACAAAATCATTCATGTCTCTTTGCCTTTCATGTTGATTATAGACTATAAAGCCTGTGCTGTTTCAACAATTTTTTTAAGCCGGTGCGTCAAGCCTGATTTTGTAATAGGCGGTTCATGCAGTGCCGCTAACGCAGCCAGCGATGCTTCTGGGTATTTCATTCTAAGCTCAGCCGTGTATTGAAGTTCAATCGGCAGCCGCTTGATCTGACGTGATTTTAATAATTGCTTTACAGCAGTAATTTGTTCGCTGGCGGCTGATATTGTTCGTTTTAAATTTGCATTTTCAAAATTACCAAGTCGATTTAACTCGTTTCGTTCTTCGCCAATCATTTCTGCATTAATCAACTCAAAAACCGCTGATGAAGCCAATATAAAACGAAGAAAAGCCTCTATTTTAACCATACTTTTATAATACAGAATAGGTTTACCGTTCCGGTATGAACGACCAGCCGGCAATCCCTGCCATGATAAAAAGCGGTACAATTCTGAAGTTTTCTCCTCTGATAAACCGGTAAAATCTAATTGATAAGATTTATGGGGATCGGTCAAATGACCTGCCGATAAAAAAAGTCCTCTCATAAAATATCGTGAACAATGCTCACAGGTGTAAATAATATCACTAATCGCACAAGAACCATCCGAATCGAATAATGAAAATATTTTTTTTATCATATCCTCATTGCAGATTTCCACCGCCTGTTCTGGCGAAAACGCAAGCGAAAAAACATCAGACAATATTTTGGATACATACGCTTTGATAGCCTCTGATTCAAAGAAAAAAACAATTTCATGCTCGCTGCACGACTCGGAGCCATACCAATAGCCATATAAAAAGGCAATCTGACAGCATTGTTTCTTTATGTACGAAGAACAAAGGTCATTTTTGGTTTTTATACTAAAAGAATTCATGACGCAACAAACTGAATTTCGCATTCAAGTGAAATGCCATAAGCAGAGTATACTTTTTCTTGTATCATAGCAACCAGTTCTTTCACATCTGAACAAGTCGCGTTGCCGGTATTGATAATAAAGCCGGCATGTTTTTCAGAAACAGCCGCCCCGCCAACCGAGGCTCCTTTTAGACCAAGCTCTTCAATCATTGCACCGGCAAAATGCCCCTGCGGCCGTTTAAATACGCTGCCCGCATTCGGCCAAGAAAGCGGCTGTTTGCTTTTTCGCGCAGACATATGTGTATCCATTTTTTCTTTAATTGCTTTTTTTTCTCCTTCTTGCAGCGTAAGAATGGTTGATAAAAGAATCAGTTCACTGTGTTGAAATATGCTGGAACGATAACCAAATTGACAGTCTTTTTGTAAGAACGTCTTTACTTTATTTTCAGCACTGTCAAAGCAGCATACTTGATCGACAATATTGGCCATTTCACTGCCGTAAGCACCTGCATTCATGTAAATGCCCCCGCCTATAGTTCCGGGGATGCCGTATGCAAATTCAAGACCGGTAAGCGCATGCTTATAAGCTGTATTAGCTGCCACGGAAAGGTTAACGCCGCATCCACAGTGCAGCGTACAATCGATATGGGTGATATGATTCAGTCTCTCTGTTGAAATAACAGCTCCCCGATATCCCGCATCGTCAAAAACAACATTGCTTAGATTGCCGGCGATAAAATAAGGAATTTTCTCTTGACGCAATAAAGATATTATTGTCATTAACGCTTCTTCATCGGCAGGAGAAATGAAATAATCTGCTGGTCCGCCAATGCGAAAACTTGTATGTTTACGCATTGGTTCATCAAGACAAAATTGAATCTGATGACTATGCATCTCTTCGATTAAAGACATAAAATATATACATCCGCCTTTCAGCCCAGTGGGCAAAATGAATTGATCATATATTACTCTAAGCTTCCCTGCTTTAAAAGTTCTTGCGCCGTAGCAAGCACAGCTGGCGTGATCGAAGCGCCGCCAATAATACGAGCAATTTCCTCCGTCCGTCCTGCTTCGTCCAATTGTTTTACCTGGCCATACACCCGGCCTTCTTTTTCTTCCTTTGAAATTAAATAGTGTGCTTGCGCTACTGATGCAATCTGCGCAGAATGTGTCACGCAAATGACCTGATAATCTTTAGCAAGCTGTTTTAATTTATGTCCTATTTTTAGAGAAGTGCGGCCGGAAATACCGGTATCAATTTCATCAAAAATCAAGAGAGAAACTGCATCCGCCGAGGCTAAAACGCATTTTATTCCCAACATAATACGCGAAAGTTCGCCGCCTGATGCTATTTTAGAAAGCGGATGCATCCCTTCGCCTATATTCGTTGCAATTAAAAACTCGACTTCATCAAGGCCATCCGGCCCTAACTCTTCCTTGGGATGAATCGCTGTTTCAAAACGTGCCTTGTTCATCTCTAAATAAGCAAGCTCGTTCATGATGTTTTCCTGCAAAGTCTTAGCAGCCTTGGCGCGATTGAGAGACAAGGCTTTCGCCAAGCGAAAAGCTTCGTCATGCGCAGCACAAAGCGCCTTTTCCAATGCTTCGTTCTTTTCTTCGGCATCTAACAGATCATCCAATTGCTGCTGAAGCGATGCCCGATATGCCAAAACCTCCTCGATCGTGGTGCCATATTTTTTCTGTAATTTTTCGATATGGGCAAGTCTTGATTCAATTTTTGTTAGCATTGTTTCCGGATCGCCAGTAATAGATACAGTCTGCGCCTGCACTTTATAGGCTATCTCTTCTATCGTGGCGCGAATTTCCGTTAACGCTTCAATCAACTCACCGCTGTTATCAATATGACTTTCTATCGCCGTTAGTGCGGCTACAGCTTTATCGATCAGCAATACAGCCGCAGCGCCCTTGTCATTTTCATAAAGCGCTTTAAAGACAATCGCCGTACTGCGATTAATTTTATCAAGATCTTTAATCTTCTTTTTTGTTTCGGTCAGTGCCTCTTCCTCACCTGCCTTGAGTTTGGCGGCATCAATGTCAGTTAACTGATAGCGAAGCAGATCAATTTGGCGCTGTTTTTCCTGTTCATCTATGCGGCTTTTTTGTATGCGTTCTTTGATAGCCACATATTGCTCATAGGCTTTTTTATATTCCTCTTTCTGCGCCTGCAAGCCTGCAAAGGCATCCAAATAAAGAATATGTGTTTCGCTTTTGAGTAAAGATTGATTATCGTGCTGTCCGTGAATCGTAACTAAATGCTTGGCAATTTCCCGAAGCGCGCTGACCGATACCGTACGCCCGTTTACTTTTGTCATTGTTCTGCCGTCACTGCACAATTCTTTATAGATCATCACCTCATCAGTGTCATGGGGAAGCCCATATGCTTGCAGTTGCTCATGAACACGCTGATCATTCTGCACAAATACGGCACTGACAATCGCTTTTTCTTCACCGGCACGTATAAACTCCTTATCGGCTCTGGCTCCCATAATCAAATTAATTGAATCAATAATAATCGATTTTCCCGCGCCGGTTTCGCCCGTTAATACATTAAAACCAGCTGAAAAATCAATATCCAATTCTTTGATTACGGCTATGTTTTCGATATGTAAAGCTAACAGCATGCAGCCCCCTCCTTTCGTGGTTAATGGTAATAGCGCCTTATATTAATGATGAAGCATATCGTTAATTTTTGCCGTCATAGCGCATGCAGCTTGTTCCCCATTTGCTACGGCAATGAGTGTATCATCACCCGCAATACAACCAAGAACTTCCGAAAACGCAATAGCATCAATAGCAGCGCCAGCTGCCTGTGCCATGCCTGAAAAAGTCTTTATTACCACGAGATTTTCAGCATAAGAAGCGCTCAAAACCGTTTCTTCAATAATCTTTTTATACTTGGCTCTGACACCTGAACGATCGGTAGAAGCAGAAGCATATTTATAGCCGCCCTTCTCCCCTGCGATTTTAATGATTTTCAATTCCTTAATATCGCGCGACACCGTAGCCTGTGTTACTTTGTAACCAGCCTGTAACAGCAAAGAAGTGAGTTCTTCCTGCGTTTCTATATTTTTTTCTTTGATCAGCGAAAGAATTTTCGCCTGTCGTTCATTTTTCATATTTAACCATATTTTATGCTGTCATTAATTTAATTTAGCATTTAGCGTTTTATAAAAATTCTGCGAATAGGTTTTCACAAGTGAAAGCATATAAGGCGAGCTTTTAATATTAACTGTGCCAGCCTCAGGAATTTCCAAATTATCCGAACCGTCAACCGACAAAAAAAGATTTCTTTCCGGACTGTGCGTATAGACCGTCAGGGACGATTTTTTTGAAAAAATCACTGGTCTTGCCGTTAAAGAATGCGGACAAATTGGCGTGGCACAGATGCAATCCAGCTCAGGATCAATCACCGGTCCTCCGGCTGAAAGAGAATATGCGGTGGATCCGGTTGGTGTAGAAAGAATAATGCCATCGGCATAATACCGGCAAACTGTCATTTGGTCACTTTCCAGTTCTATATCTACCATTCTGGAAACACCGCCGTTTGAAATGACTGCATCATTCAGCGCATAATAAATTTTGTCAAGAGCTGTAATTTCCAACATCATTCGTTTTTCAATTGAATAATGTCCTTTTACAATGTCACAAAGCTGTTCGAGATTATCTTTTTCCACCGACGCCATATAGCCAACTTTTCCTAAATTGATGCCCAAAAGCGGAATGTTATGCGCTGCCGCTTGTACTGAATGCTTTAAAATAGTTCCATCTCCGCCAATGACAATCATTAAGTCTATACTGTCTAAGGAATCAGTATAAAAAACCCCTTCCCCCAACGATAATGCTTGATATTCCGTTGGCACACAGACAGTAATCAAACAAGAAAGAAGCAGTTCTTTAATGTTATGGAAATAAGTTAATTCTTTATCCTTATATATATTCGGAATCAAGGCGATGTATTTCATTCTGTGAATCTCCGTTCTGCTTTAATGCAAGCCGCGGTCCACCTGTGCAGATACAATTTTTTCAATATCAATGACGGCATCCGTTTTTTGCTTTCGGAATAAAGCCAAATACTCAATGTTGCCATCTCCACCGCGAAGAGGTGAACACATTAGCTTGTGGCAAAAAAGGCCTTTCTCGGCCGCCGCACTTTGTATGTGCTGTAAAATACGGATATGGACAGCACGCTTTTTGACAAGACCGCCTTTGCCCACATTTTCTCTGCCCGCTTCAAACTGAGGTTTGACAAGACTGATAAAGACGCCGTCTTCGTCTAACAGAGAAACAACTGGTTCATATAACAAGGTTTGCGAAATAAACGAAACATCCATCACAATACAATTCGCTTTAAAGCCCACATCTTGTATTGTCAATCGCCTTGCATTAAATTTTTCAAGCTGGCGCACTTTAGGATGATTTGCTATCTGTTTATGAAGCTGTCCTGTCCCTGAATCGACACAGAGCACAAATGAGGCACCGTGCTGCAAAAGGCAATCGGTAAAACCGCCTGTGGAAGCACCGATATCAATGCATTTTGCTCCACATACATCAATCTCGAAATCCGCAAGTGCCGCTTCTAATTTGTCGCCGCCCCGGCTGACATATTTCTCCTGTGGACCTTTAATTTCCACATTCTTTTGTTCCGGATCGAATGCCGGCTTGGTTACAACCTTGCCATCGACAAAAACAGCACCGCTAACGATCAGTATTTTTGCTTTTTGGCGTGTTGGCACAAGTCCATTTTCCACAAGATAAACATCTAATCTCATTTGATTCGTTGCAATAGAGAATCGGCAAACGCACAAAGTACGCCCCTTTGCTCGAACGAAGCAAGCGCGGCTTTGGCTTGTTCGGTTAGCTTTTTAGCATAATCAAAGGCCTCTTCCCGGCTCATCAAAGTCAGAAAGGTCGATTTGCTTTGCTGCAAATCGCTGCCGATTGATTTGCCGATTTGCGTTTCATCTCCATATTGATCTAAAATATCGTCAATCACCTGAAAGGCGATGCCTATGCATGTTGCATACTGTTCGGCCGCTTGGTATGGAGCGGAATCCTTGGAAAAACCGGCAGACAACACACCTAATAAGCATGCACATGCAATCAGTTTGCCTGTTTTCAAGTGATATGTTTTTATAAGTGTATCTAAAGAATAGCTGGTTGTTTCTCCAATCAAATCCATTTGCTGACCGCCAATCATGCCGAAAGGACCTGCACATTCCGCCAAAAGCTGAATGGCTGGCACAGTATTAGGCGCATCAGAAGTACTGGCCACCGCAAAAGCTTGGGTTAAGAGCGCATCGCCAGCCAACATAGCTACCCCCTGCCCAAAAACAATGTGATTAGTCGGCCGGCCCCGACGCAAATTATCATTATCCATGCAGGGCAAATCATCGTGAATTAGCGAATAGGTATGCACCATTTCAATGGCACAGGCATAAGGCAGTGCCGTTTGCTTTTGACCGCCAAGCATCTGGCAAAATTCTAATGTCAAAAACGGGCGAACCCTTTTTCCGCCTGCTTCCAAGCTATAACGCATAGCGTCAAACAAGACGGCATAGTCAGCATCAGAAGCAAAACACTGGTGCAGTGCTTCATTAATACAAGTAATATCAGTTTGCAGTGCTTCGTTTAAACATTGGTTCATCACTGAAAATCCGTCTCTTCCCCATCAACCAATATTTTGATTTTACGCTCAGCATGATCCAAGCGACTGTTGCACAGTTTAACTAACGAAACGCCTTCTTCAAATAAACCAAGCGATTCGTCCAGTGGAACATTGCCGCTGTCCAAGCTTTTTACAATGACTTCTAAGCGGGCCAAGGCCGCCTCGAAAGTGAGTTCCTCTTTTTTTGTTTCCATATTACAAGCCTCCCTTTGGCTGCTCTTCGATTTTCTTTACTTCAGCCAGCACATTACCATCACTGAGCTTAAAATG
Organism: Clostridiales bacterium; assembly: GCA_022791195.1. Lineage (GTDB taxonomy): Bacteria > Bacillota > Clostridia > Oscillospirales > CAG-272 > CAKSEI01. The sequence goes on along the minus strand of JAAVYP010000001.1, from coordinate 7,320 downwards.
CACCGATTGTCCCGGCGTTAATTGTTTTGTGCTCTGCACAAGCATATTCTGTTCTGTATATACAGCCGCATAGCCCCGTTTTATGACTGCTAATGGATTCAGCGGCTCTAAAGCTGACGAAGAACGAACAAACGCATTTCGCTTATTTGATAAAATTAATTGTAAATCTTTTTCCATATGATCATATAAAGAAGCCACAGCCAAGCGTCTGTCATCAATTGTATTTTGGGGAGAGGCCAACGCGCGCGAAGCCGTAAAACGACTTACCGTCTGGCGATACACCGCACATCGATTGGCTAACTGAGAGCGCATACGCTCGGTTATATTATTAATTCTTCTTTTTAAATCCTCTGTATCCGGTAAAGCCAGCTCAGCAGCGGCTGTCGGCGTAGGTGCACGCAGGTCAGCGACAAAATCGGCAATGGTGAAATCAATTTCATGTCCAACCGCTGAAATAATCGGAATCTCTGAATCATAGATAACTCTGGCCAATGTTTCGTCATTAAAAGCCCAAAGATCTTCAATCGATCCTCCGCCCCGGCCAATGATGATCACATCAACCGACTTCGTTTGGTTAAAATAGCGAATACCGTCGCACACACTGGCGGCTGCGCCTTCACCCTGTACCAAAGCAGGATAAAGCACAAGCTTTGCAAACGGAAAACGGCGGCCGCTTACATTAATAATGTCTCGAATAGCCGCTCCGGTTGGTGAAGTAACCACGCCAAGCCGGGTGGGAATTTTAGGAATTGGCTTTTTATGGGCAGGATCAAAAAGCCCTTCTTGCTGCAATTTTGCTTTTAACTTTTCAAAAGCAATATAGAGCGCGCCAATGCCGTCCGGCTCCATAGAACCCACAATAATCTGATAACGGCTTCCCTTTTCATAGGATGTCAACCGTCCGCAGGCAACAACCATCATGCCATTTTCCGGATTAAAATTCAGCTTTTTGGCACTTCCGGCAAACATAACCGCGTTTAGCACGCCGCCCTCATCCTTTAAATCAAAATAAAGGTGACCTGTTTTGTGATGAGTAAAATTTGAAATCTCACCTTTTACATAAATATTTTTTAAATTAATATCGCTTTCTAACAGTCTTTTTACATAAGAACCAATTTGCGATACGGTAACAATATTATGATTTGATGTTTCCATAATGCTCCTTTACAGCCAATACGGCAATACCCGCTGCGTTATCAAGAGAAAAAGCAGCGTCCGGAAAAAGCGCATTGTAATGAGGTATAAAATACCGTTTAAGCACTTTACTGGCGCTCACACCGCCCGAAAATAAAACAGGCAGCGCACCATAGGTAAGCTGTGCTGCCCGCAGCATATTTTCTACAGCGCACCGGACATTCATCAGCACAAATTGACTAATATAGCCAGCATCATATTCCTTTTTTAGGAGATCATCCACCTGATTTTCTACACCCGACAAATTGCAAAAACAACCGTTATTTTTTAGAGAAACAGAAATTTTCTCATCTGTTGCTTCTAAAGCGGTTTGATCAATGGCAGCGCCGCACGGGAAAGAAAATCCGAGTTTGACCCCTGTGCGATCAATTAACTGACCTACACTAATATCCAGTGTACCACCAATTTTGGTGATAGAACCAGAATCACATAAAAGCATTTCAGTAGTACCGCCCGAAAGGTGAAATGCAATAAATTTTTGCTCATATAAATCCAGCCGGTTAACGGCATAAAGAGCGGCGGCAATATGCCCTCTTTGATGCGAAAACTCATACAAAGGAACACCCAATAAACCAGCCGCCGTTTTGGCACAAGTAAGACCCGGCAAAAAACAAGGCATATAAGACCCCTCCACATCCCGTGGTTTGGTCGATACACCAATACAATCAAACGCATATTGATGCAACGATTCCATCATTTGCGCCAGATTCACTGTATGCGCAAAAACGGCATCGGATTGCCGTATGCCGCGATTTCCTTTTTTTACTACAACAGGTTGTTTTCTATTTTCAACAATACGGTTAAATTGACATACCGCTACCGATGTTGTATAATTGCTTGTATCAAAAGCAAGTGAAGCAAAATTCATACACTCTTTAATCCTTCTTTTTCAGCGATTTTATTCAAAATCCCATTTACAAAGGCAGTCGACGGATCGCAGTCATATTCTTTAAGAAGCTCTATCGCTTCATTAATTACCACATTAAAAGGCACATCCACTTGGTATTTCATTTCAAAAATACCGAGTCTAAGAACGGCCAGTGTTAATTTTGAAATACGTTCTACTTTCCAATCCTGGGCCGTCTCTTCGATTAACACATCAATTTCACTCCGTTTATCACACACGCCGAAAAAAAGTGTTTTTATATATTCATTGTCCTTAAAATTTCTAACAGATACTGCATTTTCGTACAGAACAGCAGGATTTTCAAAATTATGAAAAGATCCTTCAAAAATCAGTTCTAATGCGTATTGTCGGCTTTCTCTTCTTTTCATGCTGTAAAATCCTTTTTATATTTAAACTTCATTTTATTATAATATAAGTACCTGTAAAAGTCAACAATATACAAACCGACTGAATATCATGAGGTTATTGGCATTCATATCTTTTTATGGTATAATAGAAGCAAATAAAAGATTTGCTTCTAAAGTTTAGCTTTTCGCTTTCACAAGCGAAATTTCGGTTGTGCTAAAACCGTAAAGCTTTCAGTTAGTTTCCATCTATGTTTCAATAACGAAGTTTATTATAAGGGAATAACAATACATCTTTAGCATTTTAGAACAAAGGAAAAATAACATGAAATTTTTATCGATTATTAAAAACAAAATTATCTATCCCATGTGTACTTACACCGTCCTCATATGTCTTTTTTTATTTGTGATTACCATCCCGTCTGGCATTACCAGCGCTATTGTAAGTACCGTTTTTTATCTGATCGTGGGCTACACCTGCGGTATCGCATTGACAAATTTTGTGCTGAGAACACATAAAATAAACATTGTTTTGCGATACATAATCCATTTTTTACTCAATTCTGCTCTATTTTTTACTTTTGCCAAGTTAGCATTTTCCTTTTACGAAAAACATCTTTCCCAACCTTTGTATCAAGAAGGTAAATTCATGATGATTGCCTGTATCCTTTTTGTTATTTTCTACGCATGCATAGCAGGCTTAACCGGCTGGCTGCACGCTATTAAAAAGAAGAATATTGAAAAACAAAAAAACTATGAAAGTATTTTTGATCAGAAAAAATAAAATATAATTTTCGGGCAAAGTCCTTTATAAACCAAAAAGCAAAAATCATTATCAAAAATTAGACCTTGTAGGAGTAATCCCACAAGGTCTTTTTTTACCCTGAAACCATATCTAAAGCCTTTTTGTTGTAAATAAAACAGGTATTTTATACACATTGTTTACAGTGCTGATGATAAAGACCTGGGCACCAGAACAACCAGAATCAACAATCACGATTGTCAAAGCATTCATTCTCCTTATAATACGAAGCTTGTTTCTCAAACATGTTTTTATATAAGCCGTCCGTGCTCAACATGAGTTCTTTATGACTGCCTCTCTCAACGATTTCTCCATTTTCAAATACAAATATTTGGTCTGCAAAAATAGTAGATGATAATCGATGTGAAATAAATAAACATCCTTTATTTCTTACTAAATGATGAAGTTTATTATACAAATCATATTCTGCTATCGGGTCAAGTGCAGATGTTGGTTCATCAAGTATAACAAATTTCGCATCTTTATAAAGCGCTCTGGCAATTGCAATTTTTTGTCCTTCGCCGCCGGACGGCTCAAAGCCAGACGCATCAAAAATCTTATACACAAAGGAATTGATTCCCTTTTCTTTTCCGTTAATAAAACTGTTAACGCCGCTTTCTTGCATTGCTTTTTCAAGTCTTTCCTGATCGGGATTGTTTTCCGACAAAACAATATTTTCCTGCACACTGTAAGCGAACAATTTATAATCCTGAAATACAGAAGAAAACAAAGTAACGTATTCGGAATAGTTATAGTCCTTTACATTAATACCATTTAATAAAATTTCACCATCGCTTACATCATATAACCTCAGCAGTAATTTGACGAACGTCGTTTTACCGGCTCCGTTTAATCCTACAAAAGACAGCTTTTGATCTGTAGAAAAATGCAGATTAATGTTTTTAAGTGCATATTCATTCGCACCGGGATATTTAAAAGAAACATTCACAAAATCAAAATGATATACCGGGCATTTCTCTGGTGTTATTCCCTGATCATACGTTATACGGGGCAATTGGACAAAGCGAATTAAATCATCAATATAAAATCCCATTTGATTAATGGCAAGAACACTGCTGATAATGGATAAAAGCGACTGGGACAAGGTATTCACCGCATTGAACTGGACACTAAAATCGCCATATGTAAAATTCTCATGGTTAAACACTTGCACAAACAAAATAAAATATACAAAAATCAACTGTAAATTTGCCGTTGTGCTTGAAAACAATCCATTTTTCGTGTTGTTCCAAAATGCCTTATTGTAAAACCGATTGCTTTCCGACGCTGTTTCCTTATACTTGTTGATGATATAGTCTTTCAGACCGTAGATTCTTACTTCTTTACCGATAGTGAAATCACTGATCAGATTAAACACATATCCGTTTTTTCGTTCAATCGGCGCTTTTTCCTGATCCAGTTTATAATTATCCTTATTAATCTTGCTGTTGAATAGAGTATTGAGTACAACAACGGCTAAAATAACAAGAACAAGCAACGGATTTAACTCGGTCATTTTCAAAGCAGCGCCAATGAACACAATGACGCTCGTCATGATACCAAAGAAAACCTCAACACTGCCGCAGAATCCTCTGCCGCCGGAAAACGCACTTCTCATTGCTTTTTCTTTCATATCTAATGTTTCTGGATTTTCAAGTTCTTTATAGTCCATATCCATAACAAGCTCGGCAATATAGGTGTTAAACGCACAAAACAGCTTGTTCTTTTGCTTGGCGAGCATATATCCCAGCACGCCTGACATATATTGAACCAGCAGATTGCTTCCCACTAAAATAGCAGCCCAATACATGCCCTCATAAAAGCTTTTCTCTTCAAAAATAGCATCAATGATATATTTAGGAAGAATCATATTCATTAAGGGAGAAACTGCATGCAATACTGTATTCAGCGCCGTTAAGAAAAGCCACAATTTATTATGCTTTCCTATAAATTGAAGCATGAATTTCAGATTATTTAAAAATTTCATCGTCTTAGTCCTCTTTTTGCCATCACTATGGATACGCCGCAACGATTGTATCTCATCTGCTTTTTAGATATCAACCACCTGGAATGCAATGTCCCATCCGCTCGCATGATAGCAGTTTGAGACAACATTTACATTAGATTCAGACAGCAGCTTCATTCCACATTTGCGCTTGTTTGGTAAATATATCATAGTATTCACCTTGAAAACGCATCAATTCTTTGTGTGTTCCTTCTTCTAAAACTTTGCCGCCATCAAGCAGAAATATTTTATCCATATGAACAATATTGCCTAATCGATGAGAAATCAATATAATTTGCTTGTTTTTTGAACATTCCATAATATAATTAAACAATTCATGTTCAGAGACAGGGTCAATCGATGCTGAAGGCTCATCGAACATCATGATATCACTATTACGATAGAAAATTCTTGCTAATGCAATTTTCTTCCACTCGCCTTCAGATGGTTCTGTCGCCGTTTCATCAAACTCTTTTGACAAAACAGTAGAAAAGCCGTCTTTATATTGACGAACAAATTCATTTGCACGAGCAAAAACCGCCGATTGATTCACGCGTTCCTCATCATATACCTTATCTACATTACCCATGTAAATATTATCTTTAACAGAAAAGGCATACTTTCCGTTTTTTTGAAAGCAAATACCAAATAGCTTGTATAATGCAGCTGTATCATATTTCATAATATCGACATCATCAATCAATATCGTACCTTGGTTTGGTGTATACAATTTACATATTAATTTAATAATCGTTGTTTTTCCGCATCCGTTATCCCCTACAAACGCAACAGATTCACCGCTTTGGATCACAAAACTCAGGTTTTCAAATACATAGCTATCCATATCTGGATATTTAAAATACACATTTTTAAACTCAATTTTGTGCCCCTTCCCCATTTTAGGTTTTATTTCACCATTATTCATTAATAATGATGTTGTTTTGTCCTCTATAAATTCTCTCATGTCGTTTGCATATAGCGAACTTTCATAAAATGTTGATATGGCTATGTTAATACCCGTCATATTATCAATAATACCGGTAACTGACGATAAAATTAAAGAATAAACACCAATATTAATCACGCCTGTTCGTGTTTCGTTTGCCAAATATAATGTGAAAACAGCTAGCAATGACAGTTGAGTCGCCTCTAACACAAAATTTAAAATTCTTTTTTTCTTATCATAATTATATTCTTTTTTGTTGTTTTGCTGAAGATAATGTTGATATTTAACTTTTAAAAAAGGAGAAATTCTAAAAAATTTCCTTTCAAGATTCATTTTAGAATCAGTTAATCTTTCCTCGTAATATTTTTCATATCTTAACGATTGAAACCATTCATCGTTTTTAACTCGATTAAGATTTGAAATTTTTAAAGAAATAAACATATGTATGATAGATAAAGCAAATGTCGGAATCAATAAAAGCGGAGAATAGATAAGTATTATCACAGAAAATGATACCAGTGCAACAATTTTGGAAACAACACCTAATACCGTATGAAACAACTCGGCCGGGTTTTGGTTTGCCCCTCTAAATATTTTATCGTATTTGCATCGAAACTCAACGCACGAATAATTGATTAAATCAATGTTCTGCATTTTTTCGATCAGTTTCTTTGAGATTGCTTGCTCAACTTTTAAACCCAACGAAAGTTTTCTATATATGTTAATACTGCTAAATTCGTTATACACAATATAGGTTAATGCGGTGGCTACCGCGATTAACACCACATAATCATTCTGATATTCGTGAATCATTGCATAGCTATTGATAACATTGTATAAAACAGCCTGAATTTGCGAAATCATAACCGGAAAATATCCAATCGCTAATGAAGTAATCGCAAATATGAACAAAGCCATGATTCCCGATGAACTAACAAACTTTAATAAATATTTGAAATTAAGAACTGCTAATCTTATTTTATGTAATGTTTTCATCATCTCACCTAATTAATCTTGGTTTACATGCTCTATGCTATACGCATCCTTTTGTCTGTTGAACATTTCTGCATATGCCGGACATGTCTTTATTAATTCCTTGTGTGAACCGACTGCTTTTATTTT